>NZ_CP031125.1:341025-682050 GCF_007833635.1 Candidatus Pelagibacter sp. FZCC0015
AAAAAAGTATTAATAGTCGGTGGTTCCAGTGGTTTAGGTATCCATATTACGAAACTATATTTGAATAAAAATTACAGTGTTACAAGTATTTCAAGAAAGGTTAACTCTAAAATAAAAAAAAAAGTTAGACAGATAAGTTGCGATATTTCTGATTTAGAAAAATTGAAAGAAGTTTTAGAAAATCTTAAAAAAAATAAAATTTTTTTCGATATAATAATTCACAATGTTGGAGGATCTCAAAAAATTTATAACCACGATGTTGACTATAAAAGCTATGAATTTGTATGGAAAAGTAATATTGGGTATGTTGTTGAAATAAACAAACATTTTATACCCTATATGCAAAAAAAGAAATGGGGTAGGATTGTTCACGTGTCCTCTTCAGCCGCATATAATTATGTTGCACCATCTCCATACTCTTCTGCTAAGTCGGCTCTTAATACTTATGTGTCAAGTATCTCAAGAAGATTAATAAAAGATAAAATAGTAGTTTCCTGTGTTTGTCCTGGACCTATAGAATTACCAAAAAGATATATGACTATTTCTCAAAAAAAAAACAATTCATTTTGGAAAAATTACAAAAAAAATCATTTACCTATTGGTAGGTTAGCAAAACCTGTTGAGATAACCTCTGTTATATATTTCTTAACTTCTAAAGTCGCATCTTATTGTTCAGGTGCTATATGGAATGTAGATGGGTCAGAATATTAAAGTTAAAAAAATTTAAACAATTAATTAAATTGGTTAGTAAGTTGATACGGATAGTAATACTAAATAAAACTCAAAAAACGTAGAAGTGATATATAAAATAATTTAAAAAAAATAGTTTTTCTAATATTTATTTCAACTATATATAAATAAAATAATGAATAAAATTATAAGAGTATATAAGGCAATTAAACAAGAAAAATATTTAATTATTTTATTACCAATAGCACTATTATTTGTTCCAATAATTATTTTAACTAAAAATTTAATTTTATTAAGATTTGGATTAATTCACTCTGATAGAATAGGTCATTTTGTAACTGATACTGCGTTGTACCTAATTGATAAAAAAAAAATTGCTAAACAAAGAAAATTATTTGATTTTCTATACTTTCCAAACAAAATATCAAATCAGCAACTAGAAAAAATGTGGAGAAGAAAAGTATCTATTTTTTCTGTTTATTTAATTAGACCATTTTGGTTAATATTTAGTTTTTTTAACTTAAGAGAGCATTTAGCTGGTATCTCAGAAACACGCTGTAGGGATTTTAAAAATCTTTTACCAAAAAATAAAAATATTATAACATTTACGCCAGAAGAAATTGCCTACTGCAAAAATATATTGAAGATAAATAAAATTGATGAAAAAAAAATTGTTCTAGTAATATTAAGAGATAGCAATTTTTTAAAAAAGACTATGCTGATAAAAGGCAAAATGCATTTATTTAATTATCATAATTTTAGAGATCCAAATGTAAATACGTACAAAAAAGCAATTAAGTATCTTATAAAAAATAATTATCACGTAATACGAATGGGTAAATATCTTCAAAAAAAATTACCTATAAATAATAAAAAATATATTGAGTTATTTAATTGTAAATTTCATAGTGATTTATTAGAGATTTACTTAGGATCTATTTGTAAATTCTGCATATCTTCAAGTGTTGGGTACGATGAGGTTCCAAAAATTTTTAATAGACCAATTTTATACACAAATGTTTGTCCTATATCAGATATACAGGCTAATTCTAAAAATTTTATGATTATATTTCAAAGATATTTTGATGCATTATCTAAAAAAGAATTAACTTTTTCTGAAATAGTAAAAAAAAATTGTCATGAAATATATGACTCTTTTGAATTCAAGAAAAAGAGAATTTTTTTAAAAAAAAATACATCAGAAGAAATATATCAAGCAACAAAGGAATTTTTAAATAATTTTAATAAGAAAAGTTTTAAAAAAACTAAATTACAAGATTTTTTTTGGACCTCATTTAAAAAAGAAGTGGCTAATAAAAGTACATACTGTAAACATGAAGTTTTTAATGCAAAGATTAGCGAATTTTTTCTAAAAAAAATAATAAAAATTATAAAATAATAAGCAGATTACTACGTTAAATTGTGATCAATTAATATATTAAAAATAAGGGAGTAAATAACTAGACTTTGTTAAATAATTAATTTCATTATTAAAATTACAAAATTCAGGATTAAAAATTTTTAATATTTAATTGAATAAACTGTTTTTGATTTTTAATACTCCAAATTCTTTTCTGATTTAAAATTGATAAGAACTTTTTATGACTATTTCCAGTACCAAAATAATGAAGTGGCTTAAATTTGTACTTTTTAACTTTAAACTTGTTTATCAAGCTATCTATTTTTGAAAAATCATTTACAGAAATTACAGAACTTAATTTGGCTCTATTTTTTTGTCTAGAACCAAAATCAATAGTAGGCACACCATAATACGGTGCCTCCATAATTCCTGAGCTTGAGTTTCCCATTATGAAATTTGAATTTTTTAATAACGTTAAGTAATATTCAAATCTCATTGATGGTAAAATTTTTATATTTAAGAAATTTTTTTTTTTTAAAATAAAAATTTGTTCTAATATAATTTCGCTACCAAGATCATTGTTTGGTAGTAAAATTACATAATTAAATTTGCTTTTTTTAATTAACTTTAAAAATGATTTTATTTGATACTTAATTTTTTTTAACTCTGTTGTAACTGGATGGAATAAAAAAATTGCATAATTTTGGAACAAAATATTATACCTTCTCTTTACCTCGGAAATATTGGGTAGATTTTTTTTTAAAATTAAATCTACATCCGGAGATCCAATTGAAAAAATATTTTTGCTTTTTTCTCCCATTTGTAGGAGTCGTTGTTTTGCAATTTTATTTGTTACAAAGTGCAAATGTGACAGTTTAGATATAGAATGTCTTAAGATTTCATCAACAGTTCCAGAAATTTCACCTCCTTCAATATGAGCTACTTTAATATTATTTAAACAACCAGTAATTGCCCCAGCAAGAGATTCTACTCTATCACCATGTACAACTATTAAATCTGTATGATTATTTTGAATAAATTTGCTTATTCCCTTAATTGTATTAGCCAGTACTATGTCCATAGTCGCATTTTTTGACTGATTATTAAATTTATAGCAATTTTGAATCTTATCTTTTTCTATTTCATCTATAGTATGCCCGTATTTTCTAACATTATGCATGCCTGTAATTATTAAATTAGTTTTGAATTTAAACTTTTTTTTTTGTAATTCTAAAATTAATGATTTAATTTTTCCATAATCAGCCCTAGTACCAGTTATAAATGTAATAGTTTTCACTTAATATATTTTTTCTTAATTTGGATATTTTTTTTAATATCAACTACGGCTTTTTTTCCAATTAATTTACTAAAATCTTTAGAAAGAAAATCTCCATTACCAGGCCTTTTTAAACAAATATTTTTTTCGTTTAGGGAAGATCCTTTGTTTATAAAAATTTTGGAAACTACTGATGCAAATGCAAAATTCATTGTCACCTTTTCTTCCTTTAAAGGTTCCTTTTTACCAGTTATTGATTTTGGTATAAATTTTGAAGCAGAAAGTAACTCTTGCAATTGATATTTATCCATTGAACAAGACACATCTGGACCTTTTCTGTCATGTGTGTCTACATAATGTTTTTCAATTATTTTGGCCCCTAAGCTTAGTGCTACGTAAGAGGCATGTAAACCAACTGTATGATCTGAATAACCTATAATATTATTCTTAAAGGTTTTTTTCATTAAAGAAATCGAATTCAATCTACTCTTTTGCAAGGGTGTCGGATAAACATTCGTACAATGCAAGAGTGCTAGAGGAATTTTTTTGTTATTAATGTAATTTACTGTTTTTCGAAGTTCATTTAAATAACTCATGCCTGTGCTCATGATTATAGGTTTTTTAAATTTACAAACATACTTAACTAAATCTAAGTTATTCCATTCCCCTGATCCTATTTTAAATGCAGGAATACCAAATCTAATCAATCTATCTACAGCAGCCTTAGAAAAAGGTGTGCTAATAAAGATTTTTTTTTTTGATTTGATATATTTCATTAATTTCTCCTCATCAGTCTCTGAAAGCGCACACTGCTTAATAATACTATAAATTGATTTATTTGAATTACCTGGAATTGTTCTTTTAGCTTCCAATGACATTTCCTCATCAGGTATATGAGTTTGATGTTTTAAAATCTCTGCTCCTGACTTAATGGCACTATCTGCAATTGCTATAGCTTGGTCTAAATTTCCATTATGATTAATTCCTATTTCGGCGATTATAAGTGGATCTTTATTATTCCCAATCTCTCTTCCAGCAATTTTAAATTTCATTTTTTAATTTTTAAATATTTTTTACTAAGAAATTTTGCTAATTCATAATCTTCTTTATCATCTATATCAATACTATCTATTCTATTCATCAGATAATATCCAGATTTAATAAAAGATAATTTTTTATTTTTAATAAAATCACTTGCATAGAAAATATATATTGCCCCATTTGGTGAATAAATTTTCTTTAAATTTTGTCGATTATTTGTAACGTATTTATCTTCAAAAAAAGGACTTAAAGTATCCTTGTTCTTTTTAAATGACTTAAAAAAGTTTTTATTTTCATTTACACTTAATACAGATCTCAATTTTTTTTTAACCAACTTATTTATAGCTTCATCAATATGAATATTATTTCTAAAAGGTGATGTTGGTTGAAGATAAACGATTAAACAATTTTTATTATTATTTTTTAAATTATGATTTATAAAATCAAGTATCAATGAGTTTGCAGTGGCAGAGTTTGTGCTAAGTGACTTTTTTCTTTTAACTAAGTTAATTTTATATTTTTTACCTCTATTTAATATTTTTTTTGAGTCTGATGATAAATAAATTTTATTAATAAATTTTGATTTTTTTGCAGCTAAAATAGCCAATTCAAACAATGAAAAGTTATTTAATTTTTTTAAATTTTTATTTTTAAGGTCTTGTGAGTTTTTTTTAGCTGGTATAAGACCAATAATTTGAGTTCTTTTTTTATTCATTCCTAGAGTTCTATGATATAACAATTTTTTTTATTATGCGAACTATAGCAAGAATCGATATAAAAAATAATTATGTGATTAAAGGAATTAATCTTGAAGGATTAAGAAAAATTGGAGATCCCATAAATATCGCTAAAAATTATTACTCTAGTGGAATAGATGAGCTGTTAATAATTGACTCAGTGGCAAGCCTTTATGGAAGAAATAATTTATTTGATTTAATAAAAAATATTACAGAAGATATTTTTGTTCCAATCACTCTGGGAGGTGGCATTCGATCACTTAAAGACATAGAAAACGCTTTGAACTCAGGCGCTGATAAAGTAGCTATAAATTCTAAGGCTTTGGAAAATCCAGATTTTTTAAAAGAAGCAGTCTCAAATTTTGGTGAATCTACAATTTTGGTAAATATTGAGGCAAAAAAAATTTCAGAGGATAAATGGGAACCTTATAAATTTTGTGGAAGAGAAAAAACTAATCTTGATGTTAAAAATTGGATTAAGGAAATTCAGAGTAAGGGATGTGGAGAGATATTGTTAACTTCAATAGATAAAGAGGGAACCGAGACTGGTTTCGATATTGAATTAATAGAGAACGTTGAAAAAATTATAAAAAAACCATTAATTGCTTCAGGAGGTTGTGGTAGTTTAGAGCATGTTGAAAAATTAAAAACAAAATTTAAAAATATATCTGTAGCTATAGCTTCTGTTTTACACTACAAAACCTTAAAAATTTCTGAAATAAAAAAAATTTTATCATGAAATCAGTAACTATTGTTGATTATGGAATGGGCAATATAAAGAGCCTCTTCAACTGTTTAAAGTTTCTAGGGTATAACCCAGTTTTTTTTTCTGAACAAAAAAATATAAAATCAAATATATGTATTTTACCTGGTGTTGGTGCTTTTAATCAAGCGATGAAATTAATTAAAGAAAAACAAATTTTAAACGAATTAAAATCCTATACAAATAATAAAGATAATATTCTGATGGGAATTTGTTTAGGAATGCAATTATTTTTTGAAGAAAGTTCAGAGAATTATAATACAACTGGTTTAGGAATGATAAATGGAAAAGTTAAAAAATTATCTAATAGTGAAAATGATATACTCCCTAATGTTGGATGGTTTGAAACCAATATTAAACCAAATAAAACATTTGATTACCTTAAACAATTCGATAAACAAAAATTTTATTATGTTCACTCTTATATTGCTGAACCAGTAGATAGTAAAAACCAAATTGCAACTTCTGTTTATAATGATAAAAATTTTTGTGCAATGACAATAAAAAATTCTAATATCATTGGAACTCAGTTTCATCCCGAAAAAAGTTCAAAAATTGGATTGGACTTTTTAGAAACATTAATTAAAAATTCTATAAACTAAAATGTCAAAAAATTTTTCAATGTACGGATTGCCTGAAAATGTGGTGTTTTGTTCAAAATGTGTAATGAGTAATCAAAGACCTCAAAGTGTTGTTGAATTCAAGAATATTAGTAATCAAAAATCCGGTTTAAATATTGATGAAAATACTTCTGTCTGCGATGCATGTAATTATAATGAAACAAAAAAAAAAATTGATTGGGAAAAAAGAGAAAATGAATTAATTGAATTGTTAGAAAAATATAGAAAACCAACTGGTTATGATTGTATTATTCCAGGAAGTGGAGGTAAAGATAGTGCCTACACAGCACATATTCTAAAATATAAATATGGAATGAATCCATTAACCATTACATGGGCTCCACACATGTATACTGATATAGGATGGAAAAATTTTGATAACTGGATAAAAATAGGCGGCTTCGATAATATTCTTTTTACTCCAAATGGAAAAGTGCATAAACTTTTAACTAAATTAGCATTCCAAAATTTACTCCACCCATTTCAACCCTTTATTATCGGTCAAAGAATTATTGGGCCTTTAATAGCGTTAAAATTTAACATTCAACTTATTTTTTACGGGGAAAATCAAGCTGAGTATGGAAATGCAGTTGAGGAAAATGCAAACCCACAAATGGATAGCAAGTTTTTTTCCAAAAAAAATAATTCCGAAATAATACTTGGTGGAGAAAAATTGACTAATATTTTAAAAAATTTTAATTTCACATTAAATGATTTTGAGCCTTACATTGCACCTAAAATAGAAGATCTAATTGAAAAAAAAATAGAACAAAGATATTTAGGATATTATCTAAAGTGGGATCCTCAGGAATGTTATTACTATGCAGCTAAAAATACAGGCTTTAGACCAAATACGGAAAGAACTGAAGGAACTTACTCAAAATATTCTAGTATAGATGATAAAATTGATCCATTTCATTATTTCCTTACACATGTAAAATTTGGTTTAGGTAGAGCATCTTACGATGCTGCTCAAGAAATCAGAAATGATAAAATAACAAGAGATGAAGGAATTAATTTAGTTAAGAAATACGACAACGAATTTCCAAATAAATATTTTAAAGAATTCTTAGATTATATTGGAATTAATGAGGAAGAATTTTTCTCTACTATAGATAATTTCAGATCTCCACATCTTTGGAAAAAAGATGGTGAAAATTGGAAGCTTTTACAAAAAATATATTAAGGTTTTATTTAAAAATATTTAATACCAAAAATAAAAAAATTTTTTTCAGTGCATAAATCAAGCCAATTGAGCTATTAGTACTGGTCAGCTGCACGCATTACTGCGCTTCCACATCCAGCCTATCAACGTGGTGGTCTACCACGGCTCTATAGGAAGAACTAGTTTTGAGGTGAGTTTCCCGCTTAGATGCTTTCAGCAGTTATCTCGTCCATACTTAGCTACCCGGCACTGCAGCTGGCGCTACAACCGGTCCACCAGTGGTATGTTCAACCCGGTCCTCTCGTACTAGGGTCAACTCCTCTCAATTCTTCTACACGCATAGCAGATAGGGACCGAACTGTCTCACGACGTTCTGAACCCAGCTCACGTACCACTTTAATTGGCGAACAGCCAAACCCTTGGGACCTGCTCCAGCCCCAGGATGTGATGAGCCGACATCGAGGTGCCAAACACTGCCGTCGATATGAGCTCTTGGGCAGTATCAGCCTGTTATCCCCGGCGTACCTTTTATCCGTTGAGCGATGGCCCTTCCACTCAGAACCACCGGATCACTATGACCGACTTTCGTCTCTGCTCGACTTGTCAGTCTCACAGTCAGGCAGGCTTATGCCATTGCACTCTACGAACGATTTCTGACCGTTCTGAGCCTACCTTCGCACGCCTCCGTTACTATTTGGGAGGCGACCGCCCCAGTCAAACTACCCACCATACAATGTCTTGATGCCGGATAACGGCAATCAGTTAGATACCAAGAAAAACAAAAGAGGTATTTCACTGTTGACTCCACAAAAGCTGACGCCTTTGCTTCAATGTCTCCCTCCTATGCTAAATATGTTTTTCCTAATACCAATGTAAAGTTGCAGTAAAGGTGCACGGGGTCTTTCCGTCTAACTACGCGAACTCCGCATCTTCACGGAGAATTCAATTTCACTGAGTTGATGTTGGAGACAGCGGAGAAATCGTTACGCCATTCATGCAGGTCGGAACTTACCCGACAAGGAATTTCGCTACCTTAGGACCGTTATAGTTACGGCCGCCGTTTACTGGGGCTTCAGAAGTTAGCTTGCACCAACCGCATTAACCTTCCAGCACCGGGCAGGCGTCAGACCCTATACATCCACTTACGTGTTAGCAGAGCCCTGTGTTTTTGATAAACAGTCGCTTCTCCCTGGCTTGTGCCACCCTCTTATAGTTGCCTACAAAAAGGTCTTCCTTATCCCGAAGTTACGGAAGTATTTTGCCGAGTTCCTTCAACATCATTCTCTCAAGCGCCTAAATATACTCTATTAATCCACCTGTGTCGGTTTAGGGTACGGTCTAATGATGGAGCTATTTCTTGGAACCTTTTCGCGGCAAGTTCAATCCATTAAGAACTCACAACTTACAAGATCCGTCACTACCATCTGGTTAAGGAATATTAACCTTATTTCCATCGACTACGGCTTTCGCCCTCGCCTTAGGTGCCGACTAACTCTGCGCGGATTAACCTTGCGCAGAAACCCTTGGATTTTCGGCGAAGAAGTTTTTCACTTCTTTTATCGTTACTTATGTCAGCATTCGCACTTCTGATACCTTCAGGATCCCTCACGGGTATCCCTTCACAGGCTTACAGAACGTTCCGCTACCAGTTATAATTTTCGAAAAAATTATAAATCCACAGATTCGGTATATGATTTTAGCCCCGTTACATCTTCGGCGCAGAAACTCTATTAGACCGGTGAGCTGTTACGCTATCTTTAAAGGATGGCTGCTTCTAAGCCAACCTCCCGGCTGTTAAGGAATTTCCACATCCTTTCACACTTAATCATAATTTGGGGACCTTATCTGGTGGTCTGGGCTCTTTCCCTCTCGACCATGGACCTTAGCACCCACAGTCTGTCTGCTGAAGAACAACATTTAGCATTCGGAGTTTTATTAGGTTTGGTAAGAATCTCTTCCCCCTAGCCCATTTAGTGCTCTACCTCTAAATGTCTATTTATTCAACGCACTACCTAAATAGTTTTCGCGGAAAACCAGCTATCTACGAATTTGGTTGGCCTTTCACCCCTTACCACAAGTCATCCAAAGACTTTTCAACGTCAACTGGTTCGGTCCTCCGGTAAGTGTTACCTTACTTTCAACCTGCTCATGGTAAGCTCATTCGTTTTCGGGTCTAATTCATTAAACTAATCGCCCTATTAAGACTTGCTTTCGCTACGCCTACACCTAGATGGCTTAAGCTTGCTTAATAAATTAAGTCACTGACCCATTATACAAAAGGTACGCCGTCACTCTAAAAAGAGCTTCGACTGATTGTAGGCATGCGGTTTCAGGTTCTATTTCACTCCCCTAATAGGGGTTCTTTTCACCTTTCCCTCACGGTACTAGTTCACTATCGGTCACTGAAGAGTATTTAGGCTTAGAGGGTGGTCCCCCTATATTCGAGCAGGATTTCACGTGTCCCGCTTTACTCAAGAATTTTGTTAAACATTACTTTTACGGGACTATCACCCTCTATGGTTAGCATTTCCAAACTATTCAAATTTTTTCAACAAAACTACTGGCCTAGTCCGCGTTCGCTCGCCACTACTAACGGAATCTCAATTGATTTCTTTTCCTCTGGTTACTTAGATGTTTCAGTTCTCCAGGTTGTCTCTTTAAACCTATGTATTCAGTTTAAAGTACCACATAAAGTGGTGGGTTTCCCCATTCGGAAATTTTCGGATCAAAACTTACATACAGTTCCCCGAAACTTATCGCAGTATATCACGTCCTTCATCGGCTTTCAGTGCCAAGGCATCCACTACACGCCCTTAAACGCTTGATTTATGCACAGAAAAAAATTCTGTGTTGAATCAAATTTTTATTTGAACATTAGCTAATAACATTACTAATGTTCGGATATAGATATTGATATTAATTATTATTTTTATTCACAATTTTTTATAACTAAGTGTTTGGTGGAGGATAGCGGGATCGAACCGCTGACCTCCTGAATGCAAATCAGGCGCTCTCCCAGCTGAGCTAATCCCCCATGATCTTAAATTGGTGGGCCGAGAAAGACTCGAACTTTCGACCCCACCCTTATCAAGGGTGTGCTCTAACCAACTGAGCTACCGGCCCCCATGCAAGAGAAACACTACTTTAAGAAGAGAAATGAGGACGGTCAACATTACCTGTATATTATTTAGAATAAAATTTTATTTTTATTCATCCTTAGAAAGGAGGTAATCCAGCCGCAGGTTCCCCTACGGCTACCTTGTTACGACTTCACCCCAGTCGCTGACTATACCGTGGTCAAGGGTTTGAAACCTTGCCTTAAGGTAGAACCAACTCCCATGGTGTGACGGGCGGTGTGTACAAGACCCGGGAACGCATTCACCGTGGCACGCTGATCCACGATTACTAGTAATTCCAGCTTCATGCACTCGAGTTGCAGAGTGCAATCCGAACTGAGGTATCTTTTAAGGATTTGCTTAACTTCGCAGTTTTGCTTCCTGTTGTAGATACCATTGTAGCACGTGTGTAGCCCAACACGTAAGGGCCATGAGGACTTGACGTCATCCCCACCTTCCTCCAGCTTATCACTGGCAGTTCTTTCAGAGTGCCCAACTAAATGATGGCAACTAAAAGTGAGGGTTGCGCTCGTTGCGGGACTTAACCCAACATCTCACGACACGAGCTGACGACAGCCATGCAGCACCTGTGTTTCGTCCGGCCGAACCGAAAACTCTAATCTCTTAGAGTCGCGACGAACATGTCAAGTGTTGGTAAGGTTCTGCGCGTATCTTCGAATTAAACCACATGCTCCACTACTTGTGCGGGTCCCCGTCAATTCATTTGAGTTTTAACCTTGCGGTCGTACTCCCCAGGCGGTGTGTTTATCGCTTTCGCTGCGACACTGAAAATAAATTTCCAACGTCTAACACACATCGTTTACGGCATGGACTACGAGGGTATCTAATCCTCTTCGCTACCCATGCTTTCGTTCCTCAGTGTCAGTAATGATCCAGAAAGCTGCCTTCGCAATTGGTATTCTTTCTAATATCTACGAATTTCACCTCTACACTAGAAATTCTGCTTTCCTCTATCATACTCTAGCTGAAAAGTTTTGATGGCAGTTCCAGAGTTAAGCTCTGGGATTTCACCACCAACTTTTTCAACCACCTACGAACTCTTTAAGCCCAGTAATTCCGAACTACGCTAGGTCCCTTCGTATTACCGCGGCTGCTGGCACGAAGTTAGCCGGACCTTCTTATTCGGGTACAGTCATTTTCTTCCCCGACGAAAGAGCTTTACAACCCAAAGGCCTTCTTCACTCACGCGGCATCGCTGCATCAGAGTTTCCTCCATTGTGCAAGATTCCCCACTGCTGCCTCCCGTAGGAGTTTGGGCCGTGTCTCAGTCCCAATGTGGCTGATCATCCTCTCAAATCAGCTATTGATCACAGTCTTGGTAGGCCATTACCCCACCAACAAACTAATCAAGTGCAGGCTCATCCAATGGTGCATAAAGCTTTCTCCGTAAAGACTTATCCGGTATTAGCACAAGTTTCCTCGTGTTATTCCAGGCCAAAGGGCAGATACCTACATGTTACTCACCCGTCTGCCACTAAGTATTGCTACTTCGTTCGACTTGCATGTGTTAGGCGTGCCGCCAGCGTACGTTCTGAGCCATGATCAAACTCTCAAGTTTAAAAACGGCGCACACTAGCTTCCATATAAATTCTAAGAATAAAATTTATATGATGTTGAAGTGTGTACGACAAATTTTGGTAACCTTAACCGTCCACACTTCTCTTCTTAAATTTTTACGTTTTAAATAGCTAATTGAGCAAAAAAGGCTCAATAACCCTCACTAATTTATTGTTTAAACAATAATTTTATTGAGAAAGTTCAGTGCTTATAGGCTAAAATTAATGGAAATCAAGCATTTAAGAGCAAAAAAAATTACAAAAATACATTATTTTAAAGGGTTTTTTTTGATTTTTGTCTACCCCTAAACTATTAATTGAACTTCTACTATAAATAAATGCTAAAAAATTTACAAAATAAAATTAAAAAAAATTTTGAAATTTTTGGGCTAATAATCTTAATTTTTTTTACAGCTATTTTTACAAGCTATTTTAACTATAAAAAAAATTTAAATGATAAAGTTTATAATAATTTTATTGATAACATTTATTTTAAAAAAACTTTAAGTCACTTAATAGACAATCTTGAACCAAAATATAAAAAAGTTAAACATAAGATTAGAGCTGGAGAAACCTTTGATAAAATTTTAGAAAGCTATTCAATTGAAAAATCTGAAATAAATAAAATTAAAAATTCTCTTAAAAAAAAAGTTAATCTTAATAAGTTAAATACAAAACAGATAATTCAATTTAGTCTTGATAAAACAAATAATAAAATTGAAGAATTTATATATCAAATTTCAAATACTCAAAAGATTTATCTAAAAAGAAACATTCAACAAGATGATTTTGACAAGGAGGTTGTCTCGATTAAATTAGAAAAAGAAATTATTTATAAAGAAAACTTAATTGAACAAAGTTTATATAAAGCAGCCACTGATCAAAAAATACCTGCAAATATAATTATAGAATTTGCAGGAATTTATGGATTTCAAGTTGATTTTCAAAGAGATATTCGAAAAAATGATAAATTTCAAATTATGTATGAAATTTTCTTAAATGAAAAAAATGATATTGCTGAAACAGGAGAAATTCTTTTTGCAAACCTTAAGTTAAGTGGACAAGATAATAATTTATATTATTTTGACCACAAAGATAGTCAAGGCCACTATGACCAAAATGGTAAGAGTGTAAAAAAAGCTTTAATGAAAACTCCAATTAATGGAGCAAGGCTCTCTTCATCATTTGGAATGCGAAAACATCCAATAGATGGTTACAACAAAATGCATCGTGGAACAGATTTTGCTGCTCCTATGGGAACACCCATAATGGCATCAGGTGATGGAATTGTTAAAAAAGCTGGTTGGTGTGGAGGAGGCGGTAACTGTGTTAAAATCAAACACAACTCAACATATCAAACTGTTTATGCTCATATGTCAAAATTTGCTAGAGGTATAAAACCTGGGGTAAGAGTTAAACAAGGTCAAACTATTGGTTATGTTGGCTCTACAGGTAAATCAACAGGTCCACATTTGCATTATGAAGTAATTGTAAATGGAAAAAAAGTTAATTCACAAAAATTAAAACTTCCCTCAGGTAAAATCTTAAAAGGAAAAGAAAGAAAACTATTTGAAACTAAAAGAATTAAGTTAGACGTTCTTAAATCTGAAAAAATACTTGGAATAAACTAAATTATTTCTACTTGGGATTTTGTTTCTTTTTGGATTTTATTTTCATCACCAGAATTATTAACTAAATCTTTATCATGGGGTTTTTTAGAATTTTCTGTATTTTCTTCAGAAACTTCAGAATTATTTTCAGAATTGTTTTCTAAAAACTTATCTTTTCTAAAGTTCTCTCTTTCATTAAGTATTCTCGTAAAGTGATCTGCGTGCTGTAAATAATTCTCAGATAAAATTTTATCTCCATTTGATAGAGCTTCCCTTGCTAAATCATTGTATTTTTCAATTAATTTTGGTGCATTATGATTATTTCTTCCAGGAGCTTTTCTCTTGAAATTATCGTTATTTGAAAAGTTAGAATTAAATTTCGGGGTATCACCATTAGATTTAAAACTTCTAGTATTTCTTCTAAAGCTACCTCTTCTATTGTTATTGTTATTATTTCTGAATGTTACCATACTTTTATTTAGTTATATTTTTGTACTAATTATACACCTATCATTATCTGCAAGATCTTTTTGGGTACTATCTATATAAAAACCTTCTTTTTTTAATAAATTTTTAACTTTATTTTTTTGATCAAATCCTATCTCTAAAATAAGTTTACCGTTTTTTTTTATCAGTTCAGAAGATTTTTTAATTACTTTTCTGATTTCTGATAAACCATCTAATCCACCATCTAACGCTAGTCTTGGCTCAAACTCAGCAACATCTTTTTCCAAATATTTAAACTTACATGTTTTAATATAAGGAGGATTAGATACGATCAAATCATATTTACCTAAATTGAATTTGTCAACATCTGATTTATATAATTTTAATCTAGAACTAACTTTCTGAGCTATTGCATTTTTTTTACTTATAATTAAACATTTTTTACTTAAATCTATACCGGTTCCACGAAAATTTTCTCTCTCCTTTAAAATTGATACAATAATACAGCCTGAACCAACACCTATATCTAAAATATTAATTTTACTTTTTTGTTTTGTTAATCTTAATATATTTTCAACAACCAACTCAGTATCAGGCCTTGGTATTAATGCGCCTTTTGTAATAAAAAACTCTGATTTCCAAAAAGACTTTTTTTTAATTAAATATGCTACTGGGTTTCCTAAAGATCTTTGTTCAATTAACTTATAAAAATTATTTAAATCATTTTTATTAATAGAATTACTAGAATTAAGTAATATATAATTCCTATCTTTATTAATCGTTTTTGCCATCAAAATTTCAGCATCTAATAGAGGGTTGGTTATAAATTTTTTCTTTAAAATTTTTGAACCCTCATTAATAGCCAAATTAATATTCATACATTATTTTAAATTGCTAAGACTTTCCTCTTGCGCTTGTAGTGTCAAAGATTCAATCATTTCATCAAATGCCTCTCCTTCTAAAAATTCATCTAATTTATGAAGAGTTAAATTTATTCTATGATCTGTAACTCTGCCTTGAGGAAAGTTATAAGTTCTTATTCTTTCTGATCTGTCCCCTGTACCAATTTTTGTCTTTCGATCTTGAGATCTCTCTTGGTCTATTCTTGACCTTTCCAATTCATATAAACGTGCTCTTAAAATTTTCATACCTTTGGCTTTATTTTTATGTTGTGATTTTTCATCTTGTTGAGATACAGATAAACCTGTTGGTATATGAGTAATTCTAACTGCACTATCTGTTGTATTAACCGATTGTCCACCTGGACCTCCTGCTCTAAAAACATCAATTCTTAAATCTGAGTCGTTAATTTTTAAATCAACTTCCTCGGCTTCAGGTAAAACTGCTACTGTTGCTGCCGATGTGTGTACCCTACCCTGGGTTTCTGTATCTGGAACTCTTTGAACCCTATGCACTCCACTTTCATATTTTAAAGTAGAATAAATATTACTTCCTTTAATAGAAGCTATAACCTCTTTTAAACCTCCTGCATCACTTCTTGAAATTGATATTAATTCTAAAGTCCATTTTTTTTTATGACTAACTTTTTCATACATTTTAAATAAGTCAGAAGCAAATAAACTTGCCTCTAAACCACCAGTTCCTGCTCTAATTTCAATAATCGCATTTTTTTTATCTGCTTCATCTTTTGGTAATAAAAATAATTTCAATTTTTTTTCATCAATTTCATTTTGTAAATTTAAATCAGTTAATTCTGTTTCAGCCATTTTTTTTAGTTCATTATCTGATGTTTGGTCATTTAAAATTTTCTCTAATTCCTGTTTATCTTTTTCAAAAGAAATATATTTTTTTGCAACATCTATAATTTCGTTAATATCTGAATACTCTTTAGATTTTTCTGCAAACAATTTTTTATCTATTTCCCCTGAAGAAAGTTCTTTTTCTAAAACTGAATGTTTTTCAATTAGCTCTTCAATTGTTTTTGATGGAATCATTTTTTTATTTATTTTCTATTTCTGCTGCCTTTTTTTCAACTTCTGAAATTACTTTATTTATAATCTCGCTAGTTAAAACTTTTTCACTTTGGACACCTGATAAATAAAGCATATTATTTCCTTTTCCACCGCCAGTTATACCAATATCAGTCAAAGCAGCTTCGCCTGGGCCATTCACAACACAGCCTATAATAGACAGCGTTATTGGGGTTTTTATGTGGGATAATTTTTCCTCAAGTATTTTTACCGTATCAATTACTTGGAAAGCTTGCCTTGCACATGATGGGCAAGATATAATTTTCACCCCTCTGTTTCTTAATCCTAAAGACTTTAAAATTTCATTTCCAATTTTAACCTCTTTTACAGGGTCATCAGATAAAGATACCCTTATGGTGTCACCAATACCATCCAAAAGAAGTGATCCAAGACCTATAGCAGACTTAACACTGCCAGTAACAAAACCTCCTGCTTCTGTTATTCCTAAATGTAATGGATAATTCATGACCTTAGAAAGTTGTCTGTAAGCTGCAATTGATAAAAATACATCTGAAGATTTAACACTTACTTTAAAATTAAAAAAATTTTCATCCTCTAAAATTTTTATATTTCTCAAAGCACTTTCTACCAATGCCTCTGGACATGGTTCTTTATATTTTTCAAGAATATCTCTTTCTAAAGATCCAGCATTAACGCCTATTCTAATTGAACAATCATTATCTTTTGCGGCTTTTAAAACATCATAAATTTTTTTTTTATCACCAATATTTCCTGGATTAATTCTTAGACACTTCGCACCATTTTCTGCAGCTTCAATTGCTCTTTTATAATGAAAATGGATATCAGCAATTACAGGAATTTGAACATTTTTGGTGATTTCTTTTAAAGCTTTTGAAGACTCTTCATCTGGACAAGACACTCTTACAATATCGGCACCTTCCTGATGAATTTCTTGAATTTGTTTTATTGTTGCCGACACATCAGTTGTCAATGTGTTGGTCATAGATTGTACTGAAATTGGATTATCCCCTCCAACTTTTACATCACCTACATTAATTACTTTAGTTTTTTTTCTATAAATATTTCTAAAAGGCCTAAGGCTCATAAATTTAATCTAATTTAAATTCTTTGTGTAAGACCGCTACAGCTTTTTTAACACTCTTAGAGGAAATAAGTACAGAAATTTTTATTTCAGAGGTAGATATAACAAGAATATTTATTTTTTTTGAAGCTAATGCTTGAAACATCCTATAAGTTATTCCAGGTGTAGTTATCATTCCCACTCCAATAATAGAAACTTTTGATAAATCTTTATCGAAAGACAATTTTTTATATGATATTGACTTATTTTTTTTTATTAATCTCTCTGTTTTTTTTAAATCCTCAGACTTAATTGTAAATGTTAAATCAGTTTCTTTTCCATTTTGAGAAATATTTTGAACAACCATATCAACATTAATTAAATTCTTAGATAATGGCCTAAAAATTGATGCTGCTACACCAGGTCTGTCCTTGACACCAATAATTGTAATTTTAGCATCATTTTTTGTAGAAGAAATTCCAGTTATAATTTGATTGCTGAAAATCTTTTTAGACCCAGTTATCAAAGTTCCACTTTTTGAAACAAAAGAAGATTTAACTTTGATATCAATTTTATTTAACTTTGCATCCTGAACTGAAGTAGGCTGCATTACTTTTGAGCCAAGAGATGCCATTTCTAACATCTCATCATAAGAAATTTTATTAATTTTTTTTGCTTTTTTATATTGTCTTGGATCTGTAGTATAAACTCCATCTACATCTGTATAAATTATACACTCATCAGCTTTAATAAATTTTGCGAGCATAATTGCTGTTGCATCAGAACCACTTCTTCCAATAGTGGTAATTCTAAAGTCATTGCTAACACCTTGAAAACCTGTGATTATAGGTATTCCACCTAAATTTATATATTTATTTAGTTCTTTAATACCTACTGAACTAATCCTTGCACTAGAGTGAGGACCATCTGTTAAAATAGGTAGTTGCCATGATGTCCAAGATCTTGAATTAAAACCATTATGTTTTAGTCTACCAGCAATAAGTGCGCATGATACTATTTCTCCAGTCGAAACTAATGCATCATATTCTGCTCTATCAAAATTGCTACTTATCAGTTTAGATTTATTTACTAACTCATTTGTCACACCACTCATTGCCGATGAAATAACTACTACCTTATTTTTTTTCTTTTTGTAAAAAGCAATAATTTTGCATACCTTTTTAATTCTATCTATAGTTCCTACAGATGTTCCACCAAATTTTAATACGATAGTTTTCATGCTAGCTTTAATTATTAATATTTAATAAATAATGGATAAAATACATCTAAATTATTATGTCAACTATATATCACAATGACTAGCGTAAATAAAAAAGAAATAGATAAATTTTCTAAAATGGCTGATGAATGGTGGGATCCAGAGGGTAAATTCAAACCACTTCATAAATTTAATCCAACAAGAATAAAATATATAAAGGAAAATATTATTAATAACTTCAAATTAAAAAATAAATTCAGACCTTTATCAGGAATAAATATTTTAGATATTGGGTGTGGCGGAGGGTTACTATCTGAACCAATGTCAAAGATGGGAGCAAAAGTAACTGGTATCGATGCATCTGATAAAAATATAAAAATTGCAAAACTTCATTCAAAAAAAAATAAACTAAAAATCAATTATTTATGTTCGTCACCTGAAAAACTTAAAATTACAAAAAAATTTGATGTTATTTTAAATATGGAAATTGTTGAACATGTAGAGGATGTAGATTTTTTTTTAAAGTCTTGCTCAAAACTTTTAAAAAAAAATGGACTAATGTTTGTTGCAACAATAAATAAAACTTTAAAATCTTATATTTTTGCAATTGTTGGAGCAGAGTATGTTTTGAAATGGCTACCAATTGGAACACACGAATGGGAAAAATTTGTTAAACCTGAGGATCTTAAAAAAATTTTAATTAAATATGATTTATCACTCAATAAATTAGAGGGTATGAATTTTAACTTCATTAAGGATGAGTGGAGTATTTCTAGGGATTTATCTGTAAACTATATAGCAAAGTTTATTAAAAACTAATTTTCCTTTTCGTCTATCCAAGGGATCAATTGAGCGTCTATACCTTCTTCTTTTAATTCTTTTAAATCTTCTTTTGATGCACTACCATAAATACCCTTTGATTTTTTTTTACCATTATAATGTATTGATCTTGCCTCATAAGCAAAATTATCACCAACATATTTGAAATTATCTTTAATAAATTTTTGATAATCTTTTATTGTTTTTTTTACTTTATTATATTTCTCTAAATTTATTTTTTCGTCATTTTTAAAGTTTTGACTAATTAATTGAGGTGCCATAATTGTTTTTTCAACTTTGACTGAATTGCACTTATGACAGTTCAACAGTTTTTTCTTTTTTAATCTTTCATATTCATTTGAGGATGCAAACCAACTATCAAATTTTAAATCACATTCTTTACAAAAAAGTTTATATTTAATCATGATTATTAGTTAATAATACAATTTGAATTTTAAATAAGTTAACTTCTATAATCTGCATTAATTTCAATATATTTTTTAGTTAAATCCATCGTATAAGCAGTAAAGTTTTTCTTTCCCGTAAAAGTTTCAATATTTATTTCAATATTTTCTCCTTTCATATAATTTGCTGTTTGCTTTTCATCATAACTTTGATCTAATTTTCCACCCTCCACAATTTGTATAGCTCCAAACTTTATTGATAACTTATTTAGATTAATTTTAGGCCCTGCTTTACCAATTGCCATTATAATTCGCCCCCAATTTGGATCTTCTCCAGCAATTGCAGTTTTTACTAATGGAGAATTTGCAATTGATAAAGCAATTTTTTTTGCATCTATCTCATTTTTACATTTACTAACATTTATTGTAATAAATTTTGACGCTCCCTCTCCGTCTGAAACAACCCTTTTAGCTAAATTCAAAAGTACATTATTTAGTGCTTTGTCAAAATTTTTGATTTTATTTTCATTTATACTTTTCACTTGATAATTTTTAACTTCATTAGTTGCAAAAATAGTGGCCATGTCATTAGTACTAGTATCCCCGTCACATGAAATAGCGTTAAATGTATTGGTTATATTTTTCTTTAATAACTTTGCTAAAATGTCATTAGACAAAGTTGCATCTGTAAATATATATGCGAGTGTTGTTGCCATGTTTGGGTATATCATTCCTGATCCTTTAGCAATTCCATATATTTTTACTTTTTCACTTCCAATATTACATTCTTCCATTGCTAATTTTGGTTTTGTATCAGTAGTCATAATTGCAAGTGCTGCCTTCATCCAAATAAATTTATTTTGAGTATAACGAATTTTTTTAATTAAATTTGCAATATTATTTAAAATTTTTTCACATGGAAAAATTTCTCCAATAGTACCCGTACAACCAAAAATTATATTTTTTGCAGAAATTTTCTTAGGATTATCTTCATCTTCTTGTTGTTTTTTATTTAATTGTTTTGCAGTTAAATCTGCTATTTTTTTTAAACTTTCATAACCTTGTTTTCCAGTGAAAGCATTGGCATTTCTTGTATTTACAATAAGGGAATATATTTTTTTTGGTCTTTGGTTAATATTCCATTTTATATTTTCAGATACTATTTTTGACTGAGTATAAACTGAAGCATAATTAGCACCTTCTCTGAAATAGAACATTGTTAAATCATCTCTGATATCTTTATATAAATTTGCAGAAACAACTGAAATTGAAAGACCATCTAAATGATCAAGATCTTGAAAATCAATCATTTTCGTATTTTTTGATTGAGATGATAAAAAATTTGTTAAATTAATTCCCATATTGTTTAAATTATTTATTTAATACATATATTAAACAATATAAGTAAAGAATAAATCAAATAGTAATGTTTAACCCATTAAATTTAATAACAAAATTTATCAAATCTAGTAATCAAAAAGAGCTAGATAGAATTGGTAAAATTGTTGAAAAAATCAACTCACACGAGGAAGATTTTAAAAATTTAAATGACGACGACTTTCCAAAAAAAACTAATGAATTTAGAAATCAGTTAAAAGATGGAAAAACTTTAGACGAGTTACTTCCTGAAGCTTTTGCTTTAGTTAGAGAGGCTGCAAAAAGAACACGTAACGAGAGACACTTTAATGTCCAGTTAATTGGAGGTGTTGCTTTGCATGAGGGCAAAATTGCTGAAATGAGAACTGGAGAGGGAAAAACTTTAACAATAACATTAGCTGCTTACTTAAATGCCTTAAGCGAAAGAGGTGTTCATATAGTTACTGTTAATGATTATCTTGCAAAAAGAGACTCCATAGAAATGGGGGAGATATATAATTTTGTAGGTCTAACTTCCGGATTTATTAATAATTATCAAGATGATGCTGAACGTAAAAAAAATTATAATTGTGATATCACTTATGCAACTAATAGTGAATTAGGTTTTGATTACTTAAGAGATAATATGAAATTTTCTGAACAACAGATGGTTCAGAGAGATCATAATTTTTCGATAGTAGATGAGATAGATTCATGTTTGATAGATGAAGCAAGAACACCCCTGATAATTTCTGGTGCAGCTGAAGATAAAACTGCTCAATATCTAGCAATTGATAAACTAATTAAAATCTTAAATAATAAAGATTTTGAAATAGATGAAAAAGAAAAAAGTGTTTTATTAACAAATGATGGAATTAATAATGTTGAAAAACTTTTTTCTAACGCTGGTATTTTAAAAAATAATAATTTTTATGATCCAGAAAATTTACATTTAGTTCATCATGTTAATCAAGCTTTGCGAGCAAATCATTTATTTGAAAAAGGTAGAGACTATATTATTAAGGATGGAAGCCTTAAAATTATTGACGAACTTACTGGAAGAATTTTAGAGGGAAGACGTTTTGGAGATGGTTTGCATCAAGCATTAGAAGCAAAAGAAAAAATTCAAGTACAGTCTGAAAATCAAACATTAGCCTCAATTACTTATCAAAATTATTTTAAACTTTATAAAAAATTATCTGGTTGTACTGGTACAGCCGCTACAGAGTCTGAAGAGTTTTTTGAAATTTATAATCTGCCCGTTGTTGTTATTCCAACAAATAAAGAAATGATTCGAAAAGATTTCAATGATTTAATTTTTAGAACAGAAAAAGAAAAGAATGATGCAATTATAGAAAAAATAATTGAAAGAAACAAATTAGGTCAACCTATTTTAGTATTTACCTCAAGCATTAATAAATCTGAAGTTTATTCAAATTTGTTAAATCAAAAAAATATTAAACATGTAGTATTAAACGCAAAAAATCATGAAAATGAAGCAGAGATAATTGCAAATGCAGGAAAAGAAAATTCATTAATTATTACAACAAGTATTTCTGGAAGAGGAGTTGATATTCAGCTTGGTGGTAAGAAGGGCTCTATTCCAGAAGACCAACTTAAAATAGATAAAGATAAAATTAAATCATTGGGTGGTTTATTTGTAATTGGCACAGAGAGAATGGAGTCTAGAAGAGTTGATAACCAGGCTAGAGGAAGATCTGGAAGACAAGGAGATGAAGGTAGTTCAGTATTTTACGTTAGTCTAGAAGATGATTTAATGAGAATTTTTGGATCAGAGTCTATGAATAGTATGCTAGAAAAACTTGGGCTTAAAGACGGTGAAAGTATTGATCACCCATGGATTAACAAAGCATTAGAGCGAGCCCAACAGAAAGTAGAGGCTAGAAATTTTGATATAAGAAAAACACTCATCAAATTTGATAATGTTCTTAATGATCAAAGGCACGTTGTGTTTTCACAAAGAAAAAATGCAATGAATAGTGAAAATATCTTTGATTATTCAGATGAATTTTTAAAAGAAATATCTGATAATTTAATTAAGTTAAAAATTTCAAATTTATCTAATCCTAAAAGTAATGAATTTAATAATAAAACTAAGCAAATAGTTGGAAAAAGCTTTGAAGAAAACGAATTTAAGGATTTAATTGAAACTAAAGATAAAGATTTCAGAGAAAAGATTTCTAATAAATTTCAAGAAACTAGAAAGGAACGGATTAAACTTCTAGGGGAAGATCATGCAAAAGAAATTGAAAAAAGAATTTTTCTTCAATCAATTGATTTAAACTGGAAATCGCATATTCAATATTTGGAGCAATTAAGACAAGTCATAGGTCTAAGATCTTATGGTCAAAGAGATCCTTTAGTTGAATATAAAAAAGAAGCATTTGAATTGTTTTCAAATCTTTTAGAAAAATTAAAATTAGATTATGTAACTATTTTAATGAACTTAAAAGTTGTTCTTGAGTCAAACCAGGAAAATGAAAACAAACAAAACGATATTTCTAAACAAATTTCAAACAATAAAAAAATGGGAAGAAATGAACCATGTTTTTGTGGATCTGGAAAAAAATTCAAGCATTGTCATGGTGCTTTATAAATTTAAATAAATAACAGAATTAAAGAAATTAAAATTAATCCGCCAGCAATAGCTGATAATACTTTTTTTGATTTTAAAATTTTATCAAAATTATTTTTCTTAACAGTTAATGTGCTTAGATCCTCAGTACTAGTCATAAAACCATCGTTTCTTCCAATTTTAAGAAATTTATTTTTTCTCTCATTCATTATTTCTTCAGAAGATAATTCATCAAAATAATTTAAATTTTTTGTTAAAATTTCTCTCACGTTATTTAATATAATATCTCTATCTCTATGCGCACCACCTAAAGGTTCTTCAATTATTTCATCAATAACTTTTAATTTTAATAAATCTTTAGCTGAAAGTTTCATAGCTTTCGCAGCATCAAGCATTTTTTTTGGATCTCTCCATAGAATAGTTGCACATCCCTCAGGGGATATTACTGAATAAATTGCATTTTCTAGCATAAGGACTTTGTTCGATGAAGCTAATGCAATTGCTCCACCAGAACCACCCTCACCTATAATTATTGCAATTGTTGGAACTTTAAGCTCCATACAGCATTCGATTGATTTTGCAATTGCTTCGGCTTGTCCTCTCTCTTCTGCTCCTACACCTGGATATGCTCCTGGAGTATCAATAAAAGAGATTATAGGAATATTAAATTTGTTTGCTAAGTTCATTAATCTTATTGTTTTTCTATAACCCTCTGGTCTCATCATCCCAAAATTTCTCTCAATCCTACTATCTAAATCTTCTCCTTTTTCTTGACCTATTACTAAAACAGATTTTCCATTTAACTTTGCAAATCCAGTTAATACCGATTTATCCTCTCCATAATATCTATCCCCAGATAATGAAATGAAATCTTCAAACAAATTATCAATAAAAAATTTTGCTTTAGGCCTATCTTCATGACGAGCAACCATAGTAGTCTGCCAAGGATCTAGATTAGAATAAATATTTTTTAATTTTTCATCTATTTCTGTTTGAGTGCTTGAAATTTTTTGAGTATCGACTTCTGATAATCCCTCTTGATTGTAAGGATCTTTCAATTTTTCTAGTTCGTTTTCTAGATCTTTAATTTCTGTTTCAAAATTTAGATAATTTTTCATATTTTATTTATAGCGGATGGTTAAAATACAAAAAAGGCAATAAAATGATATTAAATAAGGTGTAATTCTTATTAATTGACTTAAATCATTTAACAGATACAAATTCATTATCGGGAGAGACTATTTATAGCGCCGAAGGAGCAACCACCCCGGAAACTCTCAGGCAAAAGGACCGATTAAAGCATAACACTCTGGAAAGAGATTGATTTCCGCCGAAGGAGTAAAGCTCTCAGGCAAAAATACAGATGGGGTACGAATTAAGTGCTATGCAAGAAAAATACATTAAAATTAATAATCTTCAGGTATCTGAAAAGCTATCAAACTTCGTAAATGATGAATTATTAAAAAATACAAATGTATCTTCAGAAAATTTTTGGTTAGGTCTAGAAAAAACACTCGATGAGCTTGCGCCAAAAAATAAAGAATTAATTAAATTTAGAGAAGAATTGCAGAAAGAAATAGACGATTGGCATCTCAAAAATAAAAGTAAAGAATTTAATTTAGATGAGTACAAAAAATTTTTGTTAGAAATTGGTTATTTAAAAAACGAAGGACCTGATTTTAAAATAGAAACTGAAAATGTTGATGAGGAAATTGCGAGTATAGCTGGACCTCAGTTGGTTGTGCCTGTAATGAATGCAAGGTATGCATTAAATGCTGCAAATGCAAGATGGATGAGTTTATATGATAGTCTTTATGGTACAGATGTAATTGAACAGTCTGAAGACAGCGTATCTGAACGGTATGACCCTTTAAGAGGTGAAATGGTTATAAAATATGGAAGAAATTTTTTAGATAAGTACTTTCCATTAGCTGGATTAAGTTGGAATAAAATTACAAGTTTTGCTGTAAAATATGGGAAATTAAAAGTTTTAAAAGGTGCTGATATTTTTGATTTGGAGGACGAAAATAAATTTGTTGGGCACCGAGGCGAAAGCGATAATCCGTCTGCAATTATTCTAAAGAATAATAATTTGCATATTGAAATTCTAAAAGACTCAAGAGCTTTTGCTGCTCAACAAGATCATGCGGGTATAAGTGATATTATACTAGAATCTGCAGTGTCTACAATTTGTGATAACGAAGATAGTGTAGCAGCCGTTGACTCAGAGGATAAAATTATTTGTTATCGAAATTGGCTAGGTCTAATGAAAGGAGACCTCAAGTCAAAATTTGAAAAAGAAGGAAAATTGTTTGAAAGAAAATTAAATCCACACAGAAGCTATATCTCAAAAGATGGGAAAGGCTTAAAGTTACATGGCAGAAGTCTTTTACTTGTAAGAAACGTTGGTCATCTAATGACTAACTCTTCAATTTTATTGAGTGATGGAAGTGAAATACCTGAGGGTATTATGGATGCATTTATAACCACAGCAGCTGCATTACATGATATTAAAAACAAAAATAATTCAAGAACTGGATCAGTTTATATTGTAAAGCCTAAAATGCATGGTCCAGATGAGACTGCATTTACCGATTTAATTTTTTCTAAAGTTGAGGAAGTTCTAAATTTACCTAAGTATACCTGTAAGATCGGTATTATGGATGAAGAGCGAAGAACATCTGCAAATTTAAAAGAATGTATTAGAAGTCTTAAAAATAGAGTTTTTTTTATTAATACTGGATTCTTAGATAGAACTGGTGATGAAATGCATACCTCAATGGAAGCCGGTCCTATGATTAAAAAAGGTGACATGAAATCATCTAAATGGATTACTGCATACGAAAACAACAATGTTGATATTGGTTTAAGTTGTGGATTTTCTGGTAAAGCTCAAATTGGAAAAGGAATGTGGGCAATGCCCGATAAAATGAAAGATATGATGGAGCAAAAAACAGGACACTTAAAAGCAGGTGCAAACTGTGCGTGGGTTCCTTCTCCAACAGCAGCTGCGCTACATGCTTTACATTATCATGAAATAAATATTTTTAACGAACAAAAAAAATTAATTGATAGAGAACCAGCTAAGCTTGATGATCTCTTAACAATCCCAATAGCAGATAGACCTAATTGGTCTGTAGAGGACATAAATAAGGAAATTTCAAACTCTGCACAAACTTTATTGGGATATGTTGTAAGGTGGGTAGATCAAGGTGTTGGTTGTTCTAAAGTGCCAGATATTAACAACATAGGTTTGATGGAAGACAGGGCCACTCTTAGGATTTCATCTCAGCATATAGCAAACTGGATACATCATGGAATTACAACAAAAATACAAGTAACTGAAATAATGAAAGAGATGGCAAAAATAGTAGACGATCAGAACAAAGATGATCCACTATATGTTAAAATGAGTAATGATTATGAAAATTCTATAGCATTTCAAACTGCTTGCGATTTAGTGTTTAAAGGTAAGGAGCAACCTTCAGGTTATACCGAACCATTACTTCATTTAAATAGATTGCAAAAAAAATCTAATCTGAGTTCGAAACCAAATTAGATCGATTTTTAAAAGCAGAAAATAAAGTCCCATCATCTAAACTTTCAATCTCTCCTCCAACTGGTAAACCTTGTGCTAATTTAGTAATTTTAACATCTAAATTTTTTAGACTATCTTGGATGTAGTATGCAGTTGTTTGACCTTCAACAGTTGCACTAGTTGCAAGAATTACCTCTTCGATTTTATCTCTATTAACTCTTTCAACTAATGAATTAATTAATAAATCTTCTTTTCTTTGGCCAACTGAGGAAATTGTTCCTCCTAAAATATGAAAATAGCCCTGAAAGATATTTGAATTTTCAATCGACCATTGGTCTGCAATATCCTCTACTACACAAATTTTATTATATTTTTCTTTTGTATTCTCACAATTTAGGCAACCATTTGAATTTGACTTTAATGCACCACATGAATTGCATCTAACCACATTTTTATAAACCTGTGCCAATGTATTTGCCATAGGTTTTACAAGTTCGTCACGATTATTTATTAATTTTAAAACAATTCTTTTTGCTGATTTGGGACCTAAACCAGGAAGTTTTGAAATTAATTTAATTAATTCTTCTATCTCACTGATGTTTTGCATCTATTATAAAGGCCATTTAAAACCAGGAATTCCAAAACCTCCCGTTGCTTTTGAAATTTCCTCAGTTGTTTTTGATTTAAGTTGAGATTTAGCACTATTATGTGCTGCAACAATTAAATCTTCAATAATGGTTTTGTCCTCTTTCATAATTTCATCAGATAACTTAATTGTTTGCATTTCTCCCTCTCCATCCAAAATTATCTTTACAGAGTTTGAGCCCGAAACTCCTTCAACTCTAATTTCCTTAATCTTTTGTTGGCTTTCTTTCATTTTTGCCTCAAGTTCTTTTGCTTTGTCTAAAATTTTACTAAAATCAGTCATTATCAACTTCATCTTTCTTTGAATTTACATCTATTAATTCGACATCAGGAAATTTATCCATCATACTTTTAAATATCTCAGAATTTTTCATTTCATCTATTAATTGTTTTTTTACATTTTTTTCTTTGTCTTTTACTGACATTTGCCCTTTTAATTTACTAAATGTAATAATCCATCTTTCACCAGTCCACTCAAAAAGTTTTGATGATAAATCTTTCACAAAATCTTTGTCTAAACTTTCATTAAAAGATATTTCAATTCTATTTTTTTCAAACTTTACAAGGTTAACATTTTTTTCTAACTCATATTTTAGTTTAATCTCCTTTTTTTTTGCACAGATTTCGATTAGATCATCGAATTCATTTATATTAATTTTATTTTCTGCTTTAATATCTGTTTGAACTTCTGGTTTAGTTTTTTCTTCCTGTGTTACATTCTTAATTTGATTGACTATTTTAGAGGTTAATTCAGTTTCTGTATTATTAACTAAATTTTCACTCTTCAATTCAACCTCAACTTTTTCAATTTTATTTTCTAATTTTATAGAACTTAAATGCATTAGTCTTATTAAAAACATCTCAATTGAAAGGTGTTGATTAGAAACTATGTCCATCTCTTCGAGAGAAGAGATGGTAAATTGCCAAAATAATATTAATACCTTTGAATCTATTTGATTTGATAAATTTTTAATTTTAGAAAATTCTTCGTCATTTAATGAAAAGTTTGTACTTTCTAAAGTCAATGAATTAATATTTTTAAAGTAATAAAGCAACTCTAAGAAATCATTAATAAAAACCTTTGGTTCAACACCTTGGTCATAAATTTTTCTATAAATATTTATTACCTTTGTTTCTTCACCTTTTAAAATTAGCTCAAACAAATCGATTAATTGAGATTTATCAAAATATCCAAAAATTTTCTGAGCTGAATTTAAATCTAATTCTTTTCCTTCATCCAAACTTAATAATGCTCTATCCAATAATGATAAGGCATCTCTAACAGAACCTTCTGAAATTTTTACTATAAGCTTCAAAGCATCATCTGTAACTCTTCCGTTTTCCTTATCCTTAATTTTTTTTATAAAATCTAACAATTCTGATGATTTGATTCTAGATAGATCAAATCTTTGACATCTAGATACTACTGTAATTGGAATTTTTTTAATTTCTGTAGTTGCAAAAATAAATTTTAGATATTCTGGTGGTTCCTCTAAAGTTTTTAATAAAGCATTAAATGCTTGTTTGCTTAACATATGAACTTCATCAATAATAAAGATTTTATATTTGGCCGAGGTCGGTCCATATCTTGAAAATTCTATTAAATCTCTTACGTCATCTACACCAGTTTTGCTTGCTGCATCCATTTCAAGCACATCTATATGACTAGATTCACTTATTGATTTGCAACTTTCACAAAAGTTTTCTTTACATAAATTATCGATACCATTTGAACAATTGAGTGCTTTAGCAACAATTCTTGCAGTAGTAGTTTTTCCTATTCCCCTTATTCCAGTGAACAAATATGCATTAGGTATTTTGTCAGCCTTTATCGAATTGGTAATAGTTTCCGCAACAACCTCTTGACCTATAAGATCATCAAAGTTAGCGGGTCTGTATTTTAATGCTAATACTTTTGAGTTATTATTCATGTATCTAAAAGGAGACTAGAACCTGAATAACTGTCTCTACGACTGCTTCCGTTAAGATCTGGTCGGGTTCAAGCAGCATCCACCTCTAGCCTCCATATCTATTATAGCAGTTAAAATTTCTAATCTACAAGAAAAGATTCTTATTTTTTTTGTCTCAAGTTATCTGCTTCGAAAACACCTAGAACGTGAAAATCCTCACAATGTAAGCCTAGCTCTTCAAGAGATTTCTGAACTTTTGGATCTTCTATGTGTCCATCCAAATCACACAAGAAAAAATAAGAGTCAAAACTATTTTTTTCTGGATAACTTTGTAGTTTAGTTAAATTTACACCATTAATAGCAAAACCTCCTAGTGACTGGTAGAGAGCAGCTGGCTTACTTTTCAATTTGAATAAAAAAGAAGTTATATACGTTTTATTTTTAAATTCTGGTTGAGAAATATTTTTTCCCATAACCAAAAATCTTGTCAAATTTCCACTTTCGTTTTCTATATTTTTTTTAACAACTTCTAATCCATAAATTTCAGCACTCAATGAAGATGCTATAGCTGATTGCTTAATATCTTTTGTTTTAGAAATCATTTCAGCAGATCCAGCCGTATCTGCTCTAATATGTTCTGCTAAATTATTTTCTTTTATAAATTTTGAACACTGAGACAATCCTTGAGCATGTGAGTATACTTCTTTTATATCTTTTAATTTAGCACCAGGTTGTCCTAATAAGTTGTGTTCAATTTTTTGAAAATGCTCTTTATAAATATTTAGCCTATGTTTAAATATTAAATATTCAATTCCAATATTACCAGTAATTCTATTTGACTCTGGAATTATAATTCTGCTATCTGGTTCTTCAGATGCTTTGTTAAAACACTCATCAAAAGTTTTACATGGCAAGATCTCAGACTTGGGATCAATTGAAAGAGCCGCTAAATGAGAATATGCACCAAAAGTTCCTTGAAAATAAATTTTACTCATCAATTCTTATATTCCATTATTTTTTTCAAGGCTAGATAATCTTCCTCAGTATCTACTCCTATTGGAGATGACTTAGCAAGTGAAACATTGATATCAATATTGTTATCTAATGCTCTTAACTGCTCTAATCGATTTTCTATTTCATTTTTGGATTGATCCAAGTGAACAAATTTTTCAAGACAATCTCTTGAATAACAATAAATTCCAATATGGTGATAAATATTATCTACCTGCTCAGATTTTCTTGAAAAGGAGATTGCCTTTGGAAAATGATCCTCTTCTAGGCTGTTTTCAGTGATGACCTTAACAATATTTTCATTCTTGAATTTTTTAATATCTTTTATTTTTGCGGCAAGAGTTCCTAAATTAGAATTATTTTTTACCATTTTGTCATTCAAACTTACTATATCTTGGATATCTATAGCTGGTTCATCACCTTGTAAATTCATAATAAAATCAACATCCTTAATATTTGATTTTTTAAGTGCCTCATGAATTCTATCTGTGCCTGTTTTGTGTTTATTACTAGTCATAATAGCGTTGAAACCATTTCCTTTAACATCATCAATAATTTCCTGATCCTCTGTAGCTACAATCACATCTCCAATATTGGCCTCTTCTGCTCTTTTAGATGCATGTGAAATAATTGATAAACCATTTATTTTTAGCAAAGGTTTGCCTGGAAGCCTTGTAGCGGACATCCTAGAGGGTATAATTACTAAAGTTTTCATTAAATTTTCAAATTATTATACTCATTAAACAACTATAGAGGCAAATTTATACATTAAATTTTAGCTTTTTTTTAATTTATCATGTTATACGTTCACTAAAAAATTTAGAAAAAAATGGACTCTTTCGAAATAAATAAAATAGTTGCTGCTGTATTAATGGTTGCTTTGCTTGTTATCGGTATTGGAAAATTATCTGATGTTATATTCCACGTAGAAAAACCTGAAACACCTGGTTATTCAGTCGAGGTGCAGACTGCAACTACTGTGTCCTCAACTAGCTCAAGTTCAGAAGATGAAAAAATTGATATAGCTGCTTTGATGACAATGGGAGATGTTGCAACTGGAGAAAAAGTTTTTAAAAAATGTGCTGCTTGTCATTCAATAGTAAAGGGTGGAAAGAATGCTATAGGACCCGCTCTCTATAATGTTGTAGGAAGAAAAGTTGGAGCGGTTGAAGATTATAAATATTCTAAGGCATTAGCAGCATATGATAAAGAATGGACTTTTGAAGAGTTAAACGGATTTTTAATTAAACCTGCTAAATGGATTAAAGGAACAAAGATGGCTTACGCAGGTTTAAGAAAAGAATCTGATCGTGCTTCTGTAATAAAATATCTAAATGAAAATTCAGATAGCCCTTTGCCACTACCTTAATTTCCCAAAACAATATAATAAAATACTTTTTTGTACGTGGACTCTATTGAGTGCTTGTTGCCATACGTGAGATTGTTTTCCTAAGAAAACATCATCACTCACTTCATTACCTCTAGGCAAACAATGTAAAAAAATACAACTTTTTTTTGCGTAACTCATTAATTTTTTATCAATTTTAAAATTTTTAAATGTTTGTATTTTTTTCTTTTTATTAACTTTGTCATTTAAAGAAATAACTTTATCAGAAAAAATTACATCTGCACCATACACTGCTTTTCTAGGATCATTATAAATATAAATTTTTTTATCATTTCTTTTAACCCAAGCTCTAACTTCTCCTCCTGGTTCAAATTTTTTTGGACAACCAATAGTCAGCTTGAAAGAAAATTTTACTGATGCAGCTATTAAACTATCCAAAACATTATTTGAATCACCAATCCAACAAATATTTAATTTTGAAATAGGTTTTTTCATTATTTCCTCAACTGTAAAAATGTCAGACAAAACTTGTGTAGGATGTGATGATGGGCTTAACCCATTAATAATTGGGATTGATAAATATTTTTTAAAGTCTTCTAATTTTTTATCACTATCAGTTCTCATCATAAATCCATCACCATAAGTAGAGAGAATTTTCGCAGTATCAGCAATACTTTCCCCTCCCTGACCTATATGGAGTTCATTAGATCTTAGAGTTAAAGTGCCTCCTCCGAGCTGTTTAATTGCTAAATAAAAACTAATTCTTGTTCGCGAACTTGCCTTTTCAAACATTTGAATTAAAATCTTTCCTTTAAGAGGTGCTCCTTTGTCAATCTCAAGTGTACTTAGTTTTTTTCTTAAATTTTTCCTTTTCTTAGCATCAGTAATTATCTTTCTCAGATCATTTTTAGGTATATCTTTTAAATTAATGAAATGTTTCATATTACTTTATTTGTGAACAAACTTTTTCAATAATTTTTATTGATAAGTCTATTTCATTTTTTTTAACATTCAATGGAGGCAGAATACGAACAACATTTTCTGCTGCTCGAATAGTTAACAACTGATTATCCATCAATTTTTTAATAAATTCTGCTTGATCTTTATATAACTGTATCCCAATCAAAAAACCTCTTCCTCTTATTTGCTTAATTACATTTGGATATTTTGCCTGAACTTTATTTAATTTAAGTAAAAAATATTTTGATAGATTTTTTACATTATTTAAAAATTTTTTATTCGATATAATATCCATTACTGTATTTCCAATAGACATAGCCAAAGGATTTCCTCCAAATGTTGATCCATGAGTACCTGGTGTCATACCCGATGCAACTTTTTTATTCATTAAAACTGCTCCAATAGGAAATCCTCCACCTATTCCTTTTGCAATAGGTACAATATCAGGTTTTACTTTTGATTTTTCAAAAGCAAAAAAGTTACCAGATCTTCCTATTCCACACTGAACTTCATCAAGAATTAATAATATTTTTTTCTTGTTACATAATGCTCTTAGTTCTCTTAAGCACCAATCTGGAATCACTTTTATTCCACCTTCACCCATAATTGTTTCAACCATGATAGCAGCTGTGTTTTTGTTAATTTTATTTTTAAGAGAATTATGATCTCCAAAGCTAAAGTGATCAAAACCTTTTACTTTTGGGCCAAATCCCTCTGTCATTTTCTTTGATCCACTAGCAAAAATTGCTGCTAAAGTTCTTCCATGGAAGGAGTTTTTAATACACAAAATTCTATTTTTATTTGGTTTGCCTATTGAGTAAAAATATCTTCTAGCAACTTTAATTGCTGCTTCGGTAGCTTCAGCCCCACTATTTTGAAACATTACATAATCAGCAAAAGTTTTTTTACATAACTTTTTAGCTAATGTTTCTCCTTCAGGAATTTCAAATGCATTAGATACATGCCATAATTTTTTTGATTGATCTTTTATAGTTTTTACTAATTTGGGATGTGAATGACCTAAAGAATTAACCGCTATTCCCTGTACAAAATCTAAATATTTTTTTTTATCTGTGGAATATAGATAACTACCTTTGCCATATTTGAAGGAAATTTTTTTTCTGTTATAGTTTTTTGCTAAATAACTCATAAATCCATTTTGTTTTATAAAGTTTAATTATTAATACAAGTTAGGATTGAAATCATATATATACTTAATTTTTAAATTAATGTTGATAACTCTTAATTTTTGATTGTTTAATTCAATTTTATATCAGTATATTGTTATTTTATATAAACAAGATACAACATATTGATTATGAGTTGGACTGAAGAAAAAGTAGCAAAACTAAAAGAGCTTTGGGGCAAAGGTAATACTGCAAGCCAAATTGCTGAAATAATCGGAGGTATAAGTCGAAATGCAGTTATAGGGAAAGCTCATAGACTTAATCTATCTGCAAAAATTAAAACTCGTACAGCTACTTCAAATCAAAATTTGAATAACTCAAAACACGAAAACAATATTCAACTAACAAAAAGAGGACGAAAAAGCAAATTTAGATCACTAATAATTGATAAAGATTTTGAACCAGAAAATCCAAAACAATTAGAAGAGCTCGATGAAAATTCTTGCAAATGGCCTATTGGTCATCCTGATGAAAAATTATTTTATTTTTGCGGAAGATCATCTCTTAAAGATTTTTCCTATTGCAAACTCCACCTTTTATATGCATACCAACCTAAAGGCAAAAAAGATGAAGTTGCAGAAAAAGATGAAGTTCCTGAATTTATTGAAAAGAAAATACAATCAGCCTAATTTAATTGGGCTTATTACCTAAATCATTTTTTTCAGTATATTTTACTGTAGAGAATTGTCCCCCTTCTCTCCACATGTAAGAATATTTTTTAACTTCTTCATCAAAATATCTTAAACTTGGTATACCAATATCAAAATTAGTTTTATACTTTCCAGATGCTATGTTGTTATATCTTAAAAGTCTTAACTGATCTCTTGTAAGTAGAGGATTTGGCATTATTTCAAAAAAACTTGCAGAAAATTCAGCTAATTTTAATGGAAAAGGTATAAGTAACCTTTTCTTTCCAATAGATTTCAATAATTTTTCAATTATTTCCTTAAAGGTAATTGTCTCAGGTCCTACGCATTCAATTATTTTTGAGTAAATATTTTTTGAAATAACATTGTAAATAACATCTGTTAGATCAGAACAATGAATTGGAGAAAATTTTGTGTTTCCATGATAATAAAGTGGAAAAAAGGGTAGCCTATTTAATAAAGTCATGAAATTGGTTGTAAAATTATCATCTGATGAATAAACCACAGAAGGCCTTAGAACTGAAGCAAGAGGAAAGTTTTTAAAAATATTGTTTTCACCCTCAAGCTTACTTTTAGCATAATTAGAGTCTTCTGCTTCATTAATGCCTAAAGCCGATAAATGAATAAAATGTTTTAAATTATATTCTTTAGAAAGTTTGGCTAATATTGATGGAAATAAAGAATGAATATTTTTAAAAGAATTTCCTTTTTTCTTCTCAAATAAAATACCAATTAAATTTATACAAATATCTGATTTTTTAAAAAGTTCTCTAATCTTATTTTCATCATAAATACTAGCCTCAACAATATCAATATAACCTGCATTTGCTTGTGTTTTAATAATATAACTTTTTTGGTGAATATTTCTTGTTACAACAGTTACTCTGTAGTTATTTTTGGTTAACTTTCTTATTAAGTTTCTACCTATTTGACCGCTGCCACCAAAAATTAGACAATTTTTTGCTTTCATATATAAATATTTAAATGAGTAATAAAATTCAATTACACCAAAATGATCTACCAGAAGATTTAAAATTAGGCAATATAATAGCAGTTGATGGAGAGTTTATGGGTCTAAATGTAAGGCGTGATCCCCTCTGTTTAATTCAGATATCCTCAGGTAACTCTGATGCCCATATTATTCAGCTTGATAGAAGTAGTTATAATGCACCAAATTTAATCAGATTATTACGTGACGAAAAAATTACAAAAATTTTCCATTTTGGAAGAGCCGATATGGCTTATATTAAACATTATTTAAATACCGAAACAAACAACATTCTTGACACAAAAATTGCATCAAAACTTGCAAGATCTTATTCTGATAATCATTCACTCAAAACTTTGATAAAAGAATTTATTAATGTAGATATAAGTAAGCAATTTCAAAACTCAGATTTTGGTGGAGAGCTTACCCCAGCACAACTGAAATATTGTGCAAATGATGTGATATATTTACATAAAATTCATGACGAGTTAAATAAAATATTGATTAGAGAAAATAGATTAAAACTCTATAACGATTGTCTTAAATTTTTAAAAACTAGAATTGATCTTGATCTAGCTTTGTTTAAGGATGATATCTGGTCACATTAATGAACAACAAAAAATATATAAAAACTGCTCGGGATGTAATTAATCTAGAAATCAAGGCTTTACAAAATTTAAAAAAGAATATTAACGCTTCTTTTAATCAAGCTGTAGCACAGATTGCCAAGTGTCAGTCTAAAGTTATCTTATGTGGTATGGGAAAAAGTGGTTTGATTGCTTCAAAAATTGCTGCAACCCTTGCTTCTGTCGGAACACCATCTTTTAATTTGTCAGCAAGTGAGGCTTCTCATGGTGACCTTGGAATGGTTTCAAAAAAAGATATTTTAATCTTACTCAGTAACTCAGGAGAAACAGCTGAACTTAAAAATATTATCCAATTTGCTAAAAGATGCAAAATATTACTAATAGGTATTGTATCAAAAAAAGATTCTCTTCTTTATAAAGCTGCAGATATTAAAATTTTAACCCCAAAAGTTATAGAAGCAGGTGGAATTGTGCCCACTTCAAGTACTACAGTGCAGCTTGCTTTAGGAGATGCATTATCTATAGCAAGTATGCAATATAAAAAGTTTGGAAAAATGGATTTTAAAAAATTACATCCAGCTGGAAGTTTGGGAGCACAATTAAAAACTGTTGAGGATATTATGGTAACAGGAAAAAAAATACCTTTTGTAAGTGAAAATATTCAAGTTGGAAAAGCTCTGAGGATATTAACTGAAAAAAAATTAGGTATTCTAATTATTAGAAACAAAAATAAAAAAAGTGTAGGAATAATTACCGATGGACAAATTAGAAGAATCAGTCAAAAAAAAATTAATTTTCAATCATTACAAGTAAAAGAAATTATGACAAAAAAACCTATTTTTATCGATAAAAATGAGCTTGCGGCTAAAGCTCTTAATTTGATGAATAGCAAAAAAATTACATCTCTTATAGTCAATAATAAAAAAAAGCCTCAAGTTGCAATAGGTGTTGTGCACGTTCATTCTATCTTACAATCAAATATTTCATAAATGTTTGGAAAGCAAATAGTTAAAAAAATACTATTTTTTTCACTATTTCTTGCTTTATTCTTTGTGATGTATGTTAAATTTTTTAAAAAAAATGAAATTGTAGAAACGGAAGTGCAGACATCAACAGATACTTTGTATAATTCAAATATAATCGAAAATGTGAATTATGTATCAAAAGATAATGATGGAAATGAATATATTATTAATGCTTACCAGGGTGAAATAGATTATTCAAACTCAAACATAATATATTTAACAAATGTAAAAGCTTTAATTAAGTTGAATAACTCTGAAAATATTACTATCACTTCAAATTATGGAAAATACAATTCTGAAAATTATGATACAATTTTTTCAAAAAATGTAATTATAAATTATATGGATAATAAAATTACAGGAGAATATCTTGATTTTTCTTTAGAAAGAAACTCATTAATAATTTCTAGGGATATAATTTATACAAACTTAGAAAATATTTTAAAAGCTGATGTTCTGGAAATGGATATCAAAACTAAGGATACAAAAATATTTATGTATGAAGATACTAAAAAGGTGAATATCAGAAATAAAGATTCGTATGGCAATAATTAAAAAATTTCGAATAAAATCATTTAAAAAGATTAACTCAATAATTGAACTTGAAAATGTTTCACTTTCATATGGTAATAGGCCTATTTTAGAAAACATTAGTTTTAGTATAAATGAGGGTCAAATTTTTGGGATGTTAGGCCCTAATGGAGTAGGTAAATCAACAATATTCAATCTTATTACAGGATTAATTAATCCTAGAGCTGGAAAAATAAAAATTAATGGTGAAGATGCTACAGGTTATCCAATTTATTTGAGAACAAAAAAATTTAAATTAGGATATGTACCCCAGTATGGAGGTTATTTTAATGATCTCACACTTCACGAAAATTTAAAAGCTATTAGTGAAATAGTAATTCAAAATAAAAATTACAGAAGTGAGAGAATTAATTATCTAATATCTAAATTTGAGTTAGATAACTTAAAAAATATAAAAGCAAAGTTTTTATCTGGAGGTCAAAAAAAAAAATTAGTAATTGCTCTCTCATTATTGAGTGAACCAAAAGTATTACTTCTTGATGAATGCTTTGCAGCTTTAGATGTTTTGACAATTAAGATGCTTCAAGAAATAATTGTAAGTCTCCAAAATGAAAACAAAATTACAATATGTATTTGTGACCATCAAGCAAGAGACCTTTTGGCATGTGTTGATGCTGCAATGATTTTAAGTAATGGTAAAATAGTAGCACAAGACACTCCATCCAACTTAGTAAAAAACATAAACGCTAAAAATGCTTACTTTGGTGATAATTTTAGATTCAATTAATTTTAAATGTCTAATTCAGTCATCATCAAAAAAAAAATAAACAAATTCGAAAAAGTTATATCTATCAGTGGAGATAAAAGCTTAAGTATTAGATGGGTTTTATTTTCATCTTTAGCAAACGGAATTTCAACTGCAAAAAATTTGCTTATTTCTGAAGATGTCTTATCAGCAATTAAGGCAATAAAAAAATTAGGAATTAAAACAAAAATAAAAAAAAAAGTATGCAAAATTTATGGGAGAGGAATTAATGGATATAATTATAAAAAAAATATTACACTAAATGCTGAAAATTCTGGAACATTAGGTAGGCTGATTTTAGGTCTATTAATAAATACACCCCATCCAATTAAACTTATTGGAGACAAAAGTTTATCCAAAAGAGATTTTAAAAGAGTTTCAGAACCCCTCAGCAAATTTGGAGCCAAATTTAAATTAAGAAAAAATAAAAACTTACCATTAACTATTATAGGATCATCAAAATTAAAACCTATAAAGTACTCTGAAAGAAGAGGTTCAGCACAATGCAAAAGTGCTGTAATTTTTGGTGCGATGAGGACAAATGGTACTACGATAATTAAAGCTAAGAAATCGAGAAACCACACTGAACTTTTATCCAAATACCTTAAAGTACCTTTGACTACAAAAAATAAAAAATTCTATGATGAGATTAAAATTTCTAAAGTTAAAAATATAAAACCTTTAAACTATAATATACCCTCCGATATAAGCTCAAGTGCTTTTTTTATTGGTTTGACTGCTCTAACAAATAATTCAAAATTAAAAATTAAAAACGTAAATATAAATCCTTCAAGAACTGGAATTATTTCTATTTTAAAAAAAATGGGAGTCATAATTCATTTCAAAAACAAAAGAATATATAGAGGAGAAAAAATAGCAGATATTCAAATTAAAAATCCCAAATCAATAAAACCAATAAACTGTCCAACAAAATATAATAGTCGCGCTATAGACGAATTTCTAATTATATTTTTAGTTGCAGCTAGAGCAAATGGAATTTCGTACTTCAAAAATTTAGATGAATTAAATCAAAAAGAAAGTCCTAGACTTAAATGGGGAGAATATATTTTAAATCAAATTGGTATAAAAACTATAACAACAAAAGACTCCATTAAAATCTATGGTAATCCTAATCTTATGGTTGAAAAAAAAATTGTTATTAAAAACTTTTTAAAAGATCATCGTGTATTCATGGCATGTGTAATTGCTGCTTTGTCGTTTGGAGGAGAATGGAAAATAAATGATAAAGATTCTATAAAAACCTCGTTTCCAAATTTTCTAAAAATTTTAAAAAAAATTAAAGAATGATTCAAAAAAAAGATATTTTAAAAATTGCTATCGACTCGCCAGCTGCAGCAGGAGCTGGTACTTTAGCTAAATCAATTTCAAAATATTATAATTTAATATATCTCGATACAGGTAAAATATATCGTTTAATTGCATTGTATAAGTTAAAAAATCCAAAAAAATTTAATCTTAATTTTATAAAAAAAAAAATAAAAAATTTAGAAATTAAAGATTTAAAAAATAAAAAACTTTTATCTGATGAAGTTGGTATGGAAGCTTCTATCATTGCTAAAAAAAAAAGTATTAGAAAATTAATTTACTCTTTTCAAAAAAAACTTGCCTACAACCCCCCAAAAAAATATGATGGATCCTGTTTAGATGGTAGAGACATTACCTATAATATAGTCCCAGATGCTGACTTTAAATTTTTTATAACCGCAAATGTAAAGACTAGAGCAATCAGAAGATACAAAGAATTAAAAGGACTAAAAAAGTCTGTTTCATTTAAAGAAGTCCTTAAAAGTATTAAAAATAGGGATAAAAGTGACTATAATCGTAAAATTTCTCCTTTAAAAAAAACAAAAGATTCCTTGTTGATTAACACCACAAAGTTATCTAAAAGAGCCTGTTTTTTAAAAATAAAAAAAATTATAGACAGGAAAATTAATATTTAATGGAAATTTATAAAGATATATCAAGTCCAGCTTCAGAAGAGTTTAAAAAGTTATTAAATAGTCAGTTATCTAAAATTCAAATAGAAGAAGGTAAAATAATTGAAGGCAAGATAAATAAAATTACTGAAAAATTTGTCTTTCTTTTTGTAGAAGGATTAAAGTCAGAACCAGTTATAGATATAAACGAACTAAAAAGTATGGGCTTATCTGAAAAAATAAAAATTGGTGAGACAATACCAGTATTATTAGAAAGAATTGAGGATAAGCATGGTGATGTTCTTGTTTCTGCAAGTAAAGCCCAAAAAATAAAAGGTTGGGATAAACTTGTTGAGGCTTACGAAAAAAATGAACCGATTATGGGTAAAATTACATCTAAGTGTAAAGGTGGATGTATAGTAGAACACATAGATACAGGCTCTTTAATGTTTTTACCTGGATCTCAAATCAGTGATAAACCACTAAAAGATATTAGTCATCTTATGAACGAGCCTCAAAAATTTGCCTTAATAAAATTAGATAAAGTAAGAGGTAACGCTTGTGTATCAAGAAGAGAAATTATTACATCCTTTAAAAAGGAAGATAAAGCAAAAATAGTAGAAAAATATAAAGTTGGAGACATTATTAAAGGAGCTGAAGTTAAAGGATATAGCTCATTTGGTTGTTTTTTTAATGTTAATGGTGAATTGGATGTTTTAGTTCACTTACAAGAAATTTCATATTCAAGAGTAAACCATCCGGATGAAGTTTTTAATATTGGAGAAAAACATGACTTAAAAGTTATCAGTGTTGATAAAGAAAAACTACAAGTTGGATGTTCAGTAAAACAACTATCTCCTGATCCTTTCGAGCATATAGAAAATTACGAATTAAACAAAAACTATAAGGTTAAAGTTGTAAAAATTATGGATTTTGGAGCATTCTGTGAATTAGAACCAGGATTAACAACTTTACTTCACTCAAGTGAATTGAGCTGGAATAAAAAAAACCCATCAGCAAAAAAAATGTTTAAAGTTGGTGATGAAATTGATTGTGTAATTACGGAGATTGATAAAGATAAAAGACGTGTAGCAATTTCTCATAGATTAACACAAGAAAATCCATTTGAAACTTTTGAAAAAAAATATCCTGTTGATACAATAGTTGAGGGAGAAATTATAAATAAAAATGAATATTCATTATTTGTAAAAATTGAGGAAGTAGATGCTTTTTTGCATTGCAATGATTTAACTTATAATAATAACGGAGAGGAAGAATTAACTAAGTATAAAAAGGGAGATAAAATTAAAGTTAAAGTTTTAGAGATCAAACCATCTGAACATAAAATTAGAGTTGGCCACAGACAAACTCAAACAGATCCATTTGATTGGTTTAAGGATAAATCTAAAAATCAAACAATTACAGTTAAAGTGATTGCAACAGACAACAAAGGCTTAACTGTGAGACCGGAAGGTTGTGAAATGGACTTCCAAATTAAAAAATCTGCAATAGCAATCAATGCGGCTGATGCGCGACCAAATAGATGGACTGGAGGAGAAAAGTTAGATTGTGCTATTGCTGATCTAGATTTTCCAAAAAGAAAGGTAACATTAAGTATTAAACTTTTAGAAGAGATAGAAAAAAAAGAAGCACTAGAAAAATATGGATCAGAGGGTTCTGGTAAAAATCTACCATTCTCATCATTGTCCGAAGATTTAAAGAAAAAAGAAGAAGAAAAATAATAACTAAAGAAGACTAAATTTGGCTATTGTAAAATCAAAGCTTTTAAAACAACTCTCAAATAACTATCCAAATTTCCTTAAAAAAGATCTTGAAAAATTTACAAATATCATTTTACTAGAAATTAAAAGAGCTCTTAAAAGAGGGGACAGAGTAGAATTAAGAGGTTTTGGAATTTTTTCAACTAATATACAAAAGGCTAGGATATCAAGAAATCCAAAAACTGGGGAGAAAGTTAATACGCCTGAAAAAAAAACAATTCACTTTAAAATGTCAAAGGACTTGTTTAAAAAATTAAATAATAATGAAGAATAAAACTATATTTGTTGCTTGTGATACCTCAAATCTAAAGAAAATAAAAAAAATAATTTCCCAAACTAGAACAAACAAACTTAAAATTATTCCAAAATTTGGTCTTCAGTTCTTTTATTCTAAACAGGGTAGAAAATTCTTAGAAAACATTAAAAATGACTTTTGGTTAGATTTAAAAATAAATGATATTCCACAAACAGCTTTGTCGGCAATAGATAGCTTAAAAGACTTAAAAAAATGCAGGTATATAACAGTCCATGTAAATGGTGGATTGGAAATGCTTAAATCAATAAAAAAAAAGGTAAAAAAAATAAATAAAAATTTAAAAGTTTTAGGAGTTACAATCCTAACAAGCCTTAATAATAAATCTCTTAAAGAGATAGGTCATACAAAAAACGTAAAACAATTAGTCTTAAAACAAGCAGCATTAATTAAAAAATCAGGATGCGATGGTATAGTTTGTTCTGCTCAAGAGGCTTTAATGGTTCGTAAAAAATACAAAAATTTATTGATCATAACTCCAGGAATAAGATTACCTGGTGATAGTTCAAATGATCAAATGAGAATTATGACGCCTAAACAGGCTTTTAAAAATAAGGTTTCTGGTATTGTTATTGGAAGATCTCTTACAAAAGGTAATATAAAAAATAATACTAAAAAACTTGCTGATCATTTAAACAAATGATTAAAGGTTGTAAGATATGTGGTATAAAAGATTTTAATACTTTAAATTATATTTTAAATCATTCATACCCTCCAAAATTTATTGGCTTCATTTGTAATTACCAAAAAAGCTCAAGATATGTGGAAATTAACTCTCTAAAAAAATTGTTAAATGTTAAAAAAAACAAAAGTGAATTTGTTGCTGTTTTAGTAAAACCTAACAATGAGATTTTAGAAGAAATTAAAAGTTTACCTTTTGATTATTATCAATTGTATGACTGCACTCCTGATGCAATTAAAAGTATAAAACAAAAATATCAAAAAAAGATTATTACAGCTTTGACAATCAAAGATGAGTCTGATGTTCTTAAGTATAAATCATTTGCTGAGGTAACAGATTTATATTTATTTGATAGCAAAGGTTATGAAAAAAGTCAGAGCTTTGATCATAACTTGATTAAAAATATTAAATTAAATAAGGAATTAATGCTAGCTGGTAATATAAAATTCGATGATAATCTAAAAAATTATGAGAAAATTGCTAATTATTTAGATTTATCTGGAGGCTTAGAAACTTCTGGATTAAAAGATACATCCAAAATAGATATTTTTTTAAATAATTTAAATAAATTAAAAAATGAAACTTAAAAAAAAAATTCCTCTAATTGATCAGCATGATCATAACGGTTTTTGGGGTGGAAAATTTGGAGGAAGTTTTATTCCTGAAACTTTAAAAAAACCTGTAGAGGACTTAACACGGGAATTTTCAAAATTAAGAAATAATAAGAAATTTTTAAAAAAGAGAGATTATTATTTTAAGAATTATATAGGATCACCAACATCATTAGTAAAATTGGAAAATTTATCTAATCATTTAGGCGGTGCTCAAATATGGGCTAAAGTTGTATCAGAGGCTAATGGTGGTGCCCACAAAATATACAATGCAACTGTTCATGCTTTAATTTGTAAGGCTATGGGAAAAAAATATATAGTTGGTGACACTGGTGCTGGTTATGCTGGTAAAATGTTAAGTATGGCTGCAAAGAAATTTGGTCTTAAATGTAAAATTTTCATGGGTGCAAAAGACATCAAAAGACAAAAACCAAATTGTGATGCTATGAGAAAAAATGGTGCTGAAATAGTTCCTGTATATTCAGGCAGCCAGACCTTGGTGGATGCAGTAAGTGAGTGTATGAGATATTGGGTATCAAATTGTGACACTACACATATGTGTGTTGGAAGTACTGTTGGTCCAAATATATTTGTTAAAATTTGTGGATGGAGTACGGCACAAATTTCAAGAGAATTAAAAATTCAAATCAAACAGGAATTCAAAAAAATTCCAAAAAAAATTAAATTAATTAACTGTGTAGGTGGTGGAAGTTCAGCATATGGTTTTTGGAGTGAATTTATAGATTTTAACAAATCTCAAATAGAGCTAATTGGTGTAGAGGCTGGAGGTCCAAAAAAATCAAAACTGCATGCCGCTCCTTTAAGTAGAAATGCTAAAATTGGAATTTTACATGGTGCAGCTTCTTATGTTTGTCAAAACAATGAAGGTCAAATTAATGATACTGAGTCGATTAGTGCTGGATTGGATTACCCAGGTGTAAGTCCTATACATTGTTTTTTAAAAGATACAAAAAGAGCCCGATACACTTACGCAACTGATGAAGAAGCGCTAAAAGCACATGTGATGGTAACTAAATTTGAAAAACTTAATCCAAGTTTAGAACCTAGTCATGCATTTGCTGAAGCGATAAAAATTGCACCAAAATTAAGTAAAGATACAATCATAATCGTTAACTCTTGTGGTGATGCTAAAAAAGATAGAGATATTTTAAGAGAAAGATTGGGTAAAAATTAATGAATTCGTTAATTAGCAAAGCTTTCACAGCTGCAAAAAAAGAGAACAGACCAGCTTTACTGACATATACTGTTGCTGGAGATAATACTAAAAAAAAATCTTTAGAAATATTAAAATCAATATCTAATTACGCAGATATTTGTGAATTAGGTTTTCCACATAACACTCCTATAGCTGATGGTGGACAAATACAAACAAGTGCTTACCGGGCAATTAAAAATGGTATTAAAATTAATGATGTATTTTTAATTGCAAAAAAATTTAAAAAAATAAAAAAAAATAAACCAATTATACTGATGGGCTATTACAACATGATCTATCAATATAAAGAAAATAAATTTTTAGAAAAATGCAAAAAATCAAAAGTTGATGGTTTAATAGTTGTCGATTTACCTTATCCCGAAAATAAAAGTTTTGCATCAAAATGCAAAAAGAAAGGAATAACTTTTGTTCAATTAGTTTCACCAACAACTTCACAGATAAGATTAAAAAAAATAATAAAAGATTCTCATGATATGATTTATTATATAAGTATGCTATCTACCACAGGTGGAAAGCTTAAAGTGTCTCCAAAGAAAATATTAGAGAAATACAATAAAATAAAAAAACAAAATAAATCAAAAAATATTGTCATTGGCTTTGGTATTACAGAAAAAACAATCAAATCTCTAAAAAAAGCCGATGGTTTGGTGGTTGGTAGTGCAATTTGCAAGGAAATCTCTAAATCAATTGAAAAGAGACAAAATACGGTCACAAATGTTACTAATATCGTTAAAAGATTAAAAAATAAAATTCAATGAACTGGATAACAAAAATAATTAAAGCGGGTGAAAAAATTAAAACTGCTATCCGAGATAGAGCAACTAAAGAAGATATCGCAAAAAGTGATTGGACTTCATGTTGCAGAGGCCCTATTCTTAAAACTGATTTAGAAAAAAATCTTTGGGTTTGTCCTGATTGTAATAAACATCATAGAATAAAGCCAAGACAAAGATTTGATATATTGTTTGGAAAAAACAATTACGAAATTTTCAAAACTCCAATACCAAAAGATGATCCGCTTAATTGGACAGATTCTAAACCTTACAAAGAAAGATTGAAAAGTGCTCGAAAAAAAACAGGATTAGAATGTGGAATGATGGTTGCTTCTGGAACAATAAATAATATTAAAATTACAGCTGTAGCCTCTGATTTTGATTTTTTAGGTGCTTCTATGGCTGCCGCAGAGGGAGAAGCTTTTTTATATGGGATACAACATGCAATAGAAAATCAAACACCGTTTTTGTGTATTAGTGCTGGAGGAGGAATGAGAATGATGGAAAGTTTAATTTCTTTATCTCAAATGACAAGAACAACACTTGCAATTAATGAATTAAAAAAAAACAGACTTCCATATTTGGTTTGCATAACTGATCCAACAGCAGGGGGTATTACTGCATCATACGCGATGTTAGGTGATATTCATATTGCAGAACCAGGTGCTTTAATTGCATTTGCAGGTGCAAGAGTAATTCAAGGAACTGTTAAAGAAGAACTTCCTGAGGGTTTCCAAAAAAGTGAATATGTAGAAAAAACAGGTTTTGTTGATTTAATTGTTGAGCGTAAAGAACTTGCATCAAAAATTGGAATTTTATTATCAATATTGTTAAAGAAAAATTCTGATATAAGTGCTGAACAAAATGAAAATTCGGAAGATAGTCAGTCGCTTACAAGAGCTGCATCCTAAAGAAATAGATTTAAGTCTAGATCGTATTCAAAATCTTTGCAAAAAATTAGGAAATCCTCAAGATAAAATAAAAGCAATTTCTATTGTTGGCACTAATGGAAAATATTCAACCATCCAAGCAATATTTGCGATTTTAAAGGAAGCAAATTTCAAATGCAATATCTACACTAGTCCTCATATCAAAAATATTAATGAAAGATTTGTTTTTAATAATGAAGAATTGAATAATGAAGATTTAGCAGATTTACTTGGAGAAATTGAAAATGCTAACAAAGGTGAATCAATTACTTTTTTTGAAATACTAACTGCAGCATATTTTTTAAGAGCATCACAATACCCCGATAATATTAATTTAATTGAAAGTGGATTATTTTTTAGATTTGATGCTACTAATATCTTAAAAAATAATCTTGCTAGCGTTGTAACATCTATTGGCCTTGATCATTTAGATTGGTTACCTGAAAATGAGCAAACTCTTGAAAAAATTATTTTTGAAAAAACATCAAGCCTTTTAAACTCAAATATTATAGTAGCAAAACAAAGCAATAAAAAAATCACGGATAATATTAAAAAAACAATATCAAATAATGAATCAAATAAAGTTTTTCATAATGAAAATTATAGTTTTACAATCCAAGAAAATGACTTCTTTTATTATGAAGATCAATTTGGTGGAATAAAATTACCTATGCCAAACGTTAAAGGTCAATTTCAATTAGAAAATGTTTCAACTGCTATTGCAACTCTGAGAACTTTAAAAGATTTAAATATTAAAGATGATCACATAAAAAAAGGTGTTTTAAAAATAAACAGTATTGCAAGACTACAAGAAATTAAGTCTGGAAAACTTAAAGCGCTTGTAAAAGATCACAAACTTTTTGTTGATGGATCTCATAATCCTTTGGGTGCAAAAGTTTTGAATGAATACCTAGAAAGTTTAGATTGCAATAAACATATCATTCTTGGAATGATGGCTAATAAAGATCATAATGAGTATATGAGTTTCTTTAAGGATATTGCTTCATTAACAATAATAGATATACCCAATCAACCTAATTCAATTAAAGGAAAAGAGCTTAAAGATAAGCTAAATGGCTTTTCAAATATTAATTATAAGGAAAGTATAGAGGACGCTCTCAAGTCAATTCCAGTCAAGGAAAACGATATAATACTAATTACAGGATCGTTATATCTTGCAGGTGAAGTTTTAAATTTAAATTAGATATTTTTATCTAAAAATTCTTTCATATGACTTTCAGGAACTCCACCAACTTTTCTATCTACTTCAACACCTTTTTTATAGATAATAACTGTTGGAACACCTCTAATCCCTGCAGCACTTCCAGTATTTATTCCACCATCTTCAACATCAGCATAATAAAAACCTGCCTTATCTTTGTATTCGTCTGATAATTTATCCATTACTGGTTTTAGTGCCTTACATGGACCACACCACTCAGCTGAAAACTGAATAACTGAAATATCTTCATTTTTAATTTTAGTATCAAAATCTTCATCTTTAAAATTTGTAAGCATATGTTCTTTCTATTAATTAGAGCCTTAAAGTCAACTAGGCAATTTCATATTTTTTTTCTATAGACATAATAAATTCATTTATTTCATCTAATTTTTTTAGTTCTTCTTCATCATCTCGATTTGATGCTTGATCTCTTAAGGTATCAATTTCTTGATAGGCCATTCCTATAGTTTGCCACTTTTCTCTATTTTTACTCAAAATTCTTCTGGCAATTTCGCTTTTTATATTTTTATATAAATCTGGTGGCAAAATATGTGGTGCTTCTTGATAAATAATTTTTTGACCAAACCAACTACATCTTTTATCTGTAAATTTATCTAACATTCTTAATTTATCTTCCCAAGACGAACTATGCCAAGTTTTAAACAATTGGGTATCTTTATTAGGAATAAATTTTTCATATAGAGTTTCCTCTGGTAATAAATCTTCTTGAGTTTGAGTTTGAGCTTTTTCCTCAGCTGCTTCTCTATTAATAATTTGAATATTTTTACAAAAATTTTCACTATTTCTAACCATTTTTGCTCTTTTTTGGATGGTTTCTAAATCTAAGTCTGCGTATGCCTTTTCCTTTAATGCAAACTTTTTATCTAAAACAACTGGAGCTTTGTTTGTTTTGATTACTCTAAGTGCTTTTGGACTAAACTTTTTTAAATAAACTTTAAGATCATTTACTGACAAATTTAATAATGGTTCAGGATCTCTTCTTAAATCAAATAAATATCCCCAAGATGCATATGATGGATGAAAACAATGATCTGGATGCAATGTAGAGACAAGGTACATCATATTTTTTCCTTTAACATTTTCAAATATTGAATAAATCCCCTCACTTTTTAAAATAGTTTCAACGCTATTTTTTGTCGATGTGCTTAAGAAATTTTCCCAATTATCTTTGTGTTTATCTTTAATAATTCTGAGAATTTTTAAGCTTGTGAACGCATCATGATAAGCTGTGTGTTGTTGAGATGTATCAAATCCCTGTTGTCTAGCTAAGCCTTCTAGGGCGAGACTTTCATTTCCAGCTTCTGTTAATTCAGTCTTTAATGTTTCAGGATTTAAGGTTTGAGCCACTCTTGCAACATGTAAACCATCATGTTCTTTATTTGGTGAAGAATGTGTGATGTAAGGATATCTGTTTCCTTTGAAAAAATTAAAATGAAACATTCGTCTATCAAAATTTAAATTACTCCAACCCATGAACAATGCTGGTGCAGCTTTTGAGAAGAAGTTTTCTACAGCTCCTAAAAAATCATAATGCGAGTAATTGCCTTTTGTAAGTAAATCAATACTTGTTGAGTTAACAAGTAACGCTTTGGCTGAAGGCACTTCTCCCTCAGGCATACGCCCACGAATATTTAGCTTACCAATTTCTTTTAAGTTTTTATCAACAACTACAGCACCTACCTCAATTATTGAGCCCCAAATTGTGCTATTGGTTGTTTCTGTATCGTAAATTACTATTTTATCCATAAAATCCTAAGTTAAATTCGATAGCTCATTAAATTTTTTTAATCTTCCCAAAAACAAATTTTGATAAACAATTAAATCATGCCCTTGAATTTTAAACTCTTGGAATAATTTATCTACTGTGCAAACCAAAATTACACAAGAAGTGATATTGGAGTTATACACAATGTTATGTGCTAATGAATATGCGCTTGTTTGAAGAAGCCATGAGTCGATATACTCGGCTTTTTTTGGTTTATTGCTTTGTTTAAAATCAATGATTGTTTCTTTTCCTTCATACACTCCAACACAATCAGCAGTACCTGCATACTTATCTGGGTAATAAAGAGTACACTCAACACCCCAAATTTCATCCAATCTATTTTTCAAACCTTTTTCTATAATTTCTTTAGCCATTAATTTGTATTGTTCGTTATCTTCAAAAAAACTTAAATTTTCTCTTCCAAGCAAATAAGACTCTAAATAATTATGCATTTGAGACCCTCTACTACTTGCTGCTTTTGTAATTGCCTCAGCCTCTTTTTGCCCAGTTCTTTCTCTCCAATTTGCAAGAGCTGCCTTATCTTCCTCAGAACGAGTTTGATCAAGAATACTGGTAACTGATGGAAGTTTAGCTTCTCCTAACAAATACCTTCTAATTCCGTCTACTGTTGCTCTAGAAGATTTTGGATAATCATATTTTTGATTCCACTGCATGAGAATTCTTATAGACGTTATTATGAAAAAAAAGAAATTAATTTTTAAGCTGCCTATTTCGTTCAACAAATTTTTCCACGTTTTCAGTTTGTACAGCTTTCTCAACCTGCTCGGGATCTTTAATGTTATCTAAAGTTCTTGAAATTGATCTTGCATCCGTTCCAAATTTATCAACAACTCCCATAGCATCTTCTAATTTTTTTCTAAGAACTATAATGTTGTCAAAATGTTTAGAAAATCTTGTACTGATTGTTTTCAAATGATTATAAATTTCTGTTGCTCCTTTTTGTACTTTCAATGATTGAAATCCCATATGTAAAGATTGTAGGTAAGCAGAAAGAGTATTAGGTCCACATATTACAACTTTATATTTTTTCATTAACTCTTGAGTTAATAATTCTTTTGTACTTGGATCTTGGTATTCAGTTAACTCTTTGTATAAGCTTTCTGTAGGAGCATATACAATTGCAAAATCAGTAGTTTTTGGTGGAACAATATATTTTTCATTAATACTTTTAGCTTTTGCTTTAAACGCTGAGGCTAATTTTGCTCTAGCATCTGCTACAGCCCTTTTGTCTTCCGCGTCATGACCATCGGTAATTGCTTTGAATTTTTCTACTGGAAAATGACTATCAACAGGAACTAAAACATCTCCTTGAAGCTTTATTGCAAATTCAACATTTTCACTAGTTTCCTCTTTCATTTTAACATTCGTCATGAATTGAGAGGCTGGTAGCAAATCTTTAATTAGAGCATCTAAGCTAAATTCTGCAAGAGTTCCATATTTCTTAACTCCAGCTAAAATTTTAGTTATCCCCTCTTGGCTTTGATTTAATAGTTGAACTTGTTGATTAAAATTACCAACCTTTTCCTCTACCTTAGTTAAAGTTTCAGTCATATCTTTAGTAACCCCGGTTGATAGGTTGTTAAATGAAGTCGACATTGCACCAAGTGAGCTATTGATTGTAGTGTTTAAGGTATCTTTTAAACTTGATATTTCTGATTTTAAATTAGCTATTTCCTCAGCTTCTTTGTTTTCATTTTCATCTTTTGGCTTAGTTTTTAAATTTAGGTAAAGGATAGCTAAAACACCGCCTAATAACAAAACTAGTAAAATTAACAATATATTATCCATGATTCTAATTTTTTATTTTATCGTAAATATTTGATTAATGTATTTAAATATTTAAAAATACTTTATGGAACTAATTTTAGTATTAAAAATATTCTTTATTATTTGTGTTATTGTTGCACTTTATGCAATTATTAGAAATCTAGATATTATCAAAATTATACTAATTTATTGGAAAGACTTAATTTTTAGAAAATAATTTTACTATTTTATTAAGACCCATTTTATTATTGGATGACTTAGAAATCATCATACAGGCCTCTGATCTTAATATTTCTCCATCCTTTAAAATACGTAGATTGTTTGCTTTTAAAGTTTCCCCAGTAGACGTGATATCTGTAATTATCTCCGAAGAGCCTGTGAAAGGATAAGCTTCAGTTGCACCTAAACTATCAATTAATTTAAATTGAGTAACACCCTTTGAAAACAAAAATTCCCTTGTTAAATTTGGATATTTTGTTGCAACTCTTAATCTTTTCTTTTTCTTATCTTTAAATTCAAATGCAATTTCTTCTAAATCTGCAACTGTTTGTACATCTATCCAAGGATCTGGGATTGCAACTACCAATGTAGCTTTACCAAAATCATACTTTTTAATAACATTAATTTTCTTTTGAGTATTTATTTCACTCTCTTTCAATAAATCAAAGCCGGAAAAACCTATATCCAAAGATCCGTCTCCCAGTCTTTCTATAATCTCTCTTGCATGAAGATATAAAATATTAATATTTTTAAATTGCTTTATTGATCCTAAAAGATCTCTTTCTCCTCTTTCAGAAATGAGATTTAATTTTTTTTTTTTAAAAATATTTAAAACATCTTTTCTAAGTCTACCTTTACTTGGAATTCCAATATTTAAAATATTTTTTGTCATTAGTAATTTAAATTTACAGCAGCACCAACTGCTGGGGTTTGTTTTTTTGATCCTAAGTCAGAAATTAAACCATCATAACGACCACCATTTATTATGTTTTTTAATGAGTTTTTAGATTTAATATCAATTTTAAAGACCATTCCGGTGTAATATTCTAGTTGCCTTCCAAAGGATGCTGAAAATACTACATTTAGTTTTGAAACCCTATTATTGGAAATTGGAAAATATTTTTGATCTACAGCTAAATTTATTCTGTTTTTTTTAAAAAATTTATTTAACTCTATGGCTGCTTTATTTATTGGACATTTTATATTTAGAAAATCTTTTATTATTTTTGAAACATTTTTTCCTTTACTAGCTCTTCTAGGATCTTTTATTTTCTGATCAAACCTTTTTAATATTTCATTAATTGTTCTTCCTGCCACAACATTTGATAAATCTTCTTTAAGCATTTTCACGTAACGCTTTTTATCTATTTCTACAATTGTTGGATCAACATCTGAATTAGTTTCTAATCTTTTTAACAACTCATTAAAATATTCTTCTCTCCAGAAGTGTCTGGCCAATCTTAGCTTCCATCTCTTTGGAATGTCTAATTTTGAAATTAATAAATTAAATATTTCAACATTTCCAATAGTGAGTGTTCCAGACGAATATTTGATATTTTGAAGTGATTTAATAGATGTATTTATAATTTCTTTATCGTCATTTTTCTCATCCTTAGATCCTAAAATTTCAAATCCAATTTGATTTCTTATGATTGAGTCTTTTTTATTTTGTGATTTTCGATAAGCTTGACCACTATAAAAAATTTTTTCCTTACCCTTTAAATTATTTTCTAAATATCTTAAACAAGATGCAATCGTTAAATCTGGTCTTAAGCATAACTCTCTTCCATTCTGATCCGTAAAAGAAAAGATAAATTTTCTAAAGTTTTCTCCCGATCTTTGAACAATGTGATTAGCCTCAATTACTGAAGGTAAATCAATATATTTAAAACCCTTAGATTTTACTGATCTAAGGATACTTTCAGATAAGTTTTTTGACTTCATCGATTAAATTTTCTTTTGGAAATGTTTTATTGTTTTCACCCTTAACACCTTTGAGGCTTTTTATTGTGACTGAATTTTCATTAAATTCATTTTCACCACATATTATTGCAACATCCAACTCACGTTTATTTGCTAAGGTTAGTTGTTTACCTAAATTTTTTTTTGTATCCAAAAAAATTTCAGCATTGATATTATTATTTCTTAATAGATCTAAAATTTCATAATAATTTTTAAGATATTTTTCATCCATTACACAAACTAAAACTGGTTTTTGACTATCTACTTTAATTTGATCTAATTGCATCAAAGCAAATAACAATCGATCAACTCCAAAACTAATTCCGGTGCCTGGAATATCCACACCTTTAAATCTCGAGATTAATTTTGCATAGGCTCCTCCAGAACAAATACTGCCTATATCGACCTCTTTACCTTTGTTGTTTGTAACTTTAAAATTTAGGTTTGTTTCAACAATGAAATCTGAATAATAAGCTAATCCCCTAACAATTGTAAAATTTGTTTTGACCTGGTTCAAATTTGAACTGTAACCTAATACTTCAAATACTTGTTCTAATTCCTTTATACCTTCTTGAGACAATGGATTTTTTAATGTTTCTTTTAATTCTTTTAAATCATTAATTTTTAAAAAATTAAGTATTTCAGATGCTTGTTCATCGTTTAGATCTGCACCCTTAGTGATTGCACCGCTTATATCTTTTCTCTCTTTTTTAAGGAGATCTTCAACACCTTTTAAACCAAAACCTGGTTTATCTAATTTATCAATCGCTCTAATTACTTTTACTTGCTTTTCTTTTGATATTTTTAAATCATCAATTAATCCTTGAACTATTTTTCTGTTACTAACGTTGATTGTAAATTGATCTTTTTTTAGACCACAATCTAACAAAGTACTTGATATTAAATTGCAAAGCTCTGCATTTGCTTGCGCAGAATTAACGTTTCCCACGATATCAAAATCTGCTTGCATGAATTCTCTGTACCTTCCGTTACCAGCCTTCTCATTTCTAAAGACATTTTGAATAGCATACCTTTTAAAGATTGATGGAAGCTCTTGATTATTTTGAGCAACAAATCTAGCTAGTGGGCTTGAAAGATCATACCTAAGAGTAATGCTCTTTTCTCCATCCTCAAATGAGAATACACCAGACATAGGATTGGAGTCATCTTCTGCCAAAAAAGATCCTATATTTTCACTTATCTCAAACGAAGGGGTTTCCAGAGCCTCTGCTCCAAATTTAATAAAATTATTCTCAATAGCTTTTAAAAGCTTTTTTTTGAGAAGAAGTTTTTTATCCCAACGATCTTCAAATCCTGAAGGTAATCCAGGAATTAATTTTTTTTCTTTATTCATTTTTTGGTACCCGGGCTGAGAGTCGAACTCAAACTTAAAGTTCCACAAACTTCCGTGCTAACCATTACACCACCCGGGCTTATCCTCTTTGTTTTTATCTTATTTTATGTGGATTTAAAATTATAATATAAATAAATAGCCTACTGGCTATGGAAACAGTTTCTGTGAGTACTTCTAAAAGTCTTTCTGTATGTAATATTTATATTCATGAGCAGCCTTTTAGACAAAAAAAATAAATATTCAAGGTTTAAATAAAAAAAGGACGTTTATCTAATTAATAGATAAAACGCCCTTTGAAATTTTAATATTAAATTAGTCGATTTTCTTTATGTTTACCGCAGAAGGACCTTTGGGACCATCTTCTAATGTAAATTCTAGTTTATCACCTTCATTAAGAAATCTCATACCAGCAGCTTTAACTGCTGAAGCATGTATGAACGCGTCCTTTTCTTTATCATCTCTTTCAATAAAACCGTAACCCTTTTTACCATTATACCATTTAATTTTTCCAGTAAGTGTACTCATCTTATTTCTTAGTCCTTTTGTTATTTATTTTCTCTTAAAGGTAATTTCTTTTACGATTATTTCAAGATGAAACTTTGTGGTGGTGGCTGAGGAAGGATTCGCACCTCCGACACAAGCCTTTTCAGGGCTCTGCTCTACTCCTGAGCTACTCAGCCTTATTTATCCCCTAAAGATAATTCTTCCTTTAGTAAGATCGTAAGGTGTCATTTCAACTGTTACATTATCACCTTGGAGAACTCTAATTCTGTTTTTTCTTAACTTACCAGCTGTATGGGCAGTAACAGTATGTCCATTTTCTAATTTTACTCTAAACATAGCGTTCGGAAGTAGGTCTATCACTGTACCTTTAAATTCCAGTAAGTCTTGTTTTGACAAATTTATTTTCTCCTTATTCGTTTTACTACAGATTGAGCGTGTCCAACCAACCCTTCATAATTTGCAAGTGTTATAACTGATGGTCCAAGACTTTCAATACCCTTTTTTGATAAGTTTATGTATGAAATCCTTTTATAAAATTCATTTACACTTATACCGCTTGAGTATTTTGCAGAACCATTAGTTGGCAACACATGGTTCGATCCAACATTATAATCAGTCATTGCCATCACTGCATATTTTCCTAAACATATTGATCCTGAATTTTTTATTTTTGGAACTAACGATTTATAATTTCTAATATTTAATTCTAAATGTTCTGGTGCAATTTTATTTATTACACTTATTATTTTAGCGTCTGAAGAAACATGCATAAGAATTCCATTATTAATTAAACTTCTTCTTGCAACAGAAGCTCTTGGAATTTCTTTTAATTGTTTAGTAATTTCAATTTTTACTTTATCTAGCAAATCTTTATCTTTTGAAATCAAAATACATTGTGCAAGGATATCATGTTCAGCTTGTCCAATTAAATCACTTGCAACCCACTCAGCATTCGAGAATTTGTCACAAACGACTGTAACTTCTGAAGGGCCTGCGGTCATACCTTCAATTCCAACAACACCAAAAACTTCTTTTTTTGCAGCTGCAACATAGGCGTTTCCTGGACCAACTATTTTATGAACTTTTTTAATTTTTTTAGTCCCATAGGATACTGCTGCAATAGCAGAAGGGCCCCCGATAGAATAAATTTCTTTTATATTGCATTTTTTTGCAGCGTATAATACGGCTGGATTTTGTTTTCCTTTATAGCCTGGATTAATCATAACTATTCTCTTAACGCCTGCAACAATTGCTGGAATAGCGTTCATCAATACACTTGATGGGTATGAAGCAGTAGAACCAGGAACATAAATTGCAACAGACTCCAAAGGCACATATTTATATTCAAGTTTGTTTTTTAATTTATCTGTATAAGAAATATTTTTAAATTTTTGAAGTGAATGAAATTTATAAATTCTATTATAAGCTGTATCGATTGCTTTCTTTACTTTTTTATCAAGTGAATTTATTGATTTTTTTATTTGTTTTGAGCTTGGAATAATTATGTTGTTTTGATTAAATCTTTTCTCGTATTTTAATAGGGCTTTATCACCATTTTTTTTAACTTCTTTAATTATATTTGTTACAGAGACAGAGTCTGTTTGAATTTTTTTTTTTCTCTGTGAAAGCAAATTATCTAATAATTTATCAAAATTTTTACTTTTACTATTTAGTATCTTCATATTATTTAATTTCACTTTGATCCTCTAGTCTTGCTTCAATAGTTTCTGTAGTTAAAGCAATATGCGAATTATTATTAAAAATAAGATTTATTTCATAAACATCATTATTTTTCAAATAATCTATACCTATTAGTTCTAAAACTGTTTCTTGATTTGATTGATCAATATTCTTTGATCTTACTTTATCAACAAAATCAAACCTACAAATGCTATTGATTTTTTTATCTTCCTGATCACTTTCAACCTTGGTTCTTTCAATTGATAATAAAAAAACTTTATTGGATGAGAGATATTTTATATCTGCAATTTTAACCTTTGCCCCTGAACTGCAAGCTGAAATCATTTGTAAACCTTCTTGGTCGCTTGCTATTATTTTTGCTAAATATTTATTCACTATTTTAATCTTTTAATTTTAACACCTATTTTTTTTAATTTATTCTCTATTTTTTCATAACCTCTATCTAAGTGATAAATTCTGTTAATATATGATTTACCAGTAGAAACTAAAGCTGCTAGAACCAAAGCAACAGAAGCTCTTAAATCACTAGACATTAATTCGGCACCAATGAATTTAGTATTTCCTTCTATTGTAGCGGTATTATTTTTAATATTTATTTTTGCTCCTAATCTTTGCAATTCTGCAACATGCATAAATCTATTTTCAAAAATACTTTCAGTTATTGAACTTTTGCCAACTGCTTTGCACATTAAAACCATCAATTGTGCTTGAAGGTCTGTAGGAATACCTGGAAACTCTTTAGTTTTAATACTTTTTATTGATTTTATTTTTTCAGGTCCTTTAATTAAGATTTTATTTTCACTAGTTTTAATTTTAGCACCAACTTTTTTTAGTAATTTTATTTCTGTACCAATAATTTTAGGATTTAAATTATTTATTTGTAAATTACCTTTTGCAAGTGTTGCAGCTACACAAAATGTGCCTGCTTCTATTCTATCTGCCATTACAGAATATTCAGTTTCATTTAAAGAATTTACGCCTATGATTTTACAAACTCTTCCTTTCCATTTTATTTTCGCTCCAGCTTTATTTAAAAAATTTGTAAGATCTTTAATCTCAGGTTCTATTGCGCAATTTTTTAAAACTGTTTTTCCTTTTGCTAAACATGCTGCTATTATAGAATTTTCAGTTGCCCCAACACTTATCTTTGAAAAATTTATAGTTGTTCCATTAAGTTTTCCTTTTGATTTTGCAAGAACATATCCATCTTTTAATTCATATTTCATACCAAGTTTTTTTAATGCTGATAGATGATAATTAACTGGTCTAGCACCAATTAAACATCCGCCAGGTAAAGAGATTTTAGATTTATTATATTTTGAAATAAGTGGACCTAAAACTAAAATAGAACCACGCATTGTTTTGACTAAAGAATAACTTGCAAAAGTTTTCATATTTTTTTTATTTATAATTTTTGCTGTTTTTTTATCTCTTGATAAAATTATTTTAGAACCAAGAGACTTTAATAAATTTAACATTGTATTAATGTCTCTAACTCTTGGTAAATTTTTGATAACCACAGGTTTATCAAATAATAATGTTGCAGCTAATATCGGTAGAGATGCATTCTTCGAACCTGAAATTGAAACATTACCCTTGATTTTACAAGGGCCATTAATCAGAAATTTATCCATAAATTACTTTTTAATCTTAGCAACTTGAATTGTAGTTTGACCCTGATATTTACCGTTCTTTGATTTATAAGTTGTTTCTGGCTGAGTATCTGATTTGAAAAATAAAAATTGTGCTATTCCCTCGTTTGAATAAATTTTTGCAGGATTAGGTGTTGTATTACTTAGCTCAATTACAATATTGCCCTCAAATTCATTTTCAATTGGAGTAACATTGCAGATAATTCCTGTCCTAGCATAAGTGCTTTTTCCAACACAAATACATAAAACATCTTTTGGTATTCTAAAATATTCTACTGTTTTAGCTAATACGAATGAATTTGGTGGTATAATACAGTGTGGTCCTTTTCGTTCTATAAAGTTATCATCAGAAAAATTCTTTGGATCAACCAAAGAACTATTTACATTAGTAAATATTCTATATTCATCGGAAATTCTTACATCATATCCCATACTACTTAATCCATAAGAAATTTTACCTTCAGAAACTTGATGATCCAAAAATGGCTCTATCATATTGTGCTCTTTGCACATTTTTTTTATCCAAGAATCAGGTTGAATTGACATTATTTATTTTTCTTTTTATTTTTTTTTTGGAAAATTTTTCTTTTCTTCAAATTTTTTCTAAGCGCCAAGCTTAAACGCTCATTTTTTTCTTTTGAACTCATTCTTTGTTTGGGTTAGTCAGGAAATCTAAAGAAATTGGTTTATTGGGATCTAGTGCAGGTACTTTTTCCTCTTCTTTTTTTGGGCCTTCTTTAGCTAAACGTTTAGCTTTTTTTTCAGCAAGCTTTCTTTCCCTTTTAGCTTGCTTTTCCATAAGCTTATTACCTTTAGTTGATTTGTAGTCGTAATGAATTCCCATAACATTTTCCTAAAATAGATATAAATCATATTCATCAAAAAATTAAGGCAATAATTTGAAAAAAATGCTTTATTATCAATAAAATACAATTTGTCTCTAAGCTCCTGTAGTTAAATGGTATAACAAGTCATTGGTAATGACTAGTTCCCTGGTCAGTACAGGGTGGGAGCACCACTAATTTTTATAAAAAAACTTTCTCAAAAATATTGTAATCAGAATTAAAAAAAAGAAAGCTGAAATAGGAACATATATATCAGGTGAAAATATTATATCAGTTATTCCTGGTACTTCAGCATTTTGGTCTATAATTTTTTCTAATCCACTACCAATAGAAACTGCTAAAAAAATTTGAGGAATTATTCCAATCAATGTAGCAAAGAAAAAATTTATAACCTTAACATTAAATAAGGTTGGTAAAAGACAGCTCAGCTGCCAAGGTATACCACCTATAAAACGGTAAATTAATAAATAAATAAATTCAGATTGTTTAAATCTTATTTCCAAGTTTTGAAACTTATTTAAAAACTTTTCTCTAATAAGCTGTTTTAAAAAATAATTTCCAAAAATATATAAAAAAGTAGCACCAATACTCAAGCCTAAAACAACAACAAATGTACCTATCCATTTTCCAAATATAAAACCTCCCATTAAAGCAACTGGAGATCCAAATCCTAAAAAAGGGAAAACCCAAAGAATAGTTAATGCTAAAAAAATAATAGAAATTAAAAATAAGTTAGATTTTTTAAGTTCAAAAAAATAAGATTGGTTATCTCTTAGAAAATCATAGGATGTGATTTCTGAAAGACTAAATTTTGAAAAAAAGAAATACAAAAATACACAAATAATTAATAGATAAGATAACCCAATAAATATTTTAATTTTTTTTGTATTTTCCATGATTCTTCTTATTTTAATGCTTAATCTTCTATTTGCTATTTTAATTATTACTAATATAAAGGTGCAAAAATTATAAAAAACTATATCAAATCTAATTATGAAAAGAACTTATCAACCCTCAAATAAAAAAAGAGCTCGAAAACACGGATTTCGTTCAAAAATGAAAACTAAAGGTGGTAAAAAGCTTTTGGCTAGAAGAAGAGCAAGAGGAAGAAAATCACTAACTGTTTCTGTATAGAATAATGAAAAGCAAAATACTTGCTCTTTCAAAAAACGAAGAATTTAAAAATTTACTTAAACAAAAAAAGATTTCCAATAAATACGTAAGTATTTTTTTTGGAAAATTAATAAATAAAGATAAAAAAAGACTAAATATCAGTTTTGTAACTAAAAAAAAAATTGGTAATGCAGTAAAGAGAAATAAAATTAAAAGAAGATTAAGAAACATCATGAATGAAGCAGTTAAAAAAATAGAGATAAACTTTGATTATTCATTTCTTGTTATAGCTAAGTCTTCTATGCTAAATAATGAATACAAAATTATAAAAGAAACTCTTTTTCAGGATTTTGCAAAAATAAAATAATGAACATATTTACTTTAATTTTAATTAAATTTATCAAAGCCTATAAATATTTGATTAGTCCATTATTGGGTCATTCTTGTAGATATTTACCAACATGTTCTGAATACAGCATAGATGCTTTAAAAGAATACGGTTTTTTTAAAGGATTATTAATTAGTATAAAAAGAATTTTATCCTGCCATCCAATAAAATTTTTAGGGGGTGGCGAAGGGTTTGATCCAGTTAAAAAAGAAATGAAGGATAATAAATAATGGAAACTAGAAATATAATTGCTGCCATAAGTTTATCAGCTGCTGTAATTATATTATACTCGCTATTTTTTGCACCACCTCCTGTAACGAAGGAAAATTTAACCGAAAAAACTAAGACTGAACAGAATTCAGATGCACCAAGTCTTGATCAAAAAGAAAATGTGACCGAAATTTCACGAGAAGAAGCATTACAACAAAGTGAAAGAATTCAATTTGAAAACCAAAGTATTGTTGGATCTATTTCATTAAAAGGGGCCGCAATAGACGATCTAACTTTCAAAGAATATAATGTTAGTTTAGAAAGCGATGAAAAAGTAAAATTTCTTGCACCACGAAGCTCTAAAGAAGGCTATATAATAGAAAGTGGTTTTATAACTACTGATAAAAATATCGATATTCCAAATGCAGATTCAATTTGGTCAGTTTCTGGAAATAATAAATTAACTGATCAATCTCCTATAAAACTAAGTTGGACTAATGATCAAGGCATCACTTTTGAAAAAGAAATTGCATTAGACGATAAGTTTTTATTCACAATAAAACAAAGAGTTATAAATTCTACTGATAAAAACTATGACTTCTATTCTTATGGACAAATTATAAGAAATCAAATTCCAGAGGGTTTAACCGATTTTTACATTCTTCATGAAGGCCCTATAGCTACATTAGATGAAGAATTAATTGAGGAAGATTATGATGATATTGAAGAGAAAAAATTTTCAAGAACTGCCCAAAAAGGATGGTTAGGTCTAGGAGATAAATATTACATATCAACTCTAATTCCACCAAGAGAAAAAGAATTTAAAACTACGATGGATTACAAAAACAAGTACAGAATAAACTTTGTTACAACAGAACCATTAGAGTTAACTGGAAACTCCTCTATAGAAGAAAACTTGCAAGTAATAGTAGCTGCAAAAAGAGTTGACGTAATTGATGGGTACGCAGAATCATTAAAGATTGATAAATTTGATCTTACAATTGATTGGGGATTCTTATACTTTTTAACACGTCCTTTGTTCACCGCTTTAGAATATTTCTTTAAAATATTTGGTAATTATGGATTAGCAATTATTGCTGTTACTGTTTGTATTCGTGTAGCATTTTTTCCACTTGCTAATTTTTCATTCAGAAGCATGGCTAAGATGAAAGCTCTTCAGCCTGAGATGGCAAGACTTAAGGAAGTACACAAAGATGACAAGATGAAATTGCAACAAGCAATGATGGCTCTTTACAAAAAGGAAAAAGTAAATCCCATGTCTGGATGTTTGCCAATTCTAATTCAAATACCTGTATTTTTCGCTTTGTATAAAGTTTTATTTGTAACGATAGAAATGCGTCATATGCCTTTTTATGGTTGGATCCAAGATTTAAGTGCTAAGGATCCTACTTCAATATTTAATTTATTTGGATTGTTTCCTTATGACGTACCTTCTTTCCTTGTAATTGGAGCGTGGCCAGTTGCTATGGGGGTATCAATGTGGGTGCAACAAAAGTTAAATCCCGCTCCAACAGATCCAATGCAAGCTAAAATATTTATGTTCTTCCCTTTATTTTTAACAGTAATTCTTGCACCATTCCCAAGTGGGCTAGTAATTTATTGGACAGTTAATAACATTTTAACAATGGCTCAGCAGGTTGTAATAATGAAACGTACAACAGTTAAAACTGTAACCTAATTAAAAAATAATAAATGGACCTTGAAAAGATATTACCTAAAGATGGGCCACCAATTAATGAAGTAACTAAATATATTGAAAAATATAAAAATGATTTAATAGTAATTAAATACGGTGGAAACGTTTTAATTGATAGAAACGTATTTAATAATTTTATAACTGATCTTAGTGTTTTAAATAAATTAGGCCTTGCAACTGTGGTAATTCATGGTGGTGGACCTAGGATTAAAAGAGAGCTAGAAAAATCAAATATTCAATCAAAATTTATAAGAGGACTAAGAGTAACTGACAAAAATATAATTGATATTGTTGAAACTGTTTTGATTGATTTTAATAATGACATTGTTAATTCTTTAAAAGACAAAGGCACAGAGGCAATCTCTATTCACACAAAAAATAATAATGTTATAAAAACTATACCAGAAGCAGAAGAATTAGGATTTGTAGGAATACCAAATGAGATTAATAATGAACAAATATTAAATACAATTAATCAAAATAAAGTTCCTATAATTTCTCCATTAGGATTAGGTAAAGAAAACCAAACATATAATATTAATGGAGATACAGCTGCAATGGCTATAGCAAAATCTTTAAAATCTAGAAGACTATTGTTAATGACGAATGTTGATGGTGTTTTAGATAAAAATAAGAATTTAATAGAGGAAATTTCTTCTTCAGAGGTTCTTGAAATGATTAAAGATGAAACTATTACAGAAGGTATGATACCTAAAATAAACGCATGCTTAGACGCCGTAAATAATGGTGTAACAGCAGTTGGTATAATCAATGGCACAAAGCCACATTCATGTTTATGGGAAATATTCTCTGACAAGGGCTCTGGGACCCTAATAAGACAATGAAAGAATTAAAGAATATCAAAAACATATTATTTGATTGTGATGGGGTACTCTATAGTGATCTTGAAGGAGTATTTGGTCAAGTAAGTAAAAAAATGACTCAATATATTTCGAATAAATTAAATGTAGAATTAAAAGAGGCAAAAGAATTACAAACAAATTATTTTCATAAATATAACACTAGTCTTAATGGTTTAATGATACATCACGACATACCTCCAAGAGAATTTTTAGACTACGTGCATGATATTAATTTAGATTTTTTAGAAAAAGATACTGCTTTAAGGAATGAGCTTGAAAATATTAATCTAAACAAATTTGTTTTTACAAATGGTAGTAAAGAACATGTTAAAAATATTACTACTCACTTAGGAATTGATGATCAATTTGATGGTGTATTTGATATTGTTGATGCTGAGTACAGTCCAAAACCTGATGCAAAAGCATTTGATCTTATGGTCAAAAAATTTCAAATTGATCCAACTGAGACACTTTATATTGAAGATATCGCAAAAAACTTATCTATTGGAAAAGAAAGAGGAGCAAAAACAGTTTGGTTAATCAATGATGAATACTGGGGGAAAAAAGAGTCTGATGAAGAGTATATTGATTACAAAATTGAAAATCTTTCTTTATTTTTAAAAGAAATAAGGTTATTAAAAAACTCATAAAACTATGAGTATTGAGAAAATTATAAATGAAGCTTGGGAAAATAAAGACCAAGTAAGTCAAAATTCAGATAAATCTTTAAAGGATGCTGTTAATCAAATTATTGATGATTTAGACAGTGGAAAAGCAAGAGTAGCTGAAAAGATCAATGGTGAATGGGTTACACATCAACATCTAAAAAAAGCTATCATGTTAAGCTTTAGAATGTACCCAATGGAAAATTTAAATGGTCCATACAGTAGCTGGTATGACAAAGCTCATTTACTTAAAGGAAAAACAGCTGGATGGACAAAAGAAGATCATGAAAAAGCTGGTTTTAGAATGGTACCTAATTCACCTGTAAGAAAAGGATCATTTGTAGGAAAAAATGCGGTTTTAATGCCATGTTATGTAAATATTGGTGCTTATATTGATGAAGGGACGATGATGGATACGTTTAGTCGTGCTGGAAGCTGTTGTCAGATTGGAAAAAATTGTCATATCTCAGCTGGTACTGGAGTTGGAGGAGTATTAGAACCTGCTCAAGCATTACCTACAATTATTGAAGACAATGTTTTCTTAGGAGCAATGTCTGAAGTAGTAGAAGGCGTAATAGTTGGGGAAGGCTCTGTTCTTAGTATGGGAATGTATATTGGACAATCAACAAAAATTGTTAATAGAAAAACTGGTGAAGTAACTTATGGAAAAATTCCACCTTATTCAGTGGTAGTTCCAGGATCTTTACCAGATAAAAACAATCCACAAGCGCCATCTTTGTATTGTGCAGTAATAATTAAACAAGTTGATGAAAAAACGAGATCTAAAACATCAGTTAACGATCTTCTAAGAGATTAAAATGCCAACAATAAATGAATTACAATTAGCTAAAGAGCTAATTAGGTTTCCATCTGTTACAAAAACTGATGCTGGTGTTATTAAATTTTTAGAAAAAAAATTAAAAAAAATTGGCTTTAAAACTAAAATTCTCGAGTTTAAAGATAAAAATAGTTATCCTGTAAAAAATCTTTACGCAAGACTTGGTACCGCAAGTCCAAATTTTTGTTATGCAGGTCATTTAGATGTAGTACCACCCGGTAATTTGAATGATTGGACTGTTAATCCATTCAAACCTGCTGTTAAGAAAGGATACCTAATTGGCAGAGGTGCAAATGATATGAAAAGCTCAATAGCTGCATTTGTTACTGCGGTAAGTAATTTTTCTAAAATAAATAAAAAATTTGATGGGTCTATTAGCCTTCTAATTACTGGGGACGAAGAAGGAATTGCAATTAATGGAACAAAAAAAGTTGTTGAGTATTTGAGAAAAAGAAAAGAAAAAATAGATTTTTGCTTAGTAGGAGAACCTACAAATCCAAATAAATTAGGAGAAATGATAAAAATTGGTCGTAGAGGTAGTATGACTGGAAAATTGTCTGTCATTGGTATTCAAGGTCATGTCGCTTACCCAAATAGAGCTAACAATCCATCAACAGCTTTAGTCCAAATACTAAAAGAGTTAAAAGAAATTAAATTTGATAAAGGAACAAAAGATTTTCAACCTACAAATTTAGAAATAACAAAAATTAACATTGATAATTCAGCTGATAATGTAATTCCGGGATTAGCTGGTGCTTCTTTTAATATTAGATTTAATAACAAACATACATCTTACAAATTAAAGAATAAAATTAATAAAATAATAAAACAAATTTGTAATAAAAATAAATCAAAATATAAAATTGAATATAGTGTTTCTGGTGAGGCTTTTTTAACTAAACCTAACAAAACTACATTTATGATACAAAATACAATTAAGAGAATTACAAAAATTAAACCTAAATTATCTACAACTGGTGGTACATCGGATGCTAGATTCATAAGAAAAATAGCTCCATGTTTAGAATTTGGATTAGTAGGAAAAACTATGCATAAAGTAGGAGAATGTGTGTCACTATCTGATTTAAAAAGATTAACTTTAATTTATACTAAAATCTTAGATAATTACTTTAAGTGAAAACTGGCTTAATTACATCAGATACATCTCAAAATCATGATACAGGTCCTGGACATCCAGAACAAATAGCAAGGGTATCAGTCATAGTAGAAAATTTTAAAAAACTTAATAATAAAAATCTTATATGGAAGAAACCATCTAAGGTTTCAGATGATATTCTATTAACCACACATGAAAATAATTATTTAAATTTAGTAAAAAGTTCTTTCCCAAAAAAAGGTTTTTCTTCACTTGATGGTGATACAATCATTTCACCTGGAAGCAAAGATGCAACTTTCGATGCAGTTGGATCAATAATTGCTGCAATTGATGGAGTAGAAAAAAAAGAATTTAAAAATGCATTTTGTGGTGTTCGACCTCCTGGACATCATAGTTCACAAAATAAAGCAGCTGGTTTTTGCATTTTAAATTCAGTGAGTATTGGTGCAAATTATTTGTTAAAAAAATATAAATATAAAAAAGTTGCAATAATAGATTTTGATGTACATCACGGTAATGGAACACAGGATATTTTTTATGAAAATGAAAATGTTCTTTTTATATCAACTCACCAATATCCCTACTACCCAGGAACTGGTTCTGAAAAAGAAAGAGGTAAATTTAACAATATCTTTAATATACCTTTGCCAGCTGGTATAAGTTCAGAAGAATATTTAAACGTATTTGACCGTGTATTAAAAAAATTAGAAGAGTTTAGACCAGAGTTTATATTGATTAGCGCTGGTTTTGACGCCCATGAAGATGACCCTCTCGCTCAATTTAATTTAAAAACAGAGGATTATTTTACTATTACTAAAAGAGTATTAGAGACCTCTAAAAAGTTTTGTAGTGGAAAAGTTGTTTCAATTTTAGAGGGCGGTTATGACCTAAATGCACTTCGAGACAGCACTAAAAGACACGTTGATGCTCTTTTAGAATTTAATTGATAAATCTTAATAAAACTCTAAATAAAAACCTTCATGAAATTATATAAAATAAAAAAGTCTGGAATTGATAATAAAGGTAGAGGACTTTATGCAACTCGTGACATTAAAGAGGGAACAAAAATAATAGACTATGTTGGAAAACTTATAACTAAAAAACAAACACAAGATTCTGATAAGTACGATAATAGTAAACCAATATATTTATTCACAATAAATAAAAGATACGATCTAGATGGAGATTTTCCATGGAATACCGCAGGTTTAATTAATCATTCTTGTGATAATAATTGTGATTACGATGGAAAGGGATTGAAAATTTGGGTCAAAGCAATCAAAGATATTAAAAAAGGTGAGGAGTTTACATGTGATTATGGATTTGGTTATGATGAAAACTACAAACAATTTCCTTGTAAATGTAAATCAAAAAACTGTTGTGGGTATATTGTAAGAGCTGAGTCTAGATGGCGAATAAATAAAAAGTTTGCTATGAGCAATAAAAATAAATTAATAAAGAACTCTAAATAAAAATAAACCACTTGGTGGTGCAGGAGGAGCACACAGTGTTCTTTTTTTTGACTTAAATCTCTTTTCAAAAGTTTTCAAATCCCATTTCTTTTCCCCCAAATATTTTAAACAACCAACCATAGATCTGACCTGATGTTGTAAAAAAGATTGAGAACTAAATTGAAATTCAATTTTGTTTTTTGATGATTTAATATTTATTGATTTTAAAGTTTTAATTGGACTTTTTGCATGACAACTTGATGATCTAAAAGTTGAATAATCATGGGTTCCTAATAACTTTTTTGCACCCTTTTTCATTAATTCTAAATCTAAAGGCTTACGAACATGCCATGCTCTGTTTTTTTCAATTATTGGTTGGCTTATTTGATTAAAAATAAAGTATTTATAAATTCTTTGTTTTGCTGAAAATCTAGCATGAAATTTATTATTTCTTTTTTTAATATTTTTAATTGCAATGTCTTTTAAATTTAAAAAATGATTAATGGATTTTAAAAATTTAATTGTATCAATTATTTTAATTTTACAATCGAAGTGTGCAGATTGCTCAAATGCATGAACCCCTGCATCAGTTCTTCCTTGACCATGTAAAATAATTTTTTCTTTTAATAATTTTGATAATTTTTCTTGAATTAATCCTTGAATTGTTTGGCCCTTTTTTTGAATTTGCCATCCTCTAAAATTTGTCCCCACATATTCAATAAGTATTTGGTATCTATTCATTATAAAAATGAACCCTTTTTAATTTGTGTTCCTAAAACAAATTCTCCAATACTTTGAGGCTTTTTTCCTTGTCTTTGTATTTCTTTAATTTTTATTGATTTTTTATCTCCACATGAAATTTCTAAATGGTCAGATAAAACCTCACCTGGTTTTCCTTGTGCTTGTCCAATTTCTGCTTTTAATATTTTATATCTCTCACCGTTAAACATGAAATAAGCGCCTGGAACTGGATAAAGTCCATTTATTTTACCAATTATAATTTTAGCATCTTCTTTCCAATTAATCTGCCCCTCTAATTTTTGAATTTTTGAAGCGTATGTAGCTGATGAGTGATCTTGTTCTATAAAGTTTGCTTTATCCTCATATATATCATCTATATTATCTAAAATTTTCTCTGCAGCCAAACTTGATAGCTTTTCATTAATATCTTCAGCATTTAAATTATCTTCTATATTTATTTTATAAACATTACATACAGGTCCTGTATCTAGTTCCTCGCCTATTTTCATAATACTTATTCCTGTCTCTTTATCTAAATTCATAATTGATCTCTGAATAGGAGCTGCACCTCTCCATTTTGGAAGTATAGATGCATGTATATTAATAAATCCTTTTTTAGTTAAATTTAAATATGACTTTGGTATAATTTGACCATAAGCAACAACTATTGCTAAATCTGCCTCTAAAGATTTAAAATATTCTAATTCATCTAAATTTTCTTTTAATGAATTTGGTGTTCTAAATTCTATATTTAAAGTCTCTGAAATTAATTGAATTGGTGACTTGTTAATTTTTTGACCTCTTTTAGATTTTTGAGGTGGTTGTGTATAAACACAAGAAATAGGATATCCATTTTGATAAAGTGATTTTAAAATTGGAACAGCGAACATGGGAGTACCCATAAAAACTATTTTTTTTAACATTGATTAAGCTTCTACAGAAGTAGATTTTAATTTTGATAATTTTTTAATTATCATTGACCTTTTTAATTTTGAAAGATAATCAATAAATAGGATTCCCTCTAAATGGTCCATCTCGTGCTGAATACATGTTGCCAGAAGACCATCGGCCTTTAGCAATTTCTTTTCTCCATCATAATCAAGATATTCTACTTCACACTTACTAGGTCTATCAATTTCTGCAAACTGATTTGGTACAGAAAGACATCCTTCTTCATAAGTTGCTTTTTCTGGATCTTTATTTTTAATAACTGGATTTACGAAATATCTTGGCTCTTTTTTATTCTCATCTTTACTTATATCCATAACAATAATTCTCTTTGGTACACCAACTTGTATGGCCGCGAGACCAATTCCATTTGCGTCATACATTGTCTCCAGCATATCATCCATCAATTTTTGTTCTTCTTTACCAACGCTATTGACTGGTTTAGATATTTGCCTAAGTAATTTATTAGGTTCTGTTATTATAGTTCTGATGGCCATAAATTGATTTTATTATAATTTTTATACTTTTAAAGGAAGAACTTTTAGCAATAGTTTGTTTCTAATTAAATCAACATTTAATTGATTTAAAGTATTGATAATAAAATAAACTGTATCTTCATCAATATTTTCAATTTTATCAGGTCCAATTACCTCAATTATTCTCAACAATGCGGCACCCATCTCATTATTATCTATCATTGTTTGAATATCGGCAGGCATTTCTGATTGCTTCACCTCATAAAGACTGTCATATTTTTTTGAAATTTCAACTCCATCAGATTTAAGTGCCTCTATAAAAATTATATCTTTTTTTGATAAAAAATATTTTTTATCTTTTTTAATTTTCTTTAAAAATTTATCTAGATCCTCTTCAATTTTAGATTTTGCATAGTCCCCATTAAAATAATTTATAAGTTTTGATTGATGTAAAATTTTACTATTATATTTAATCTTTTTATCTGCTGTCTCTTTCTTGTTTAGATTGCTATTATAAAATGTTGTAAAATTTGAAGGCACATCCTCAACATTAATTTCACCTAAAAATTTTTTTAATTCTAAATCAAAGGCATCACCTATTTCATCAGATATAAATAGATCCTTTAATATCTTTATAAATTCTAATTTGATTTTTGGTTCTTCAGCTAAAAGAGTTCTTTGATATAAAAGAGCGCGTCCCTCGATTGAAGATAGGGATTTATATGCCTCTTTTGCATTTAAAAATTGATTAATATTAAATTGGAATTTTTTATAAAATTCGAATAACTCCTCTTCAGAATAATTTTTATCATTAACAGCTTTTTCTATTGTAGAAATTTTTTCTACATCCGTAATCTCTATATCTTGAATTTTAAAAAGTAAATTAGCAGCTGAAAGATATTTCCAAATTATTTTAGGTGTATCTTCGCTTGGTTCATAAGAAAACTCAGGGTTAGTTCTATGAGCTAAATGAAAATCTAAAATTGAATTTATAGATATTTCTTTGTCAGCCTCATCTAGATATCCAAATAAATAATTTATTTTGTTTTCGTAATAACTGTCTTCGAAACCTAACTCTTTTTTTAAATCTAAAATTAGTTGTGCCTCTTCATTTTTTCCATAATTGATTAAACAATATAAATTAAATTTTGATAGATATTCATCTTGAAGAGGTTCTGTATTTTTAGAAAAAATCTCACATGATTTTTTTACGTTTGATTCTGATAAATAAGTATCCACCAAATATTTTGCCAAATTTGGATGTAAATTTATTATTTGATTTTTAATTAAATATTCTTCTATTAATTCTAAGTTTGCATCCTTTATTAACCAATCAGATTTAAAGCTCATAAATTCTTTCTCAGTAATATTTTGAGTTGGAGAATAAGCGTTGGTTAATAAAGATATATGCATTATATCAGATGCATCCTCTGAAAGATCAAACTTTTTAATATTCTGAAATAAATTTTTTAATTTTTTTCCATCAGAATTTGACCACATATCCATACTCAAACCGTATTCACTAGGATCATATAGTCCAACAATTTTAATTTCTTTTGATGAAAATTCTTTATCAAGTTTAATAGTATCTTTTTGTTTATTTGTTTGTAGTTCGTAAACACTATTCTGAGTAGTGCCGCTAGAATTTTCAGTTGAAATATTTGTTTCTGAAATAACTTGATTATCTTTTTTTTCTATATTCCAAATATCAATCGGTTTCTCTTCTGCAAAAGCAGGTGTAAAAAAAATAAGACAAACACATTTAATTAAAAGAATTTTCTTATTTAACAATTTTAAAATTTTCATTTGGAATAATTTTTTCAATTGCTTTTTTAGGTGCAGGAAAATCAATTGTACTTAGAAAAAAAATAATACCTAAAACAACCCCTAATCCAATTATAGATTTAATAACAAGTCCTATGATACTTGCTTTGCCTGAACTTGTGTTTTTAATGAATTGCATATACTTTTAGTTAATTTCAAATTAAGACATATTTATGTTTTTTCAATAAAGAAACTTATGAAATCAAAAGAAAATATAGTTTTTTTGGGGATGATGGGTTCTGGTAAGAGCTCTATTGGATTATTAGTTGCAAAAAAATTAAAATTAAATTTTGTAGATATAGATAAAGAAATTGAAAAAAACTTAAATACCACAATAAAACGAATATTCGAAACTAAAGGAGAAGTATATTTTAGAAAAATTGAAGAAAAGATAACTTTAAAAAAACTGAAATTAAATTCTAGTGTAATTTCACTCGGTGGTGGAGCTTTTACAAATAAAAATATTAGGAATGAGATTATAAAAAATCATTTATCTTTTTGGCTAAATTGGGATGATAAAACACTAATAAAAAGAATAAAAGATAGTAAAAAAAGACCCTTAGTTGCAAATGCTAATGAAAACGAAATTATTGATTTAATTAAAAAACGATCTACCATTTACTCAAAAGCACTATATGAAGTTAAATGTGATAATTTAAGTAAAAACTTAATTGTAAATAGAGTTATTGAATTATATGAAAAAATTAAATCTAAGAATAAATAGTAAATCAAAATATTATCCAATTATTATTGGATCAAATATTATTTCTGGTTTTTCAAACATTTTAAAAAAATATCATTTTAAATTTTCAAGGTATCTTTTTGTAATTGATGAAAATGTTCCAAAACCAATAATAAAAACAATCCACAAATCAATTAAAAAAAGTAAAAAAAAAATTCATTTTTTTAAAGCTACAGAAAAAAATAAAAATCAAAAAAGTGTAAATGGAATTTTAAAAATACTATTAGATGAGAATTATTCTAGAGAGGATTGTTTAGTTGCAATTGGTGGTGGAATCACTGGAGATGTAACTGCATTTGCAGCAAGTACATTTAAAAGAGGAATAAATTTTATTAACATTCCAACAACTTTTTTATCTCAGGTAGACTCATCTATAGGTGGTAAAACTGGTATTAATACTAAAAATGGGAAAAATTTAATTGGTACTTTTTATCAACCCAAATTAGTAATTAGTGATACAAATTTTTTAAAAACTTTAAAAAAAAGAGAAATTATATGTGGTTATGCTGAGGTGTTGAAACACGCAATTATTGCTAATAAAAGATTTTATTTATTCCTAAACAAAAACATTAAAAAAATACTTAAATTAGAGTCTCCATTTATTGAAAATTCAGTTTTTGAAAGCTGTAAAATAAAAAAAAACATTGTAGAAAAGGATGAAAAAGAAAATGGATTGAGAAAAACTTTAAACTTTGGTCATACTTTTGCTCATGCTTATGAGGCGACATTAAATTATTCAAAAAAATTAAACCATGGTGAAGCAGTAATCTTGGGCATGAAAACTGCTTTAAATTTTAGTTATAAAAATAATTTAATTAACAAATCTAATTATACAGAAATAATTGAACATATTAAACATTCTAAACTACCAAATAAATTGAATAATTTTTTTTCTCTAAAAGATATAAAAAAAATTATTTCTTTTATGTCAAATGATAAAAAAAACAAAGCAAATAAAATTAACCTAATTCTATTAAAAAGAATAACAAAACCAATTATAAAAAATCATTACAGTAAAAAATACTTATTTAAATTTTTAAAAAAAGAATTAAATAATTAATATTTGAATAGAGTGAATAAAATCTTTTAATTCCTTTTCTAAAATTTTATAAACCTTTTTATTGCTCTCGATTTTATTCATTTGCTTAAGCTCATTCGATCTTAAAACTAATTTTAAATGAAATTTTCCTTCTTGATTTCCTTTATGATTTTTATGAAGAAAAGATTTATCTTCAATATTTATACTTTCAATATTTATTTGATTTAATAATTTATTTTTTACAATTGCAATTAACTCATTTATATCCATATATGTTATTATATATCATGAAAAATATTTGTGACTGGAATAATTGTAATGAAATAGCTGAATATAAGGCACCAGTTGAAAAAGATAATAGCAGAAAATTTAGAATGCTTTGCCTTGAGCACGTAAAAGAATTTAATAAAAATTGGAACTATTTTTCAGGTATGAATGATGACCAAGTAATGGATTTTTTAAAATCTGACATGACTTGGCACAAACCCACACAAAGCTTTAGCTCTTCAGATAATTTTTTCAAAGTTTTATGGAATACAACTTTGAGAGATGAGTTAGATAAAGAAAAAATAAACGGAGATTATAATCATATGCGTCAATTTAAATTCGATCATAAAGATATAAAAGCTTTTGGAATATTGGGGGTTTCTGTGGGTTTAAAGTGGAAGAAAATACAAGATAAATTCAAATTACTTGTGAAAAAATTTCACCCTGATATGAATTCTGGGAATAAAAAATACGAGGAAAAACTTAAACTTATAACATTGGCTTACACTCAATTAAAAAATACCTATAGAGAAAAAATTGACACCAAATCTTAACACAGAACCAGATATTAAAGTTTCACTAAAACAAACTTTTGGAATTGATTCAGAAATGGAAGTTGACGCATTTTCAAAAAAAAATGAATACGTTCCTGAGATTGATAAAAACTACAAGTTCGATAGAGATACTACTTTAGCTATTATTTCAGGATTTGCATTTAATAAGAGAGTTTTAGTTCAAGGGTATCATGGCACTGGAAAATCTACTCACATTGAGCAAATAGCTGCAAGATTAAATTGGCCGTGTATCCGTGTAAATTTAGATAGTCATGTTAGTAGAATTGATTTGATTGGCAAAGATGCGATCGTTCTTAAAGATGGTAAACAAGTAACTCAATTTAACGAGGGAATTTTACCATGGTCTATACAAAATCCAGTTGCACTTGTTTTTGATGAATATGATGCTGGTAGACCTGATGTAATGTTTGTAATTCAAAGAGTTTTAGAAGCTGAGGGAAATTTTACATTACTAGATAAAAACAAAGTAATTAAACAAAATAAATTTTTTAGATTATTTGCTACTTCAAATACTGTTGGACTTGGTGATACGACAGGTCTTTACCATGGTACCCAGCAAATTAACCAAGGTCAGATGGATAGATGGAATATTGTTACTACTTTAAACTATCTAAGCCTAGATAGAGAAATGGATATTGTTTTGTCTAAAAATAAAAACTTAAATAACGCAAAGGGAAAAGAAAAGGTTGCTAACATGATAAAAGTAGCATCTTTAACGCGTAAAGGATTTATTGCAGGAGATATTTCAACAGTGATGAGCCCAAGAACGGTGTTACATTGGGCAGAAAATGCAGAGATATTTAAAGACACTGGTTACGCTTTTAGAGTAACATTTCTTAATAAATGTGATGATATTGAAAAGAATACTATCGCAGAATATTATCAAAGATGTTTTGGTGAAGAATTGCCAGAGTCTTTGATTAATATTCAAATCTAATGAGCACTAAAGAAAATAATTTAAAAGAAAAATTTAAAATTGCTTTAACTTCTACGGCAAAAGTAATTGCTGATGATTTTGATTTAAATAAAACAAATTCTGAAGAAAAAAAAATAAAAGAATTTAATTTTCTGGAGATTGATAATTTAAATAGTCCAGCTGATTTTATAAGATTACGTGCAGAAACAGACTCCTCTGCTTTGAAAAAAAAATTTTGTAATGAAGCAATTTACAAAAAAAACCTTCCCTCAAATACCTCTTCTAGATCTCTTTATAATATCGCTGAAAAAATACGTTATGAGACTCTGGGAGGAAAAATGTTAAAAGGAATTGAGAAAAATTTTCAAGAAAATTATCATCAAATAATAAATCGTAAACGCAAAGATCAATTAAAAACTAAAGAAGATGTATCTGTATCAGAGGCATTCGAGTTATATATGCTTAAGAATTTTCATAAAATTAAGCTAAATCCTCTAGCAACAAAAATGCTTAATTTTTGGGAAAAAGACTTTGAGGACGCTATAGAAAAACATAAAGAATTTTTGCTTAAAAATCTTGAAGATCAAAACATTTATAGCTCAAAGTTTTCAGAAATATTGGAAGAAATGGATATTTTTCAAAGTGAAGATGAAGATGAAAAAAAAGAGGAAAATCAAGATCAAGGACAAGATAATCCATCAAATGAAGATGAAAATAATGACAAAGAAGATAATAAAGATGAAAAAGATGAAAATGTATCTGAAGCTTCACTAGATGCTGACTATAGTGTAGATGAATTTAACTTTGACGAACAGCTGTCAGACACAGAGTCAGATGAACAAAGCTCTGAGCAAGTAGCTCAAAAAAAAATAGATAATATAAATTTAGATTATAAAATATTTACAACTCAGTTTGATGAGGTTGTAAAAGCTGAAAATCTAGAAAATGCAGATGAAGCGACAAAACTAAGAAAAAATTTAGATCAACAATTAATTGGCTTTCAAGATATTATAACGAAACTTGCAAATAAACTTCAAAGACAATTGCTTGCAAAACAAAATAGAGCATGGGAATTTGATTTAGAGGAAGGATTATTAGACAGTTCAAAACTTCCAAGAATTATCATGGATCCATATAATTCTTTATCATTCAAAAAAGAAAAAGATTTAGATTTTAAAGATACAGTAGTGACACTACTCATAGACAACTCTGGATCTATGAGAGGAAGACCAATCACTATTGCGGCTATTTGTGCAGATATTTTATCCAGAACGTTAGAAAGGTGCTCTGTTAAAGTCGAAATTTTAGGCTTCACAACCAAAAACTGGAAGGGCGGACAGAGTAGAGAATTATGGACTAAAAATACCAAACCGAAAACACCAGGAAGATTGAATGACCTAAGACATATAATTTACAAAGGAGCAGATACCCATTGGAGACAGGCCAAAAATAATTTGGGACTAATGCTAAAAGAGGGATTGCTCAAAGAGAATATTGATGGAGAAGCTATATCGTGGGCCTATAATAGAATTAAAAAGAGAAAAGAAGAAAGAAAAATATTAATGGTTATTTCTGATGGAGCCCCTGTAGATGACTCAACTCTTTCTGTAAATTCAGGTGACTTTTTAGAAAAACATTTAAAAAAGATTGTGAAGTTTATTGAAAATAAATCAGATATTGAAGTTTTGGCTATAGGAATTGGTCATGATGTTTCAAGATATTATAATAAAGCTATAAAAATTACCGACGTAAATGAATTAGGAGATGTTATGATATCTCAATTAAGCTCTTTATTTGAAACAAAAAACAAATACCACTAAATATTAAATAATTCCTTATTCTTCCACCTAATAATAACTTCAGCACCATCACGTGTTTTTGAGTTTCTACAATTGACTAATGCAAAATTTTTTTCTAATAAAGTTTTTCCAATAAACAACCCTAGTCCCAAACCCTCTTTAGACTTATCTTTTGAATAATTTGATTTTAAATATGGTTCTCCAATTTTCGATATAATATCCCGTGGATAACCATTGCCATCATCTTCTACTGTAATTTCTGTAAACTCACTATCGCTTTTTAAATTAATAAAAATAGAATTTTTGGCAAATTTATTTGCATTTCCTATGAAATTTCTTAACCCATAAACTATTTCAATAGATTTACTTATTTTTTTGGGGTTTGAATCTTGATCAAAATTGAAGACAAATTCCTTTTTACTTATTTCCTTAAATGAAGATATAATTTCATGCAAATAATCTCGAATATTAATATCTTTATCAATAAACTCATCTTCTTCCACAGGATTTAAAGTTAATCTCTTTAAAATTTCATTACATCGCTCGACTTGACTATTCAATAACTCTATATCTTTTTCTAAATCTTTTTGCCCCTTAAATTGCTTCATTAAATCATGTGCAATTATTGTTATTGTGGAAAGTGGTGTGCCTAGAGAATGTGCGGCTGCAGCAGCTTGACCACCTAAAGATAAAAGCTCATGTTCTTTAGCCATTACCTCTTCCATTTTTCCTAATGCCTCTTTTCTTAGTCTAGATTGTGTTCCAAACGTCATTGCAAAATAATTTAAAAATACTAAAGCGATAATCAAAGAAGCTGGGATGGAATAATAAAAATAATGATTGTTATGAAAATCACTATTTAAATTAATTGGCAACTCTTGATGATTAAAAGTTAAAAATACAATTATAAATATTGTTAAAATTACTAACAAAGTATTTGTTCTTAAGCTTAAATTTGATGAAGAAAAAACACTTGGTATTAATATAAAAATTACAAATGGATTAGTTATACCCCCTGACAAATAAAGAAGAACACCTAATTGCAAAATATCTATAAGCAAGAAGATAAAAGCAGATCTATCTGATAATTGTGTTTTTTTATAAATTAAAATTAAATATAAATTACTTAATATTCCTAAAAATATAACTAAATTTGAGGTAATAAAATCAAAACTAGAATTTAAAAATAAATATACAAAATTTACTGCAATTAATTGTCCAATAATTCCGATCCATCTTAGAGTGATATAAGTTGATTTTTTAAAAGAATGATATTTTGAAGTTTCAAAGAACTTCATTTTTAAATATCAAGATTTCTTACATTTATAGCATTAGAAACTATAAAATCTTTTCTTAATGCCACATCGTTACCCATCAAAGTATGAATTAAACTTTGATCCTTTTTGAAGTCTTTTGAGTATTGTACTTGTAGCAAATTTCTTGTTTCTGGGTCTAATGTAGTGCTCCATAATTCTTCTGGGTTCATTTCTCCAAGGCCTTTAAATCTTTGGATATTCATTTTTGATTTTTCTTCATCAATTTTTTTAAAATAATCCTTAGATCCCTTTTTAATTTTTTTTAACTCCTTATTATTATTTATGATGTAATCTTCTAACTCCTTCTCATCTTTTATATAAATTCCTTTTGAGCCTTTGTTAATTTTAAATAAGGGTGGTTGCGCTAAATAAACATGACCATTTTCAATTAGCTTATTAAATGGCTTATTATTAAAAAAAGTTAAAAGAAGAGCTCTTATATGAGAACCATCCACATCAGCATCCGTCATAATTATTATTTTTCCATATCTTAAATCCTTTAAATCAATTTCTTGCGCCTTTGGGTCCAATCCTAGAGCATTAATTAAAGTAACGATCTCATTTGAAGAAATCATTTTAGACAAAGCCTTTGTTCTTTGATCAGAACCATTGCCATTACCGTTTCCATTTTTTTTAACATTAAAATCTTCTACATAGGTATTAAGTATTTTACCTCTAAGCGGTAGAACTGCTTGATTTGCTCTATTTCTTCCTTGTTTTGCAGAACCACCAGCAGAATCCCCCTCTACAATAAATAATTCGGTTCCTTCTTGTTTACCAATTTGACAATCAGCTAATTTTCCAGGAAGACCACTTAATTCAAGAGCTCCTTTTCTTCGTACATTTTCTCTTGCTTTTCTAGCAACATCTCTAGCCATCGCAGCTTGAATAACTTTAGCTAGAATAATTTTTGCAATAGACGGATTTTGATCAAACCAAATAGATAATTTTTCATTTACTAATGTTTCTACAATCATCCTTACTTCTGATGAAACTAGCTTATCTTTTGTCTGAGATGAAAATTTTGGATCAGGAATTTTAGTTGAAAGTACACAAGTTAGACCTTCCTTAATATCGTCACCTGAAATTGCTAATTTGTTTTTCTTAAGTAAATTATTTTCATTAGCATATTTATTAACTACCCTAGTTAATGCACTTCTAAATCCCAATAAGTGGGTTCCACCGTCTTTTTGATAAATATTATTCGTATATGGAAATATATCTTCCGTATATCCTGCATTCCATTTTAATGAACACTCTAATTCAATATTATTTTTTTTACCTTCGATATAAATTGGTTTTCTAAATAAATCATTTCCATTTTTATTTTGTAACTTTTCTCTTTTTTCATCTAAAAAATCTACAAATTCTAGAACACCACCATCAAATTTAAACTCAGATGTTTTCTCTTTCTTTTGACTTGCATCAATAAATATTATTTTAATTCCTTTATTTAAAAATGCTAATTCTCGCATTCTTTTAATAAGAATATTTGCACTAAATTTTGTTGAAGAAAAAATTTCTTTTGAAGGTAAAAAAGTAATTTGTGTACCAGTTTGCTTTGCTTTTCCTACTACCTTTAAAGGAGCTTTGGCTTCACCATTTTGAAATTCTATGTAGTGTTTTTTTCCATCTCTAAATATCTCTAGCTGTAATTTTTCTGAAAGTGCATTGACAACTGAAACACCAACACCATGCAATCCACCTGAAACTTTGTAAGAATCATGATCAAACTTACCACCAGCATGAAGTTGAGTCATGATTACTTCTGCTGCTGATTTTTTTTCTCCTTTATGAATATCAACAGGAATACCTCTTCCATCATCATTTACTGTAATTGTTCCATCAGAGTTTATTTTTACATTAATATTTTTACAGTATCCTGCTAATGCTTCATCAATAGAGTTATCGACAACTTCATAGACCATATGATGCAAGCCAGTTCCATCATCTGTATCTCCAATGTACATACCTGGTCTTTTTCTAACCGCTTCAAGACCCTTTAAAACTTTGATGGAGTCTGCCTGATATGTGTTTTTATTTGTCATTTTTTAATTTTTGGAAAAAGAAAATTATAACATTTTTTATAGAAATTACTTATTTATCTTAACAAAAAAACTGTAAAATGCTTAAATTACCCCTGAAAAATAAAGCTTATTTGATGGCGGAGAGGATGGGATTCGAACCCATGAAAGAATTGCTCCTTTACACGCTTTCCAAGCGTGCGCCTTCAACCACTCGGCCACCTCTCCTAATATAAAGCAAAAAAATTAATTTATTTTAGAATAAGGTCTATAAGAAGACTTCCGTAAAATAAAAGAATTCAACAAGCCTAATAATCTCATTTTATAAATTATTTTTTTTTTATTATTAAAAATAAACATATAAAATAAATACTTTATAAATGTAGAAAAAAAATGGGGAAGTAATTTAATTAAAGCAAAAATAAATCCATAATGTTTTTTAGTAAAATAAAATTTAGACCACATCCAATGCCAATTTCTAGATTTCTCTATCTCGAGGTCTTGAATATTACTATGAGAATTACCTCCAAAATGATCTATTTTAACATTGACTAAAATTATTCTTCCACCATTTTTTTTTATATTCAAACAAAGATCTGTCTCCTCCAGATATAAAAAAAAGTTTTCGTCAAAAAGATTTCCAAATAAATAATTTTTATTCAAAAACATTGCAAATCCTTTTACGTGATCTACTTCTATTACTTCTTTTCCATCAAATCTATTACTTTTTTGATCATGATTTTCTAGAACTGATGCTATGGAAAAGTTTTCTTTTTTTATTTTAGAAAGAAATAAATCTAAATTTTTTTTTGATAAAAAAGTATCAGGATTAATTATAAAAATATAGTTTGTTTTTGATTTTGAAATACCAATATTGTTAGCTCTTCCATATCCAATATTTTCTTCCATTACAAAACATTCTAGATTCTGAAAATTTTTCTTTAATTCATTTTTAAGATTAAAGTTACCAGAATTTTCAATAATTATTTTTGGTGAAATTTCAGGCAACTCACTCAAACATTTAAAAATAATCTTTTCACTTTTAAAAGTAGTAATAACAAATGTTATTTCACTATAATTTATCATTCTATCCAATTTAAATAGTGTTTTTTATTTTTAATCAAATACTCTGGGAAAGAGTTGTCTATTGAAATTTTTTTATATTTTACTGATCTATTAAATATATCTTCCAATTTCTCAATTTTTTCTTTTATTAATTTTTCATCTTTAAATTCTGGTCTATTTAATTCTCCATGACAGAATGATGAAATTTTCTTTGCTAATTCTGATGGATTTTTAAGATTACTGAAATGCCATCCTCCATTTTTTATAATTTGATAATTTTGATTAAATAAAAATCTCTTAAAAAAATTTCTATTTTTAATTTTAATATTTCTTAACCATTGTGGCGATTTTAAATATTTTTTTACACATATTCTAGAACCATACCATTTGGGCTGAGTTTCATTTAATACATTAAATTTATAATAAAAAAAATTTTGTTCAAAAAAGGCAAACTTTTTTCTAGATTTAAATTCTTGAATTTTTAATGGATTTGGAATTTCATCTAAATCAGAAATTATAATCCAATCTTCCTCATTAGCTTCAACTAAATTATTTTGAATTTCATTTCTCATTGATTGATCTCTAAGATGACCAATATCCCAATTTTTTTTTAGCTTTATATTATCATCAATATTTATTTTCTTTAAAGAGACATAGTCAATTTTGCTTTTAAATTTGTTAAATTTTGTAATATCAAAATTTAACTTTCTTTTATTACCTTGATGATCTTCCTCTGCTTCAACAATTACAAACTTATCTACATAATCATTTAAAATATTTAATCTTAGATCTAATAAAAGATCTTCATCAAAATACATAAAACAATCATATATTTTCACTTTTTTTCACCACTGATTTTCAAAACGCCAATAAAAGCTTCTTGCGGAATTTCTACTCTACCAAATTGTTTAGATCTAGCTTTACCTTTTTTTTGTTTTTCTAAAAGTTTTCTCTTTCTGTCTGTTGCACCACCGCCGTGAATCTTTGTCAACACATCCTTTTTGAAACCCTTTATTGTTTCTCTAGCAATAATTTTTCCTCCTATTGCTGCCTGAACAGGAATCATAAAATTATGTCTTGGTATTAAATCCTTTAATTTTTCACAAACTTCTCTTCCAGTTTTTTGTGCAAAGTCTTTATGTATCATCATCGCTAAAGCATCAACTGGTTCTCCATTGACTAGAATACCAAGTTTAACTAAATCTCCCTCCCTATGCTTTATAATTTCATAGTCAAAACTAGCATAGCCACTAGTCATAGATTTAAGTCTATCATTAAAATCAAAAACAACTTCATTCAATGGTAACTCATAATTCACTACAGCTCTATTACCTGAGTAACTTAAATTAGTCTGAATCCCTCTTTTATCCTGACACATTTTTATAATCGAGCCTAAATATTGGTCAGGAGTAATGATTGTTGCTTTTATCCATGGCTCTTCGATATATTTTATTACAGTTGGATCAGGTAAACTTGATGGATTTTGAAGATCGATTATGTTTCCATTGTTAAGATGAACTTTATAAACAACACCAGGTGTAGTAGTTAATAAATTAACGTCAAATTCTCTTTCTAGTCTTTCTGTGACTATTTCCAAATGAAGTAATCCTAAAAATCCACATCTAAAACCTAAACCTAAAGCAGATGATGATTCTGGATCAAATGAAAAACTAGCATCATTCAATTGTAATTTAGCTAAACCGTCTTTAAGTTTTTGAAACTCAGAACTGTCTACTGGAAACAGCCCACAGAACACTACTGGCTTACTTGGTTTAAATCCTGGCAAAGCATCTTTTAAAGGTTTTGAAGCATCACAAATCGTATCTCCCACTTTTGTTTCAGACAAAACTTTAATTCCTGTTGTAATAAATCCAATTTCACCTGTTTTTAGTTCATTTATGTCTACTGGCTTTGGCGTAAAAACCCCAACTTTTTCAACAATATACTCCTGATTAGTAGACATCATTTTTATTTTCATGTGTTTTGAAAGTTTTCCATCTATCACTCTTACTAAAATCACTACACCTAAATATGTATCATACCAGCTATCAACCAATAAACATTTCAGATCTGCGGAACTTTCCCCTTTTGGAGCTGGTAATGTTGTAATAATTTGCTCTAAAATATCTTCTATTCCTTCTCCAGTTTTACCTGAACACGGAATTGCATTTTCGGTATCAATTCCAATAACTTCCTCTATTTGTTTTTTTGTTCTATCTAAATCTGATGCAGGTAAATCAACCTTATTTAAAACTGGTACTATCTCATGGTTGGTATCTAAAGCTTGGTAAACATTTGCTAAAGTTTGAGCTTCTACCCCTTGTGTACTATCTACGATCAAAATTGAACCTTCACATGCATATAAAGATCTACTTACTTCATAACTAAAATCTACATGGCCTGGTGTATCAATAATATTTAAAATATAATTTTTTCCATTTTTAGCTTTATAATTCAATTTTACAGTTTGAGCTTTGATTGTGATTCCTCTTTCACGTTCAATATCCATAGAATCTAAAACTTGTGCTTTCATCTCTCTTTCAGTTAATCCACCACAACTATGAATAATTCTATCAGCTATAGTAGATTTTCCATGATCAATATGCGCAATGATTGCAAAATTTCTTATATTATCAATTGTACTCATTATTTTTTTAGGAACGGATTTTAGCACCAGTTTTATTTTCAACTGTTTCTATTATCAAATTATTAATTTTTTCTAAATCATTATCCGTTAAAGTTTTTTCCAATGATTGAATTGTTACACTGATAGCAATTGATTTTTGATTTTCAGGAATATTATCTCCTTCGTATACGTCGAAAACCTTAACATTTGAAATTAAATTTTTATCAATATTTGATATTACACCTACTAAATCTTGCACACTTATTTTTTTATCAACAATAAATGCAAAATCTCTTTCAGATTTTTGGAAATCGGATACTGAATATTTTGGTTTTTGATCTTTTAAAGATTTTTTTGGCAGTTTTAAATTATCTAGAAACATTTCAAATCCTACTAAAGACTCTGTTTTAATATCTAGTGTTTTGATAATGTTTGGATGAATTTCACCAAAATAAGCAGCTACCTTATCTTTTCCCTTATTTAAAAAAACTCTACCTGATTTTCCTGGATGATAATAACTAGGGCTTTCATCATCAATATAAAATTTTTCTGAATCATAACCAGCTTCTACTAAAGTTTGTATAACGTCTCTTTTGATATCAAAAACATCTATATTTCTCTCTTTTTCAATCCATGAAAGTCTAGATTTTTTCCCAGCCGACAAACCACAAACAACTGTATTTTGAGCTCCAGGTTGTGAACCATAAAATATTGGTCCTATTTCAAATATTGATAAATCTTTAATTCCTCTATCTAAGTTTTTGCTCATGTACATCACTAAATTTGAAAAAATAGAATTTCTTAATACTCCCAACTCAGAGCTAATTGGATTTACAATTTTTATTTCTTTATTGTCCTCTTTAAAGTGATCATTATATTTTGAATCTGTAAAAGACCAAGTAATAGCTTCCAGATACCCTTTAGATGCTACTGCTCTTTGAAGAAAATGAAATAACTTTTGAGTTGGATTTAAAGTATTTTTTGATCTTTCTTTATTAGGATTTTCTATTTTTATTTTTTCATAGCCACTAATTCTTACAAGTTCCTCAACTATATCAATTTCTTGAACGATATCTGGTCTCCAAGATGGAACTGATAATTTAAAAAATTTTTTTTCTTTTTTTAATTTAAAACCAAGTTTTTCTAAGATTTCAATCATTTCCTTAGTTGAAATTTTAAAACCAGTAATTTTTTCAAACATTTTAGGTTCAAATTTTATGACTTTGTTTTTATAAGATTCAATTTTTTGAATATCTATTTTACTAATTTCACCACCACAAATTTCCTTAATTAAAAAGGCTGCTTTATTTAATCCAACTTCAATAGATAACTGATCAATACCTCTTTCAAATCTAAATTTAGCATCTGTATCGATATTCAATTTTTTAGCAGTTTTTCTAATTGATCTTGGGTCAAAATAAGCAGATTCTAATAGAACATTTTTTGTATCTAACTCTGTACCAGATCTTGTTCCTCCAATAATTCCTCCCAGGCCTAAAACACCTTTGTTATCACTTATCACACACATTCCATCATCTAGTTTATAATTTTTATGATCTAGAGCAGTAAATTCTTCTCCTGATTTTGAATTTCTAACAATTATTCCCTTATCAATTTTATCAGCATCATATGCGTGCAAAGGACGATTAATATCAATCATGACATAATTTGTAATATCTACAATTGCAGATATTGGCTTTTGGCCTATAGAAATTAATTTATCTTTCAGCCATTTAGGACTTTCTGTATTTTTGACGTTTGTTATCAAGCAGCTGCCAAAAGACAAACAGCCTTGATTTTTTTCTTTTGTTATTTTTACTTTTAAGGTTTGTTTTTTATTAGATTTAATTTTTTTATCTTTTTCTTGTTTTAAGTTTCCAAAACCTGCGGCTGATAAATCTCTTGCTATCCCCCGAACACCAAGACAGTCTGGTCTATTTGGTGTAATTGATAAATCGATAAGATTAGAACTTGGTTTAGAAAAATAACTTTTTCCAATATTTTTTGCATATTTCAAAGATGATAATTCAGTAATTCCGTCACTTTCATCTGATAAATTCAATTCAGATTCAGAACAAAGCATTCCATAAGATGTAACATCTCGTATTTTAGCAACAACAAGTTTAGTTTTGTTTTTTGGGATTATTGCACCTGGTGGAGCATACACAGTAATAAGGCCCTCTCTTGCATTTGCAGCCCCACAAACAACTTTTTTGATTTCATTGTTACCAACATCAACATCGCAAACTTTAAGCCTGTCTGCGTTTGGGTGTTTTTCTGTTTTAATGATTTTTGCTACTCTAAATAAGTCTAATCCTTCAGATAAATTTTCTATACTCTCAACCTCAAGACCTATGTCTGTTAGTTTCTCAAGAAGTTTATCTTCTTTAGCACTTATTTTTAAATGATCTTTTAACCAATCATATGTAATCTTCATCTGCTTAAACCTCTGTAATTTGAAGGAACATCAAGCGGATCAAAACCAAAATGATTTAGCCATCTGTAATCACAATCGAAAAACGCTCTTAAATCATTAATGCCGTATTTAAGCATTGCTAATCGGTCTATACCTATGCCAAAGGCATATCCTTGATATTTAGAAGGATCTACTTTTACATTTCTTAAAACATTAGGATGCACCATGCCACAGCCTAAAATTTCAAGCCACTTATCTCCTTCTCCGATAATTATTTTGCCATCTTTTATTTCATAACCAATATCAACTTCTGCAGATGGCTCTGTAAATGGAAAATGACTAGGTCTAAATCTCATTTTAATTTTTTCGACTTCAAAAAATTCTTTAATAAAATAATTCAAGCATCCTTTTAAATGCCCCATATTAATATTTGTATCAATATGCAAACCTTCTACTTGATGAAACATTGGTGCGTGTGTTTGATCACTATCAGATCTATAAGTTCTCCCAGGAGCAATGATCTTAAATGGAGGTTTGTCTTTTAGCATAGTTCTAATTTGAACTGGTGAAGTATGAGTTCGTAACAAAACTTCTTTGTTTTCATCTAAGTAAAATGTATCATGCATATCTCTTGCTGGATGATTGTCCGGTGTGTTTAAAGCAGTAAAGTTGTTATATTCATTTTCAACATCAGGGCCCTCCTCAACACTAAATCCTATTTCAGAGAAAATAGATGAAATTTCATCAATAGTTTGTGATACCGGATGAACTTTTCCTCTAACAAATGGTCTTTCAGGTAAAGTTATATCAACTTTTTCCTTTTCTAATTTTTCGTTTATCTTTTTTCCTTCTATCTCGTTAATTTTAGAAGTTATCAAATTCTGAAGCTCATCTTTAACTTGATTTAAATCCGATGCAAATTTTTTTCTATCAGTCTCTGGAATTGACCCTATTGTTTTAAATTTTGATGAAATTAAACCATTTTTACCAAAGAGATCGGTTTTGATTTCGTTTATTTGATCAATGCTTAAATCATTTTCTAGTTTTGATATAAACTGATCTCTAATATTTTTTATCTCTGACATATTAGTAGATTATTTCCTTAAGAAATAAAAACAATAGTGAAGATTAATTTAAAGCTGATTGAGCTTTTTGTACAATTGTTTTAAATGCTTCTGGGCTATCGTAAGCAATTTCAGCAAGAATTTTTCTATCTATTGCAATACCACATTTATTTAATCCATTGATAAATTTTGAATAAGTTAAGCCTTCAGCTCTTACTCCAGCATTGATTCTCTGTATCCACAATGATTTAAAATCTCTTTTTTTATTTCTTCTGTCTCTGTAAGCGTATTGCATGGATTTTTCCATAGCTTGCTTAGCTACTCTAATGGTATTTTTTCTTCTGCCCCATTGACCCTTTACAGCTTTTAAAACTTTTTTATGTTTAGCTTTACTAGTTACACCTCTTTTAACTCTTGCCATTATTAACCTCTTAAACTGTAAGGCATGTATGACTTAACAATTTTTCCATCTTGTTTAGACAATGTTGTAGTGCCTCTAAGTTTTCTTATTTGTGAATTCGTTCTTTTGATCATGCCATGTCTTTTACCTGCTTGAGCAGAAATAACTTTACCCTTAGCGGATATTTTAAATCTTTTTTTTGCTGAGCTTTTTGTTTTTAGTTTTGGCATAATTCTGCGGACTTATACAAAGAAAGATATAATTTTACAACCTCTATTAAAGCTTATAAAGGCTGAATTACCATGATCATTTGCTTCCCATCAAACTTGGGATGCAATTCTACCTTGCCAATATCCTTCATATCTTCTTTAATTTTACCCATTAGTTCATTTCCTAGATGGGAATGCTGAAGCTCTCTACCTTTAAATCTTATAGTAAATTTGACCTTATCTCCTTTAGCTATAAATTTTTTAGCATTTTTGACTTTAAACTCATAATCATGAGTTTCAGTAACAGGTCTCATTTTAATTTCTTTTAAAGAAACAATTTTTTGTTTTTTCTTTGCAAGATTAGCTTTTTTCTGAGCATCATACTTATATTTACCCATGTCCATTATTTTACATACAGGGGGATTTGCGTTAGGTGCTATTTCAATTAAATCTAAACCTTGATTTTTTGCCATGGAAATAGCTTCATTGGTATTCATCACTCCAAGATTTTCTCCATCACTTGCTATAACCTGAACATCAGGAGAAGAAATTCTATTATTTGATCTTGGACCTCTGTCCTTAGTTCTTCTTTGAAAATAATTTTGTTTGAAGTCTGCCACTTAGTTTGATGATGCTTTATTTAAAGCAGAGAATGTTTTTAAGAATTGATCTATACCCATATTTTCTTGTTTATTAGAGTCTAATCTTCTAATCGTTACTGAATTGGAGTCAACTTCTTTTTTACCACAAATTAATAAAAGCGGGATTTTTGCTAAAGAATGATCTCTAATTTTATAATTTAAATTATGATTTTTTAAATCTACTGCAGAACTTATACCTGAATTTTTAATTTTATTTGATACATCGACTGCATAGTCATTAAATTCCTCTGAAATGGGTATTACCATAGTCTGCAATGGAGATATCCAAAATGGAAACTTACCTGCATAATTTTCAATTAAAATTCCAATAAATCTTTCTAAAGAACCAAATAGTGCTCTATGTAACATAACGGGAACCTTTTTAGTTCCATCTTTGTCAACATAAGAAGCATCTAATCTTCCAGGTAAATTTAAATCTACTTGTAAGGTTCCACATTGCCAATCTCTGCCAATAGCATCTCGTAAAACAAATTCAATTTTAGGACCATAAAATGCTCCCTCGCCTTTATTAATAGTATATTCTAATTTAGAAGCTTTAACGGCTTCAAGCAAAGAGGCTTCTGCTTTATCCCAAACTGAATCATCACCAACTCTTACCTCTGGCCTATCTGCATATTTTAGAATCACATTTTCAAAACCAAGGTCCTTATAAATATCAAGTATTAGATTTGTAACAATTAAACATTCGCTAGTAATTTGATCTTCAGTGCAAAAAATATGGGCATCATCTTGAGTAAAGGCTCTTACTCTTAATAATCCATGTAAAGCGCCTGATGGCTCATAACGATGAACTTTCCCAAATTCAGCAAAACGTAACGGAAGATCTCTGTAACTTTTTAAGCCTTGATTAAATACCTGGATATGACCAGGGCAATTCATTGGTTTAATTGCAAAAACTTTCTCATCTGGTGTTTCAGAAGTATACATATTTTCTCCATATTTTTCCCAATGCCCAGATTTTTCCCATAGTTGTCTATCTAGTACCTCTGGAGTATTGACCTCTTTATAACCAGCTGCATCTTGTCTGCTTCTCATGTAGTTAATGAGCTTTTGAAACAAACCCCATCCTCTTTCATGCCAAAATACTGAGCCAGGGCTTTCTTCTCTAAAATGAAATAAATCCATTTCTCTACCTAATTTTCTGTGATCTCTTTTTTCGGCTTCTTCTATTCTTTTCAAATATTCATCTAGGTCTTTTTGAGTTGCCCAACTAGTACCATATATTCGTTGCAACATTTCATTGTTAGAGTCTCCTCTCCAATATGCTCCTGATACTTTTGTAAGTTTAAAATATTTCCCTATTTTACCTGTAGAGGATAAATGTGGGCCTCTACATAAATCATGCCATTCTCCGTGAAAATAAATTGATACATCTTCATTTTCAGGTATCGCTTCAATTAGCTCAGCTTTATAAATTTCTCCTTTTTTTTTAAAATGGCTAATTGCTTTGTTTCTATCCCAAACTTCTCTTTTTGTTGTTTCATTCCTATCGACAATCTCTTTCATTTTATTTTCAATTTTAACAAGATCATCCTCTGTAAATGGTTCTTTTCTAGCAAAGTCATAATAAAATCCATTTTCAATCACAGGTCCAATTGTAACTTGTGTTCCAGGAAATAATTCTTGAACAGCCATAGCTAAAATATGAGCTGTGTCATGCCTTATAGTTTCTAAGCCCTCCGGATTTTTTGAGGTAAAAATTTTTACAGAACAGTCATTTTCAATTAAAAAATCAAGATCTTTAAGTTCACCATCGACGCTTATGACCATGGCTTGTTTGGCTAATGATTTGCTAATTTTTTCAGCTACTTCAAGTCCAGTAACTTTATTAGGAAAGTCAATATTGTTTCCGTCAGGTAATGTTATTATAGGCATTTAATTTAATAATCTCTTATACTCTGAATAAGTAGAAAAGCACATTTTTTCAACATTAAATTTTTGAACTATGTTTTTTCTTCCCTCATAACCAATTGATTTTAATAGAGTTTCATCCATGTTAAGAGTTTTTAAAATTTTATTACTTAATGATTTGGCATTTCCTGCTTCATATAAAAAACCAGTTTTTTCATCAATTATAGTTTCGTTAGAACCTCCAATGTTACTTGCTATAATTGGTTTTTCCATTGATTGTGCTTCGACAGCAACTCTGCCAAAAGCCTCTGGTTCAGTTGAAGCTGAAACAATAATATCAGAAACTTTATAAGCTAAGGCCATATCCTTGCAATGATCTATAAATCTAATTTGTTTAGACAATCTATATTGCTCTGAAAGTCTTATTAATTTTTTCTTATATAAATCTCTACCTTGATCACTGCCTAAAATGACAGCATAAAATGCTTCATAACCCAGTTCTATATTCACTAAATTAATAGCCTCTATAAAAACTTCCTGTCCTTTCCAGGAAGTTAATCTACCAGGTAAAAGTATAATTTTTTTATCTTTTTCAATTTCCCATTTTTTTAATAATTTTTTTTCATCAATTTCAATTTTGGTTGTAGGGTCAAAGTAGTCAACGTTTATTCCTCTAAAAATAACCATTAATTTTTTTTTCTCATTTAAATATTTTGAATAATTTTTTTTAATATGAGAAAAAATAAAATTAGATCCTGCAATTATTAAATCTGCTCTAGTCATTACAGAATTGTAAATTTTTTTTATATTACTCTTAAAATTGTATGTTCCATGAAATGTAGTTACAAATTTTCTTCCTGTGATTTTTGTTGCTAACAAACATGACCAAGCAGGTGCTCTACTTCTCGCGTGAACAAGAGAAATATTAAAAACTAAAATTATTCCAATTAAGAGAAAAGCATTAATTAAAATTAGTATAGGATTTTTGCTCTGTACAGGAAGTCTAAATACCTTAACTTTTTTTCTATCTACAAATTTAAGTAATTCACCACCACTAGTTACAAGAAATGATTTACAATTATTTTCTGGTAAATAATGCGCAATATCATAACAGCCTGTTTCAGCTCCTCCATAACCTAACTTTGGAATAACTTGTAAAACTTTTAAATCAGATGACATTTGATATGATTATATATTAATAGACTAAACTTATAAACGATTATGGCAAATTTCAGATTTCATCAAATATCAAATACAAAGAAAATTAGATATATTTCCAAAATTTTTAAAAATAGTTCTTTTATAGTTTTTTTACATGGCTTTATGTCAGATCTTGAAGGAAAAAAACCAAATGCATTTTTAAAGTTTGCTAAAAAAAATAAAGTAAGTTTTTTAGCACTAGAATACTCTGGTCATGGGAAATCTTCTGGAAAATTTGTAAATGGGAATATTTCAAAATGGAGTAAAGAGACGTCAATTTTAATTAAAAAATACGTAAAAAAAAAAGAATTTGTGCTAATTGGTTCAAGTATGGGCGCATGGATTTCGCTCAATCAATTCAAAATTTTCAAAAAACAGATTAAAGGATTTTTAGGAATAGGGGCTGCTCCTGAATTTTTAGAAAATTTAATGTGGAAAAAATTTACTAAAAAAATGAAAGAGGAAACAATAAGTAAGGGTATTTATCAATTAAAACATGGCAATTATGAATATCCAATTAGTCTACAATTAATAAAAGATGGAAGAAAAAACAAAGTCTTAAATAAGAAAATAAATTCAAATATTAAAGTAACAATGGTACATGGTGAAAAAGATGAGACAGTTCCTGTCTCGTATTCAAGAAAAGTTTTAAGATTATTTCCCAAAGCTAAGAAGAAATTAAATATTATAAAAAAAGGTGATCACAGTTTATCAAATAAAAAATGGTTAAATATAATTTTAAAAGAGCTTAAATTATTAATTTAACTAACTTTTTTTATATCTTTTTTTAAAGTAATTGGATTTTTTAACTTATCCAACATTTCTTTAGGACACACCTGAACAAAATTATTTACTTCATCATCAAAGTTTTCAATTATTTTTTTCGATAATTGAGATTCAGTTTCTTTAAAATGCTCACTAACTAAATTTTTTAGATATTCTTTCCAATAATCTGTCTCTACGTTTTGCCAAACTACTGACTCTGGATTTACTTTCTTTTCAAATTGTTGAGATTTATCATATATAAAGGCCATTCCACCTGTCATACCAGCTGCAAAATTATCACCAACATCTCCTAAAATTACTACAGTTCCACCAGTCATATATTCACATCCATTCGAATCGCATCCTTCAATTACTGTGACTGCACCAGAATTTCTTACTGAAAATCTTTCACCAGCTTGGCCAGCAGCAAAAAGTTTTCCTGAAGTTGCTCCGTAAAGAACAGTATTTCCTAAAATTGTATTCTCATTTGAAACTAAATTACTCTCTTCAGGTAATTTTATTGAAATAGTAGCTCCTGACAAACCTTTACCAACATAATCATTTGCATCTCCCTTTAATACAAGTTTCAAACCTTTTGAAGAGAATGCACCAAATGATTGACCTGCTGATCCTTTAAAATTTAAAACTAAAAAGTTTTCATCAAGTTTTTCATAACCATATTTTTTATACAAATGATGAGAAATTCTTGTGCCTACTGCTCTGTTAGTATTTTTTATTTGATATTCTTTCTCAATTTTTTCAGAATTATCTAAAGCCTGTTCAACTTCTGGCCAAATTTGTTGATCAAGAGTATCTGGTACACTATTTATTTCTTGATCCTCACAATACCTTGGATTATTTCCAGTATCAGCTTGAACAAATAAAGGATTTAAATCTAAATCGTCTAAATTTGGAGAACCCTTGCTAACCTGTTTTAACAAGTCTGTCCTACCAATCACTTCATTTAATGATTTAAAACCTAAATTTGCTAATATTTCTCTTACTTCGCTGGCTATAAATGTGAATAAATTAACTACTTTTTCCGGAGTTCCAGTAAATTTTTCTCTGAGCTTTTCATCTTGAGTACAAACGCCTACAGGACATGTATTTGAATGACACTGCCTTACCATTATACATCCCATTGCAACTAATGCTGTAGTAGCAACACCATATTCTTCAGCACCCATCATTGCAGCTATCACCACATCTCTTCCAGTTTTAATTCCACCATCAGTTCTTAATGTAACTTTATGTCTAAGATTATTTAAAGTTAATACTTGGTTTGCTTCCGTCAAACCCATTTCCCATGGTATTCCAACATACTTAACGCTAGTCTGTGGTGTTGCTCCTGTTCCGCCATTATGTCCAGAAATTAATATTATATCTGCTTTTGCTTTAGCTACACCAGCTGCAATTGTTCCTACTCCAGAGGAAGCAACAAGCTTAACTCCAATTCTTGCTTTAGGATTTATCTGTTTCAAATCATAAATTAGTTGTGCAAGATCCTCGATTGAATAAATATCATGATGTGGTGGTGGTGATATTAAAGTTACTCCAGGAGTTGAATGTCTAAGTTTAGCAATTTCTTCAGTAACCTTAAATCCTGGTAACTGACCCCCTTCACCGGGCTTAGCGCCTTGTGCAATTTTAATTTCTATCTCATTACAATTATTAAGATAATTAACTGTAACTCCAAATCTTGCAGAAGCTATCTGTTTAACTCTTGAGTTTGCACTATCACCATTATCTAAAACTTTAAATCTACTTGCATCTTCACCGCCCTCTCCGCTACATGAAGCACCTTTGATCCTATTCATACCAGTTGCCAAAGTTTCATGTGCCTCTTTCGATAAAGCTCCATGAGACATGCTCCCACTTCCAAATCTCTTTAAAATATTTTCTATTGGCTCAACCTCAGAAATATCTATTGGTCCACTTAATTTTTTTTCTCTGAAATCAATTAAGTCTCTAAGATTAATAGGTGGTAAACTATATATTCCATCCGCATATCTTTTATAGGCATCATAAGAATTAGATCCTACTGCACTTTGAAGTAAATGGATTAATTTTCCTTGATATTGATGTGTTTCACCATTTTTACGATATCTATATATACCGCCTATCGGCAATATGGTTTCAGAACTTTCAAATGCCTCTTTATGAATTTCTCTAATTTTTTTCTCTATACCCGTAAGTCCAATACCTGAAATTTTAGAGACCACTCCTGGAAAATAATCTGCAACAATTGTTCTACTTAAACCTACGGTTTCAAAGTTACATCCACCTCTATAAGAACTTAGAACTGAAATACCCATCTTAGACATGATCTTTAATAAACCTGCGTTTACTGATTTTATGTATCTCTCTACACACTCATCAAAGCTAAATTTTCCAAATAACTTCTTTTCATGGCGCTGGAATAAACTATCAAATGCTAAATATGGATTCACAGTAGTTGCTCCAACTCCTATTAAGGTTGCAAAAGAGTGTGTATCTAAAGCCTCTCCAGATTGTACATTTATTGATACATATCCTCTTAGTTTTTTTTCAATAAGGAACGAATTAATTGATCCAACTGCTAAAAGCATTGGTATTGGAAGTTTTAAGCTAGAAAGCTCTTTGTCACTTAAAATCAATTGAGTAACTCCCTGTCTTACTGCAATTTCAGCTTCTTTTTGAATTTTTTTAATTGAGTCAAACAAAGTCTCTTCTTCAGAAAAAGTACAATCAATTATAGATGAGTTATTGCCAAAAAAATTTATAAATTTTTCAAACTGTGAATTTGATAATATTGGACTATTTAAAACATAAATATTTTGCTTTGTTAAATTATCAAAATTTAAAATATTTCCAAGATTTCCAAATCTTGTTTTCAAACTCATAACCTTGTTTTCTCTTAAAGAGTCTATTGGTGGGTTGGTGACTTGGCTAAAATTCTGTCTAAAAAAATGGTATAATGGTCTATATCTATCTGACAAAACAGCCAATGGTGTATCGTCACCCATAGATCCAGTTGCTTCTTTAGCATCTTCTGCCATAGGATGCAGTATGAGCTCAAGGTCTTCTAAACTTATTCCAAAAGTATATTGCCTTCTTCTTAAATCATCTCCCGAAAAAGAATTTTTTTCATCTGAAATGGTTAACTTATCATCTAGGTCGATAATTTGTGAATTAAAGTGTTTATATTCTTTGGCTAAATAATCTTTTATTTGCTTGTTAGTAAATACTTTACCTTTTTCTATTCTAACTCCAATTATTTCCCCAGGACCCAATCTTCCCTTTGACAAAATTCTTTTTTCATTTAATTCAATCATTCCTGTTTCAGAACCTGCAAATAATAATTTATCTTTTGTAATTGCGTATCTTAAAGGTCTTAATCCATTTCTATCATTTGCAGCTATAACCCACTCATTATCAGTTCCAGCAATAGCTGCTGGTCCATCCCATGGCTCCATAGTGCTGTTTAAAAAATTAAATAATTGTTGGTGATCTTTTGGTAGAGTTTTATTTTTTTTAGACCATGCGTCTGGAACTAACATAAGCTTTGCCAAAGGCGCAGGCTGACCAGATATATTTAATAATTCAAAAACATTGTCTAATGCAGCAGAGTCTGATGCTCCCTGTTGTATAACAGGTTTTAAGTTTTCAACATCGTCAAAAAGGGGACTGTTCATCTCTTGCTCATGAACTTTCATCCAATTTTTATTTCCTCTATAAGTATTAATTTCTCCATTATGTGCTATAGCTCTAAAGGGTTGAGCTAAATTCCAGCTAGGCGCTGTGTTTGTTGAAAATCTTTGATGAAAAATAGCAAACCTTGAAATAAATCTCTCATCTTTTAGATCAAGGTAGAAATCTGAGATAGCTTCAGCTAAAAACATTCCCTTGTAAATGATAGATTTAGAACTCAATGAACAAATATAAAAATTGTTTAAAGACTTTTTAAAAGCTTCATTTTCTATCTTTCTTCTAGTTTCATAAATTTTTCTTTCTAAATCTTTATTTGTTAATTCTGGATTATAAGGTTTAAACAATACTTGAATAATTTCAGGCATTGTTTGGAATGCCTTTTCTCCTAAAACTTTTGGATTAACTGGAACTTGTCTCCAGCCATAAATACTAAAATCATTTTTTGTTAATTCACTTTCAACAATAGTTTTGCAACTTTCTTGTGCTGCGTAATCATTCCGAGGTAGAAATATCATGCCCACACATATTTCAGAATTGTCATGTGTGTGTCCTGTTACTTCTATCTTTTCAATGAAGAAATCTTTTGGTATTTCAACATGAATCCCAGCTCCATCACCAGTTTTTCCATCGGCATCTACAGCGCCTCTATGCCAAACTGCTTTTAATGCTTCAATACCATACTCTACAACTTTACGAGATTTTTTACCTTCGGTTGATGCAATTATACCAACACCACAAGCATCATGCTCCATGTCTTCTGAATAAACATTATTTTCTTTTAAAAGGTAAAGGTTCTTTTTATAATTTTCCATTAAGCCACTCTTTTTTCCACTTTAGATTTACTCTCTAGATAAGTTTTAATTGAAGCTGCTGCATCTCTTCCATCTTTTATCGCCCAAACAACTAATGAAGCTCCTCTAACTATATCACCAGCAGCAAACACCCCTTTTATATTTGTTTCCATAGTATCAAAATCTGTTTTAATAGTTCCCCACTTTGTTACTTGTAATTCACTACTATCAAATAGATTTGGTAAATCTTCAGGATCAAAACCTAGTGCTTTGATGACCATATCTGCTTTTGTTTCGTAACTTGAGCCTTCTTGTACTTGTGGCTTTCTTCTTCCTGTCTCGTCTGGATCACCTAGTTTAATTTTATCTACAATTATTTTTTCTACTTTATTTGTACCTTTAAATTCTTTAGGACTTGATAACCAAACAAACTCAACACCTTCTTCTTCTGCATTTGCAACTTCTCTAGCAGATCCTGGCATATTTTCTTTATCTCTTCTATACAAACATTTAACAGATTTTGCCTTCTGTCTTATAGAAGTTCTTACACAATCCATTGCTGTGTCACCTCCACCGATTACAACAATATCTTTACCTTCTGCATTTAAAATTCCTTTATCAAACAACTCAACATCGTCTCCTAGACCTTTTTTATTAGATGCTGTTAAAAAATCCATTGCAGGAAAAATATTATCAAGATCATTTCCAGGTAAGTTTACTTCTCTTGCTTTATAAACTCCTGTTGCAATTAAAATTGCGTCGTGTTTTTTTCTCAATTGATCTAGGCTTGCATCCTTACCAACTTCAAAATTTTGAACAAATTCAATTCCTCCATCCTTTAAGAGTTTTGTTCTTCGCTCTACAACCTCTTTTTCTAATTTAAAATTTGGAATTCCATAAATTAATAATCCTCCTGCTCTATCATATCTATCGTAAACAGTAATTTTATATCCATTTTTTCTTAATTGTTCTGCAGCAGCTAAACCAGCAGGACCTGCTCCTATAATTCCTACGCTTTGATTTTTTTCATTAGTTACCTTAATTGGTTTTACCCAGCCCTCAGCCCAAGCATTATCTGTAATATATTTTTCTACTGATCCGATAGTTACTGTTCCATGACCAGACTGTTCAATTACACAATTTCCCTCGCATAATCTGTCTTGGGGGCAAATTCGACCACACACTTCAGGCATATTGTTTGTGCTTTGGGATAATTCATACGCCTCTTTTAATCTTCCCTCTGCTGTCAGTTTAAGCCAATCTGGAATGTTATTACTTAAAGGACAATGAACTTGGCAAAAAGGTACTCCACATTGCGAACACCTACTTGACTGTTCTTTGGCTTTTTCATTGATATACTCGTCATAAATTTCGTTAAAATCTTTCTTTCTCGTATCAACTTCTCTTTTAGGTGGAGTTTGTTGACCTATTTTAACAAATTTGAGCATTTTATCTTGCATAATATTATTTAAGTTTTGGCAAAATATACCCTGATTTATGTATATAAAGCATAAAATAGGTCATATATATTGACCCTAATTTTTAAATTATTACCGCCAATTAACACGTTTTTAATTATTGCATAGCTATTATGCTTAAATCGAATTGTTTTAAATAAATACTTTATAAGTTACGAAGAAACAATGTTTCAAAATATTATAGAAGTTTTAATTCTCTCCGCAATTCAAGGAATATCTGAATTTCTTCCTATTAGTTCTTCTGCTCATTTAATTTTGGTTTCTACTTTATATGAATTTAAATCTAGTTCTTTGCTTATTGATATCAGCCTCCATCTAGGTTCACTAATAGCTATAATTTATTTTTTTAAAGATGAATTGTTTGATATCAGAAAAAATAAAAGAATTTTAAATTTAATTGTATTAGGATCTATTCCATTAATAATTGTTGGATACATACTTTATAGTACAAATTTAATTTATCAGTTAAGAAATTTAGAAGTCATTGCTTGGACTACTTTAATATTCGCAGTTATTTTATACATCTCAGACAAAAATCGATTTGATAAAAAGATTTCTTCAAATTTAAATTTTCAGTCAATAATATTTATAGGTGTTTTCCAAATTTTCTCTCTTGTACCTGGAGTGAGTAGGGCAGGAATTACTATAACAGCTGCAAGAATTTTAAAATTTAATAGAGTAGATTCAAGTAAGATATCTTTTTTACTTTCAATCCCAGCATTAGCTGGAGCTAGTGTCTTAAGCTTGAAAGATGTTTTTGAACAATCAATTCAGTTTAATTACTTAGTTGTTATCGCAATTATATCTTCTTTTATTTTTTCTTTTCTAACAGTTAAATTCTTTTTAATTTATATAAATAAATTTTCAATGAATGCATTTGTAATTTATAGAATAATAATTGCTTTGATTTTATTTAGTTTAGTTTATTAAGTATATTTCTTCTTAATTAAAGGGAGTAATTGAGATAAGAGAACTCCACATAGAATAAAAAAGCATCCAAGTAAATTATTAACATCTAGAATTTGATTTAAAATAAACCAAGCAGCTATAGTCGCAAATACACCTTCAAGAGAAAAAATTATAGCTGCAGGCGCTGGAGTAATATTACGCTGGGCATAAATTTGTAATACAAATGCAAATCCGCCAGATAATATACCTGCATATAAAATTGAATAAATTTCCATTAAAATATTACTTAAAATAAATTCTTCATAAATAATTCCAATTATAAATGAAAAAATAGCCACAATTAAAGTCTGTGCAGCTCCTAAGGTAAGTGGAAGATTGTATTTAGTTATAATGATCCCAGTAAAAATAATATGAGTGCTCCAAAATAAAGCTCCTAGAACAACTAAAGTATCTCCTAATCTTACTGTTGCATCATGAAAATTTGTTAATAAATATCCTCCAATTAAACATAGAACTACAGAAGGCCATACACTCCAATGCATTGATTTTTTACCAAACAAAAATATGATAATCGGTACCATTGGCACATAAAAAATTGTAAAAAAAGCAGCATTTGCAACATCTGTGTAAAGCAAAGCAACTTGTTGAAGTGCAGAGCCTAAAAATAAAGAAATTCCAATTAACAATGAATAAATTATGAAAGTTTTTTTATCTAATTTAAATTCTGATTTAAAATTTTTTAATTCAAATAAAATCAAAAGTGGAGTTATGGCTAAAAAACCAACAAAAAACCTCACAGCATTAAATGTAAAAGGGCCAATATTATCCATGCCTGTGTCTTGGGCAATAAAAGTTGTTCCCCAAATGAAAGTGCACAATAAGGCACTAAATAATGATATGGATTTACTCATTTTTAATTAGACAGCTAGTTTATAAGCAAAATTTTTGCCTAAGTTTTCTTTTAGATCATTATTAAACCTAGCTGCTTCTGCACCATCAATAATTCTGTGATCATAAGATAAAGAAATTGGGAGCATAGTCCTGGTTTGAAACTTACCATTCATAAAAATTTGTTTTTTTTCTGATCTTCCTACTCCTAATATAGCAACTTCAGGATAATTAATTATAGGGGTAAAAAATGAACCTCCTATACCACCTAAGCTCGTAATCGTCATCGAGCCACCAAACAATTCTTTTTTATCAATTTTTAAATTTCTACAAAGTTCACTTACCTCTTTTAATTCTTTACTTATTAGAGAAATTTTTTTGTTATTTGCATTTCTTATTTTTGGAACCATTAATCCATTTGGTGTGTCAACTGCTATCCCAATATGGTAATATTTTTTTAAAGTCATTTTTCCAGTCTCAATTTCGTCTATAGAAGAATTAAAACTAGGAAATTTCTTAAGAGATGCAACTAAAGCCTTTATTATAAATGCTAGAGGTGTAATTTTAATTTTTTCTCCAGTATACATATCTGTTAATGAACTTCTAAAACTTTCCATCTCCGTTATGTCGGCTTCATCGTGATTTGTAACATGAGGAATTGTTGTCCATGAATTTGTAAGATATTTTGATGATAATTTTTTTACTCTTGGTATGTCTTTAATTTCTATTTCACCGAAATCAGAATGTTCAAATTCGTTTTTAATTTTATATGGTTTTGTATCTTTTGCTACAACTGTGGTTTTTGAGTTAGATGAAACAAATTTTTTAATATCATCTTCAATAACTCTACCATCTTTCTGGCTCCCGGCTACTTGATTAATATCTACACCAAGTTCTCTAGCAAATTTTCTAGCTTTTGGACTTGCAGATGAAATATCTGAAATATTATTTTTAGAAAAAGTTTTTTCTTGGATTTCAGGTTTTATTACCTCAATATTTTTTGACTCTTTTTCAATTTCTAGTTTTTCTTTAACCTCTTCCTTTTTAACTTTTAAATCACTTTCTACAGTTAAAATTAAGTCGCCCTCAGAAACTTTGTCTCCTACTTTTATTTTTAAATTTTTAATTTTACCTTCTAAATTTGATGGTATTTCTACGCTAGATTTATCACTTTCGATTGTTATTAGAGCATCATTTTTTTTAATTGATTGACCTTCAGAAACTAATACCTCAATTACCTCTACATCTTTGAAATCTCCAATATTAGGTACTTTAATCTCAGTTTCTGACATTTATAATTTCGTTGGCATTGGTTTGTTACTGTCAATATTATACTTCTTCATTGCATCTTTTGCATATTTAGAAGTTATAAGCTGTTCTTTTGCCAAAATACTTAAACCGTAAGCAACCAAATGTTCTTTATCTACCTCAAAAAATTTTCTTAAATTTTTTCTTGTATCACTTCTTCCAAAACCATCTGCTCCTAATGAATAAAAACTTTTAGTAGTATAAGATCTGATTTGATCTGAATTCATTCTCATATAATCAGATGCAGCCATAATTGGACCCTCTGTTTGGCCTAGGCATTGCTCTACATAAGATTTTTTGGGTTCTTTATCAGGATTTAAAAGATTATATCTTTCTACCTCCATCCCATCTTTTCTTAATTCATTAAAACTTGTTACACTCCAAATCTCGCTGTCAATTTGATAATCATTTTGCAAAATCTCTGCAGCAGACATCATTTCCCTTAAGATTGTTCCTGATCCTAAAAGTTGGATTTTAGTTTTTTTGTATTTGTTAAATTCTTTTATTTTATACATACCCTTTAAAATGCCTTCCTCACAATTTTTATCTTTCGGCATTTCTGGATGTGTGTAATTTTCATTCATTGTTGTAATATAATAAAAAACATTCTCATTTTTCTCATGCATTCTTCTTAGACCTTCTCGAAAAATTACAGCTAATTCATAGTGAAATGTAGGATCATAAGTTACACAATTTGGAATAGTTGATGCAATTAAATGACTATGTCCATCCTGGTGTTGTAAGCCTTCTCCAGCTAATGTTGTTCTTCCAGCTGTTGCACCTACCAAAAATCCTCTAGCCTGACTATCCCCAGCTGCCCAAGCTAGATCTCCTATTCTTTGGAAACCAAACATTGAATAAAAAATATAAATTGGGATCATTTCGATATCATGATTAGTATATGCAGTGGCAGCAGCAATCCATGAAGACATAGCACCTGCCTCATTGATACCTTCTTCTAAAACTTGACCACTTTTATCTTCTCTATAAGAACTTAATTGAGCAGCATCCTCGGGTTCATATTTTTGCCCCTCATGTGCATAAATTCCAATTTTTTGGAAAAAACCTTCCATGCCAAACGTTCTGGCTTCATCAGGAATAATTGGAACTAATCTTGGAGATATATTTTTATCTCTTAATAAATTAGTTAGCATTCTCACAAGTGCCATTGTAGTAGACATTTCTTTTTCACCAGTCGATACTTTCATAAAATCAAAAATATCTTTGGTTGGTGCTTTTATTGGTTTTGCAAATGTAGATCGTTCAGGTAAAAATCCACCTAATTTAATTCTTCTTTCTTTGATGTATTTTATTTCAGGCGATTTTTCATCGGGCTTAAAATATTCAATATTTTTTACCTGTTGATCTGTTAAAGGAACATCAAATCGATCTCGATAATACATCAAGTCATCAACATCTAATTTTTTAGTTTGGTGAGTAGTATTCACGCTTTCACCAGATTTTCCCATTCCATAACCTTTAATAGTTTTAGCAATAATTACAGTTGGACTTCCTTGATTTTTAGTTGCTTTATCATATGCAGCAAAAACTTTATGAGGATCATGTCCACCTCTATTTAGCCGCCATATATCTTTATCCGACATGCTTGAAACTAATTCTAATGTTTCAGGAGATTTTCCAAAAAACTTTTCTCTCACATAAGCACCATCTCTTGCCTTCATTGCTTGATACTCTCCATCTACTGTCTCATTCATAATTTTTACTAATTGACCAGTTTTATCGTTAGCTATCAATGAGTCCCAATACGATCCCCAAATAACTTTAATTACATTCCAACCAGCTCCTCTAAAACTTCCTTCAAGTTCTTGAATAATTTTTCCATTACCTCTAACCGGACCGTCCAATCTTTGAAGATTACAATTAACTACAAAAATTAAATTATCTAAATTCTCTCTTGCAGCTAGCCCAATTGCTCCCATCGACTCTGGTTCATCCATTTCTCCATCACCTAAAAAGGCCCATACTTTTCTTCCTTCATCTTTAATCAAACCTCTATTGATTAAATATTTCATGTATCTAGCTTGATATATAGCAAGCATGGGACCTAGCCCCATAGATACGGTGGGAAATTGCCAAAATTTTGGCATTAACCAAGGATGTGGATATGAAGAAAGACCACCAGGCTTTACCTCTTGTCTAAAACTATCTAATTGTTTTTCATTTAATCTGCCTTCTAAAAATGCCCTTGCATACATTCCAGGAGCACTATGCCCTTGAAAATAAATTAAATCTCCACCAAATTTATTATTTTTTGCTCTCCAAAAATGGTTCATACCGACATCGTATAATGTTGCAGCAGATGCAAATGTACCAATGTGTCCACCAAGCTCAGGGTGTTTTTTATTTGCTCGAACTACCATTGCTGCTGCATTCCATCTAATTAACGATCTAATTCTTCTTTCAATATTTTGATCACCACTAGACTTTACTTCAGCCTCCGGGGGTATTGTATTTATGTAAGGTGTATTTTGAGTATAAGGAATATTTGCTCCTTCTCGATAAGCTTTGTTAATTAATTCTTTAATTAAAAAATGGGCTCTTTGATTTCCATCTTTCGAAATAACTGCAGATAAAGACTCCAACCAATCTTGAGTTTCAAGTGGATCAATATCAGTCCCATTAACTACTTGTATTGTAGATTGTTTTTTCTCAATTATAGGTTCAGATATAATTTTTTTTTCCTCTTTTTTTTCAGCCATTGCTTCTTCGGCTTGTTTAATTATATTTTCTGTATCTTTTGGAAGAGTACTTTCTGATGATGTTTTTGATGATGATTTAAGATTAAGCAATAAATCACCTTTAGAAACTTTATCACCAACTTTAACTGCTAAACTATCTACTTTTCCAGCAATTGTAGAAGGGATTTCAACGCTAGATTTGTCACTTTCAATTGTAACTATTGGATCATTTTCTTTAATTTGATCACCAGGTTTTACAAGTATCTCTATAACCTCAACATTTTCAAAGTCACCAATGTCAGGAACAAGTAATTTTTCGCTCATTTTTTAAAATGTTTTATATACCCAAAAAAACATTATTGAATTTTATTTTATCACATTAATAAGGTTTTTTCGTTAATCTTGTATTTTTATTGTACAAAAAATAAAAAAATAAATGAATATTAAGCTTTTTAGCTTCTCTCAATACACATAGCTATTCCCATGCCACCACCAATACAGAGTGCCGCACAACCTTTTTTTTTATCTTGCTTGATCATTTCATGGACAAGTGTAACCAAAATTCTTGCCCCAGAAGCTCCAATCGGATGACCCAAAGCAATTGCTCCTCCATTAACATTAACTTTTTGTTCAGGAATTTTTAATTCTTTAATTACCGCAATACTTTGTGCTGCAAAGGCCTCATTAATTTCAAATAAATCTACTTCATCTATTTTCCAATTCGCTTTAGATAAAGCTTCTTGAATTGAAGGTATAGGTCCTAGTCCCATTAATGAAGGCTCAACTCCACAAGTAGCCCAAGATACAATTTTAACTAATGACTCTAATGATTTTTTTTCTGCTTGCTCTCTAGACATTAATACTAAAGCCGCAGCACCATCATTTATTCCTGAGGAATTTCCAGGTGTCACAGTCCCGTTTTCTTTAAATACTGTTTTTAATTTTTTTAAGTCACCTATACTTAAATTTTCTCTAGGATGTTCATCTTTTTCAAAAAAAAATTTTTTATCACCATCTTCAATTTGTAATTTTATCAGCTCATCTTTAAATTTATTTTCGCTATAAGCTTTTTCAGTTTTTTTCTGGGAATTTAAAGAAAAATTATCTTGTTCATCTCTAGAAATTTTATATTTTTCAGCAACATTCTCAGCTGTAACGCCCATATGATAATCGTTAAATGAATCAAGCAGACCATCTTTTATCATTGTGTCTACTAATTTGTTCTCAGAAAATTTTTGATCTTCTCTATAATAAATTGCATGATTTGCTCTAGACATATTTTCTTGACCACCTGCAATGACTATTTTATTTTCTCCTAAACTTATTGATTGATATCCCGAAACAACAGATCTTAATCCAGATCCACAAACCTGATTAATAATATGAGCAGGTTTAGAAACCGGTACTCCAGCACCAATTGAAGCTTGCCTAGCAGGATTTTGACCAAGTCCAGAAGTTAAAACGTGCCCCATAATTACTTCATCAATCTCTTCTAAATCTAATTTTGATTTATAAATTGCTTCTTTAATTGCAATTGATCCTAATTTTGATGCGCTAAGATTTTTTAAAGACCCTTTGTATCTTCCAATAGGAGTTCTTAGTGCTGAAGTTATTACAACATCCTTGGAGTTTTTGCTCATAAAGTAATTAACATAATATTTTATAAGTTAAATTACATCAAAAACTTTGATATATGGGATATATTATTAAAAAGGACCGCTGGCCAAATTGGATAAGGCGCTCGGCTACGAACCGGGAGATTCCAGATTCGAGTTCTGGGCGGTCCACCAAAAGGAAATAAAAATGTTTAATTGGATTTTAAAAGCATCTTTACAAAAATCAGTAATTTATTTTTTTATAATTATTTTAATTATTTTATTAATTTTAACTTTTGTATTATAAAAAATCATGGGCAATGAATTTGAGCAAATAAGTATTAAACCTGGATTCATGAAACACAATGGAGGTGTTTTATTTAGATCTATTTCAGAGAATGAATACGAATTTAAATCTATAATTAATGAAAATCATTTAAATGCTGCAGGAATAACTCATGGAGGCTATTTATCTGCTTTAATAGATGCTGGAGCGGGAACAGCAGCACATAGAGCTGCAGATAATGCACCCTGTGTAACTATTTCTTTAGATATAAAATTTATAGGTGCTTCAAAGGTTGGAGATGAAATTATTGGACATACAAAAATTTTAAAAAAAACAAATACTCTTATCTTTTTATTTTGTGAGCTAAAGTGTAATGATAAAATAATTACTTCTGCATCTGGAGTATGGAAAATTTTAAAAATAAAGCCCTCTAATTTAGGACCTGGTGGGTAATTTTACTCTTTTCTTTTTAAGTTAAAATAGCCAAACACTAGTAAAAATAATATTGCTATAGGATAAACAATATTTTTTGATGGTCTATCTGAATTTTCAATTTTAAATTCACTTATATAGTCTCCCATTTCAAAACCGCTTTTTTTTGCTTCTCCATTCCATTTCAAATTATCAACAACAATTTTATCATCTTGTTTCGTTAATGTAATTCCATAATCCTCTAAAGTAAATTTATCCTCAAAAGTATTTTTTGATATCACAAATAACTTATATCTTTCTCCATATAAACTAGGCCGTGTTATTTTAATTTGAATTTCTTTTGTTGAGTCTAATTTTATTAAATTAATTTTAGTAATTTGTTCATAATTATATTTTGGATAAAATTTATTTAAAACAAAATCAGGTGACAACAAAGAAATAGAAATAACTAAAAAAATAATTATTTCGTACCATTTAAGTTTATTAAAAAACCAGCCTTGTGTAGCTGATGTAAAAACTAAAATCCCAATTAAAGAAGTTGTAATTACAATTAATCCATGCCAAATATTTTCAATACCAATAAGTAAAAGTTCATGATTAAATAAAAATACAATCGGCAAAATTCCTGTTCTTAAACTATACCAAAAAGCTTGCACTCCTGTTCTTAAAGGATCTCCACCAGATATTCCTGCGGCTGCATAAGAGGCAAGTCCTACAGGCGGCGTTACATCAGCCATTAAGCCAAAATAGAAGACAAATAAATGAACTGCAATTAACGGAAAAATAAAACCTGAGGCATTCCCAACATCCACTAAAACTGTCGCCATTAAAGAAGCAACAACAACATAATTTGCAGTTGTTGGTAAACCCATTCCTAAAAGTAAACACAAAATAATTGTTAAAAATAATAGAATAGTAACATTATCTTTAGCTATAGATTCTATAACTATTATTAAATTTGTACTTAAACCTGTAGATCCAACAGCACCAACAATAATTCCTGCAGTTGCAATCGCTATACCAACAGCAACCATATTTAAAGCGCCTTTTTCAAAACCAACTATTGTTTGATTAAACCATTCTTTAAGAGCATCCTTTTTAATTTCATTTTTAATTAACAAATTAATTAGATTTACTAAAACTAAAGTAATCGTTGCGTAAAAAATTGAGTATGAAGCGGTAAATCTTAAGTAAACCAAAGTATAAATTAAAACAAATATTGGAATTAAAAAATGTACACCAGACAAAAATGTTTTCTTTAAATGAGGAACATCTGCATCATCCATTCCCTTAAGGTTTAATTTTAAAGCTTCTAAATGTGAAATATAAAATAATGCTATATAAGAAATAATTGCTGGCAAAAAAGCATGTTTAACTATCTCAAAGTAAGTCACACCAATAAAACTTGCCATCACAAATGCTGCAGCTCCCATAACAGGTGGCATAATTTGACCATTTACAGAGGAAGAAACTTCAATAGCGCCAGCTTTTTCCTTCGAAAAACCAGTTTTTTTCATAATTGGAATTGTAAATGTTCCAGTAGTAACTGTGTTTGCAATTGAAGATCCTGAAATTAATCCAGTCATACCGGAACCTAATATCGCAGCCTTTGCTGGTCCTCCTCGCATTTTTCCAACCATTGCAAAAGCAAGATCTAAAAAATATTTACCACCACCGGCGGTTTCGAGCAAAGCACCAAACAAAACGAATAAGAAAATAAAATCTACTGATACACCTATTGGAATTCCAAAAATTGCTTCTTGATCAAGCCACTGAAAACCTACAAGTCTATTTAATGATAAACCACCGTGTGAAATTATTTCAGGTGCATATCTTCCAAAATATGAAAACAACAAAAAACAACTAGCAATAATTACCAAAGGTAGGCCAATTGCTCTTCTGGTAGCTTCTAAAAGTATCAAAATACCACATCCTCCTAAGATTAATTCTAATGGGAAATTAAATGTTTCTGTTATTCTAAGATTTAAAAGTACACCTCCTCTTTCAACTAACTGATCATAAAAAAAATAAATATAGAGGCACGATATCGCCCCCATAAAACTGATCAAAACATCAAAAAATGAAATTTTCTTACCTTTAGATATTGGATAAATTAAAAAAGCTAAAGTTAAAGCAAAACCTAAATGAATTGCCCTTGCTGGCAATCCTTTGAACATTCCAAAATTTAACATAAATGGAAATGGTGAAGCGTACCAAAGTTGAAATAATGACCAAATAATTGCTATTGCTGAAACAATTTTCAAATGAAAACCAGTAATATTTCTAGTTGGTGATAAGTCCTCGCTTATTTTATTTTTAATTTTACTGCTGATTGAGTCGCTCATTAAAATTATTCATAACATAAAAAAAAGGCCCGGTAAAAATTACCAGGCCTTTTTAATTAATAAAAATTGGATTACATTAACCCAGCTTCTTTATAGTATTTTATTGCTCCTGGATGTAATGGAGCAGATAAACCATCTTTAATCATGTTTTTCTTTTCCAAAAATCCAAATGCTGGATGTTGTTTTTTGAAATCATCAAAATTTTCCATTACAGCTTTTGTAACTAAATAAACAAGCTCTTCAGAAACATCTGCAGAAGTAACAACAGTAGCTTTTACACCAAAAGTTGTAGCATCTTTTTTCTGACCTGTATAAGTTCCTTTAGGTATTACTGCCTGTGCATAATAATCTGCACCATCAATCAAACCTTGAACCTCAGAACCTGTTAAATTAATTGGAGATGCTTTAGCTGCACAAGTTGCTGCTTGTTCCATAGCACCATTTGGAAATCCAACTGAATAACCAAATGCATCTATTTTTCCGTCACATAGCGCTTTGACTTGTTCAGAAGATGTAAGTTCAGTTGTTGATTTAAAGAAACTGTTATCAACACCCATGGCTTTCATTAATTCTTCCATAGTTCCTCTTTGTCCTGAACCTGGGTTACCAATATTAACAACTTTTCCCTCTAAATCTGCAAAATCTTTAATTCTTGCTTTTTTTCTAGCCCAAATTTGAAAAGGCTCATTGTGAACTGAGAAAACTGCTCTCAAATTACTAAATTGTTTTCCTTCCCATTTACTAGATCCATTAACAGCATGATACTGCCAGTCTGATTGTGCAACTCCAAATTGGAATTCACCAGCTGCTATCTGACCAATATTGTAGTTTGATCCACCAGTTGATGGAGCAGTACATCTATAAGCTTTTTCTGTACCTTTTGATCTTCCATGCTCAGCACTGATTGCTGACTTATGAAGCATTTTACATATAGCATTCCCTGTTTGGAAATATACTCCTGTAGGTCCACCTGTTCCTATCGTAAAGAACTCAGCTGATTTAGCAACAGTTGTTAAAGACAATGATGCAAATATAATCAGTAAAGCACTTGATAGAGATGTGATTATTTTTTTCATTATTTTCCCCCTATATTTTTATGTCGTTATTTTTTAAAAGTTTATTCTAACAAAAAACAATCAAGGGTGTACAGAGTGAATTTATAGGGTTTCAGACCAATTTTTTAATTTATTAACACCTTCAACTACTTTTGGTGCAAACTTATTAATTAGATTTTCATCAATTTTTTTATTTTCATCAATATTATTCATAAACTCTTGTCCATCAAAATCTGTAAAGCTTAGCCTTGCTAACATTTTGTCTGGATTAAATCCAAAATCAGAACCTGGTAATAAAGCAACTCCAGTATTATGTAATATATCCCCACACATTTCTGATGAAGTTTTAAATTTGTTATTTAAAAATTCTGGCATTAAATAAAATCCTCCTTGAGGCTCATTAATCAATACCTTATTTGATTTTAAATTTAAAAAAACATATTTACCAATTGCACTTAAAATATTTATTGATTTTGCAATATAATTTGAATGATCGTTTTCATAAGCTTTAATTGCTGCGTACTGAATAGGTGCGCTCACAGCAGAAAAGGTTTCACTAGCTAATACATTGATCATATTTTTTAAATCATTCAATTCATCTGGAATTATAAAATAACCAAGTCTCCATCCTCCTGCACCACACCATTTACTAAGTCCAGTACTAATAATAGTTTTTTCAGGACAATAACTTGAGATAGATTTAAAATTTTTTGAAAATGTTAATTCTGAATATATTTCATCTGATAAAATTATAAGATTATATTTTTTAGCAATTTCTGAAATTTCTTCTAATTTGTTACAAACCTGTCCAGAAGGATTGTTTGGTGAATTTAAAAATAATAAATAATTTTTATCTTTATCTTTTGATATGATTTTCTCAATTTGTGCTCCAGTAGGAAACCAGTTGTTTTCTCTTTCTGTTTGGAGAATTTGAATTTTATTTCTCCCTAAAATAGCTTGTGGTGCATATGAAACCCAACTGGGTGCTGGCAATATAATTTCACCATCAAAAATTACATGTAATAAAAACATTAATTCTTTAGATCCTGGTCCAATAATTACATTGTTCGCTTTGTAGTTATAATTTTTCTTTTTCGATGAATATTTAGCAACAACTTCCCTTAATTCATCAAGACCTTGCATAGGTAAATATTTATTTTGATAGGCATTACTTTTTAATTCTTCAACTATATCCTCAGGTACTTTAAATGGTGATTGTCCAAAACCAAATTTAAAGATTTTTTTTCCCTGTTGTTCTAATTGTTTTGAAGTTTCGTTAATTGCAAGAGTAGATGAAGGTTTTAGGTTTTTGACAAGATTTTTTAACATTTAATAGCTCAATTCTTCTAAATTATTAAACTGTTCAAGAGCTTCGGGATTTGCTAAAGCTTCAATGTTTTTAATTTGACTTCCTTCTATCTTACTTTTAACTGCAAGTTCAACTATTTTGCCACTTTTTGTTCGAGGTATATCTTTTACAACAATAACTTTACTTGGAACATGTCTAGGAGATGCATTTTTTTTTATTTGTAATTTAATTTTGTAAATTAATTCTGCTGTTAATGAATAATTTTTGCTCATTACAATAAATAAAACTATTCTAACATCATTATCCCATGATTGTCCTACAACAATAGACTCTTTTATTTCTTTAAACTTTTCAACTTCTGAATATATCTCTGCTGTTCCAAGTCTTACACCTCCTGGATTTAGGGTGGTATCTGATCTTCCATGAATTATATATCCACCACTATTTTTTATCTCTGCGTAATCTCCATGGTGCCATACATTTTTAAATCTATTAAAATAAGCACCCTTAAATTTAATATCATTTTTATCATTCCAAAACTTTAAAGGCATTGATGGAAAAGGATTTTTACATACAAGTTCTCCTTTACTATTTTTTAAAGACCTCCCTTTATCATTTAAAACATCTACATCTAAAGCCAAACCATTGTTTTGTATTTCTCCTATATTTACTGGCTGATATAAATTTCCTAACACAAAGCACGAAACAATATCTGTACCACCAGAAATAGATGACAAGTGCACATTTTTTTTAATATGCTTATAAACATATTTGAAACTTTCTTCTGAAAGAGGTGAGCCAGTTGAACAAATTGTTCTTAGCTTATTTAGTTTAAATTTATATTTTAATTTTGGTTTAAATTTTCTTAAAGCATCTACATACTTCGCACTTATTCCAAATAAAGTTATTTTTTCTCTTTGTGCTATTTTCAAAAGCAAATCAGCAGATTTAAACATTGGAGATCCATCAAAAAGAACAATAGATGCCCTCGATGCTAATGAACTAACTAACCAATTCCACATCATCCATCCACATGTGGTAAAATAAAAAACATTATCATTTTCTTTAATATTACAATGTAATTGATGTTCCTTCATATGCTGGATTAAAACACCACCAGATCGATGACAAATGCATTTAGGTTTTCCAGTAGTACCACTTGAATATAGTATTGCTAATTCTGTCTCAAAATCAAATCTTTTGAAATCAATTTTTTCAGCATTAGTTTGCATTAATTCATTCCATTTAAATAAATTAATTTTATTAAATTTATATTTATTTTTAATAAACTTTTTTCCAGGATAGTTACTAATTATAACACTTTTAATTGATGGGATTAATTTTAAAATCTCTGGAAGTCTTTTTAAAACATCTATTTTTTTTCCATTATAAAAATACTGATCAGTGATAAATAAAACTTTTGGATTAATTTGAGAAAATCTTTCTATAACACCTTTAGATCCAAAATCAGGACTACAAGAAGACCAAATACACCCCAGGGAAGTTGTAGCAATGAATGCTTCAACAGTTTCAATAGTATTTGGCATATAGGCTGCTACTCTATCTCCTTTTTTAATATTTATTTTTTTTAGAAACTTTGAAATTTTACTCGTATTTAAATTTAATTGTCTCCATGATCTTTCTTCTCTAAATCCATTTTCACTAATAAAGGTTACTGCTTTTTCATTGTTGTTTTTAGATAATAAATTTTCACCAAAATTTAGTCTGCTACCTGGTAAAAATAAATTTTTATAAAAAGTCTTTGATTTTCTGAAATTTTTATTACTTTTAAATCCCTTTATTTTACTAAAATCCCAAAATCTACTCCAAAACTCAGGTGAATTTTTAATACTCCAATTTAATAATTTTTTATAATTTCTATTAAATTTTATTTTTAATTTTTTTGAAATGTAATTTTCAAAAGCAAATAAATTTGAATTTTTTTTTACAATTAGAGAAGGTTGCCAAAGTTTTTTACTCATTTTATTAAATTAAATTACTGTTATAGAATTAATCTTATTTATGATAATCTCACTAACATTTAAAAGAAAATGAGAACTTTTTACCCTCCGATTCGGTCATGTTTTAGTCTATTTTTGTTCTTTAGCAGTAACAATATCTGGTAGGTAAAAAAAAAGAAGCACAAAAGATAGAAATGACTAAAAATAAAATTACAGCTGTTCTCGGTCCTACAAATACAGGCAAAACCTATCTTGCTATCGAAACCATGCTTTCTTTTGAGAGTGGCATGATTGGATTTCCACTTAGATTACTTGCAAGAGAAGTATATGACAAAGTAATCAAGAAAATAAGTTTAGATAAAGTTGCACTTATAACCGGAGAAGAAAAAATAATCCCATCTAATGCAAAATATTTTTTATGCACAGTGGAGTCTATGCCAATTGACAAACATCTTGAGTTTGTTGGCGTAGACGAGATTCAAATGTGCTCTGATCATGAAAGAGGTCATATTTTTACTGATAGACTTTTAAATATGAGGGGGGAAAAACTTACAATGCTAATGGGCTCAAGTACCATTAAAAATATTATTTCAAAATTAGATGAAGATATTGAATTTATAAATAGACAAAGATTATCTAAACTTACATACGCTGGTCATAAAAAAGTATCAAGAATTGATAGAAAAACAGCAATCATTGCGTTTTCAGCAGAGGAGGTTTACGCCATTGCTGAATTAATAAGAAGACAAAAGGGTGGTGCCGCTATTGTAATGGGATCACTAAGTCCAAAAACAAGAAATGCTCAAGTTGAATTATATCAATCTGGGGATGTTGATTTCCTAGTTGCAACAGATGCAATTGGGATGGGAATAAACATGGATTTAGATTTTGTTTATTTTTCAAATGTTAAGAAATTTGATGGAAAAAAATTAAGAAGATTAAATTTATCTGAAATAGGTCAAATAGCCGGAAGAGCTGGCAGGTACCTAAACGATGGAAGTTTTGGCATTACTGGTGATTGTAAAGAAATATCTCCAGAAGAGGTAGAATTATTAGAAAATCATAAATTTGAAGAAATAAGAACTTTGTTTTGGAGAAATTCAAATCTTAATTTCAATAACCCAATTAGTTTAATTAAAAGTTTAGAGGAAAAACCTCAGGTGGAATGGCTAAGAAAAATTCATGAATGTGAGGATGAAAAGGCACTTAAATATTTTTTAAAAGATCAAAAAATTTTAAATAAAGAATTTGATAAGAAAACTTTAATGCTCTTGTGGGAATGTTGCCAAATACCTGATTTTGTAAAAAAAACCTATGGAAATCATTTTGAAGTTATAGGAAATGTATTTAAATTTTTAACTAGCAAAAAAGGACTAATTTCTGAAGATTATATGAGATTACAGCTCATGAAACTAGATAAATTAGATGGAAATGTAGATTCTTTATCAAATAGAATTGCAAATGTCAGAACTTGGTCATATGTTTCGAATAAAAATAATTGGGTAGAAAATCAAAGTTATTGGATTGAAAAAACTAAACACTTAGAAGATAGACTTTCAGACAGATTGCATGAAGAACTTACTAAAACTTTTATTGACAAAAGAGCAAGCGTGCTTGCTAGAGGTTTAAAACAAGATATGGAATTTAAAACTGAAATTTTACAAAATAATGATGTTAAAATTGACGATCAATTCATCGGGAAGATAAAAGGACTAAAATTAGAACTAGATTTAAAAAAAGGTGCTTTGGAAACTGATATTAAATCTTTAAAAAAAGCTGCAAGACAAACTATTGGTCCGGAATTAGAAAAACGTGTTCAATCAATAATTGATACAGGATTAATTAGTTTGAATGAAGATTTTAAAATTTACTGGAATGATTTCCCAATTGCCAAATTAACAACGGGTAATGATTATTTAAATCCTAATTTTGATTTAATCGTTGATGATATCATTGAACAAAACACTAAACAGAAAATAAATGACTATATTAATAAATGGATACATTCAAAAATAAATAACGTTCTTAAAAGTTTAATTGATCTAAAAAATATAAAAGAAAATAATTCATCAATTAAAGCACTAGCATACCAACTCTATGAAAATAATGGAGTATTAAAGCGAGATCAAGTTTCTGAATACCTAAAAAACTTAGAACAAAATGAAAGAAAAATTCTTAGAGACTTAGGAGTAAAGTTTGGGAGATATCATGTTTTCCTTTATCAATTAATTAAACCAGAAGCAGTATCTTTGCGAACATTATTGTGGAAAAATTTTTATCAAAAATTTCATAGTTTAAAACCACCTACCTTTGGTTTGAATTTTTTAGACGATAAAGAAATAAAAAATAAAAACTTTATGCTTTTATGTGGATTTGAAAGATTTGATAATTTTTTTGTAAGAATTGATATTTTGGAGAGATTATTTGTATTAATAATAAATTCTAGTTCAAAGGAAAATTCTGAAATAAAATTAGTTCCAGAAATGTTAAATCTTTTAGGATGTAGTAAAGATAATTTCAAAAAATTACTTCAGAAAATGAATTATAAAATATTTGAAAAAGAAAATGAAACATTTTTTAAATATAGTCCTAATAAGAAATTTAAAAAAATTACCACAAAGAAGATCTCAAACGAAAATCCTTTTAAAATATTAAAGAATTTAAATTTAAATTAAAATGTTTTTTACAAAAGAAGAAACAAAAAATAATAATTTTCTCACAAAAGTTTGTGCTTTATTAATTCATGCTGCAAAAATTGATGAGAACTATACAGATAAAGAGGAAGAAATTATTAAAAGAACACTTAATGAGCTAGGTATAGAAAATGAAAATGTTTATAAAACAATTGAAGAAGCAAAAAAAATTGAAGAAAGCTCAAATCAAATTTTAGACTTTACTAGAGAAGTAAAAGGATTGCCCGAGAAAGATAAAATTAAAATTATTGAGGCTTTGTGGTCTATAATCTATTCAAACAAAGATGCTGATATATATGAAACTAATTTAATGAGACGACTTGCGGGTTTACTTTACATTGACAATAAAACAATGGGCGATATTAAAGAAAAAATTAAACAAAATTTAAAATGACATATATCGTTAACGACAATTGTATTAAGTGCAAGCTAACAGACTGCGTTGATGTCTGCCCAGTTGATTGCTTTTACGAAGGTAAAAATATGCTTGTAATTAAACCCGATGAGTGTATAGATTGTGGCGTTTGCGAGCCAGAATGTCCTGTCGATGCCATAAAAGCAGACACCGAACCTGGAAGTGAAAAATGGTTAGAGATCAATAAAAAATATTCTGAAATCTGGCCTAACATAAGTGAAAAAAAAGATCCACCAGCGGATCACGAGAAATTTAAAAATGAGCAAAATAAGTACGAAAAATATTTTAAAGAAAATCTTTAAAGGCAACACAGACAAAAAAGTGAAAAAAAAAGTTTCTAAAAAGAAAGTTGTAAAAGCAAAAAAAGCTAAAAAAGCTAAAAAAGCTAAAAAAATAATTTCAAAAAAAATCAAAAAAGTTGTTAAAAAAGTTACACCTAAATTAACTAAAACAAAAAAAGCTGTTAAAATTACAGAAACGACAGCTGAACCTAAAGTAGATAATTTAAGAATTTCAAAAACAAATGAAGTTAAGCCTGAAATAAAAAAAGTTAAAAAACAAGAAACCGAAAAAAGAGAATACAAAATTAAAGATCATGTTGTTTATCCAAAGCATGGGGTAGGGCAAATTACTGAATTTAAAAAGATCAATATTGGTGGAATTGATGTCGAAACGTATGTTATTAAATTTGAAAAAGACAAAGCTAACGGAATGGTGCCTGTAAACAAGCAGTCTCACTTGAGGCCGTTAGCAACTATTAATCAAGTTAACAAGTGTATTTCAATTTTAAAAAGTAAACCAAAAATTAAAAGATCAATGTGGAGTCGAAGAGCTCAAGAATATGAAGCAAAAATATCTTCTGGAAAAATATATGAATTAGCTGAGGTTGTCAGAGATTTAAACAAGGGTGATGACCTTATGGTTGACCAGTCTTATAGTGAAAGACAATTATTTGAAAAAGCTTATGAAAGAATTTTGTCTGAATTTCAGATTGTTTTAAATGTATCATTAGAAGATACTCAAAAAAAATTGGATAAAGCACTAAAAAGAAACTTAGGTGGGCAGCCTCAACCAGCGGCACCTGTAAAAACGCCAACTAATGAACTACCTGTAGACGAGCCAATTTCTGATAACGACGAACCAATTGACGAGTAAAAAAAAACGCCTCTCACACACTACTGTAATGAGAAGCGTTTTTTGTAAAGAATACTAAGTTACTATTTTCTTCTTCTTTTTTTTGCTTTTTTCTTAGCTTTTTTCTTAGCTTTTTTCTTAGTTTTCTTTGCCGCTTTTTTTCTTTTCTTAGGCATCTTTAGCTCCCTTTTTTAGTTAAACGAATCAAATTGATTCGCTGTTAATATATTTTTATTTTTTTCTATAAGTTATGTCAATTCTTTAATTAAAAGTTAAATTTTATAAAATTTTTTTTTAATTTTTTATTTTTATAAAACTTTTTTTTATTAATTTAGTTAATGTTTATGCGGTTAATAAACAACTTAAATCAAATATTTTAATAAAGGTTTTCTAGCTGATTTTTATATTTTTCTGTAACTTTTTTTCTTTTTACTTTCATCGTTGGTGTCATTAAACCATTTTCAATAGAAAAATTTTCATCTATTAATTGAATTTTTTTTATCTTTTCTAATAAAGTTAATTTTTTATTTATTTTTTCAATTGCTTTATTTATTTCTTCTTTTTCATTTAAAAAATCTTTATTAGGAACAATTAAAGCAACTAAGTAATTTTTTTTATCACCATAAACCATACATTGATCTATCTCTGGTTCATTCGTAATCATATTTTCAATTTTAGCAGGTGAAATGTTATCTCCGCCAGCACTTACTATGATATCTTTTTTTCTATCAGTAATTTTTAAATAACCATCATTTGAATCTATCTCTCCAATATCACCTGTATGTAACCATCCATTTATAATTACTTTTTCGGTTTCTTCTTTTTTGTTCCAATATCCTAGCATTACATTTTCGCCTTTAACTAAAATTTCTCCATCTTCAGCAATTTTAACTTCATTTCCATTAAATGGAGGTCCTACAGTTTCCACTTTAATTTTATGTATTGGATTGCAACTTACTACTGGTGATGTTTCTGTTAAACCATAACCCTGAAGAGTAGGCAGCCCCACAGAATTCAAAAATTCTCCTATTTCTTTGTCTAGAGCCCCACCCCCAGAAACGAAAGCTTTTAAATTTCCACCAAACTGTTTTTTTATTTTTTTTCTAACTAATTTATCAACTATAAAATTGATTAATTTTTCAGAAAATGTCATTTTTTGATTTAATAGTTTTTTTCTGCCCAAACGAAGGGTTGCTTCAATTAATTTTGCTTTAAAACCTGTCTGCTTTTTTAAATTCATGTTTATTTTGTTGTAAAGGTTTTGGTAGAACCTTGGAACTGCTGTCATAATTGTAGGTTTTGCTTCAGATATATTTTCTAAAAGTTTTTCTATTTTTTCTGCATAGAATACTTTTGCTCCTACTGCTATCTGTGCAAATTGAACACAATGCTCATAAGAGTGTGAAAGAGGAAGCCAAGTTAAAAATACTGGTCTTGCGTTAAATAATGGTTTCATAATTTCGCATGCTCCTACGAGATTATTTAAAATTCCACCATGACTTAAAATTACTCCTTTAGGATTACCCCCAGTTCCGGAAGTATAAATAATACATGCGGGAGAATTTCTTTTTAATTTATTATTTTCAATTTTATCTTCTACTAATAAATTATTCTTCATAATTGAATCAAAGTCTAAATATTTTTCTTTGTTAATTATATTTAAACTATTTGTTACCTTGGTTTTTTCATCCAAAGTAATAACTTTTTTGATAAAGTCTTTGTCATTAATTGAATTATTTAATTTTTTTAACATTTCATTATTTGAAACAACAACTAAACTAGGCTCACAATCCTCTATCAAGTACTTATAATCATCTTCTGTGTAGGTTGTGTATGCTGGAACCGTAATTCCACCAGCTACCATAATTGCTAAATCAGAAACAAACCATTCTGGTCTATTCTCTGAAACCAAAAGACATCTATCACCTTCTTTTATATTTTCTTTAATAACTTTTGATAATTTTAAAATATTCTTTTCGGTTTGTTCCCATGTGTATGTTTTTTTATTGCTTGGGTTTAGCCATTCTAAAAAAATATCTTTTTTATTTTGTTTGTTTGCTTGATTAACAAATAATTCGATCAAATTATTTAAATTATTTAAATTCATAGTTACTTGGTGGGCGAAGAGAGAATCGAACTCTCACTTCTTGCGAAACACGATTTTGAGTCGTGCGCGTCTACCAGTTCCGCCATTCGCCCTGGGTATTCAATTAAATTATATTTAAATAGTATAAGAACTAAATTTATATTAAAACCAAAAAATGTTTCAAACACTTTACAAAAAATGTTTAGAATTAGCCGCACATAAAAGTTCAAATTTTTATTTAGGGCTTGTATCTTTTATAGAAAGTTCTTTTTTTCCTATACCTCCAGATGCAATGATAATCCCAATGGTTATTGCTAAAAAAAAGGAATATTTGAAAATATTTTTAATAGCATCAATATTTTCAGTTCTTGGAGGAATCCTCGGATATTTAATCGGATATTTATTTTTTGATTTAGCAATATATGTAATCGAATTTTATGGCTATCAAGATAAAGTTGAAAATTTAAAATTAAGCATGTCTGAAGGTAGTGGATTCCTAGCATGGCTGAGTATTCTTTTTTTAGCTGGCTTTACTCCATTGCCCTATAAAGCCTTTACGATTTCAAGTGGTTTAATTGCTTTTAATCTTCCTATTTTTATTATTGTTAGTTTAATTTCAAGAAGCCTGAGATTTTTTATAGTTGCCTTTTTATCTTATAGATTTGGTGAATTATTTACAGAGTACATGGAAAAACATGGATCAAAATGGTTCACCATAATTGGAATTATTATAGTTATAATATTTATTATTATTTATTTATTTTTTAAATTTAATGGTTGAGATTAACAAAACAATTACATTAAAATTAATTTTTTTAATTAGTATTATTGCTTTATCTTCAGCATTTTTTATTGAATATGTTTTAGGTCATCAACCCTGTAACTTGTGTATATTGGAAAGAATTCCATACCTCTTAGCATTAATAATTATTGTATTAAATTATAAATTTATTAATCTTGAAAAATATTTCATTCTTTTTCTTATTTTAATTTTTTTAGCTGCTACTATTTTATCTTTATATCATTTAGGTATTGAGCAAGGTTTTATTGAAGAATCATTGGTTTGTGATTTAAAAAATGGCTCCAATTTACTATCAAAAGAAGACATATTAAGACAGTTGCAAGAAAAGAATGTGAGCTGCAAAGATGTTACATTTAAAATTTTAGGATTATCGCTTACAAGTTACAATATTATAATATCAATATTAATAGTATATTTTACAATAAGAACTTATTTAAGTTATGACAACAATAAATAAAAAGAAAATAGAAGAATTTATTAGAGTTGATCATGCTGGGGAGCGTGGTGCTGTTAAAATTTATGAAGGACAGTTGCTTGCTCTAAACACATTAGTTAAAAATGAAGCTTTAAAAAAAACAATTGAAGAAATGAAAGTTCATGAAAAAGAACATTCTGATTTTTTTGAAGAAGAAATTAAAAAAAGAAATATAAAACCTACAAAACTTTTACCCTTATGGGATTTATTAGGTGTTGGATTAGGTTTTGGTTCAACTTTGCTTGGCAAGAAAGCTGCTATGCTTTGCACTGCCTCTGTTGAAGAAGTGATAGATGAGCATTATTTAAACCAAATAAAACAACTTGATAATAGTGAATCAAAACTAAAAAAAAAAATAATTAAATTTAGAGAAGATGAATTAAGTCATAAAGATATTGCCTACGAAAAGGGTGCTACAAAAGAAGGTCCATACTCTATATTAGATAAAATTATTAAAACTGGATCAAAAATTGCAATAAATATTTCTGAGAAAATTTAAGATTCTAGTTCTACATCCCAATATAAGTAATCCATCCAGCTTTTATGTAAAAAATTTGGTGGAAAATTTTTACCATTTTTGTGTAGATCCTCTGTTGATGGACGATAAGGATACTGATGCAACTTCATCCCTGAATGTTTTAATAGTTTTCCACCCTTTTTCACATTGCATGCAGAACAAGCTGTTACAACATTATCCCAATTAGTTTCGCCTCCTTTTGATCTAGGTAGTAGATGATCAAAAGTTAACTCTTCATTGCTTCCACAATATTGACAGGAAAATTTATCTCTTAAAAACACATTAAATCTAGTAAAACTTGGCTTGCTTTGAGGAACAATATAATCCTTTAAAGCGATGACACTTGGTAATTTCATATTAAATGATGGACTTCTTATTGTTCTATCGTAATTACTAACAATAATAACTCGATCAAGAAAAACTGATTTAACAGTATCCTGCCATGACCATAAAGACAAAGGGTAGTAACTCAAAGGTCTATAGTCTGCATTGAGCACTAGCGCAGGACACTTTTCTAATGAAACATCTTCTTCAATAAAATTGTTCATTGACTAATTTTAACTTAGTTAAACAATTTTATCAATAATAAGAGAAGTTAAATTTTTTTTAAAATAAAATTTAAAGCTGTACTTGATGCTTCAATAGGAATATGATGATCACAATTTTTTATTAATAATGTATCAACTTTAACGTTGTTTCTAATTAAAAAATCTTTTGCTTCTAATAAATGTGTTGATGGGACAATTTGATCAGCTTCTCCATGTATAAGTAATGTTTCAGTATTATTTTTGATTCTGTTTTTTAAATCTTTTTGATTTATTATCTTTCCAGAAAAACCAACTATACATAAAAACTTTTCTTGAAATGTAAGACCAACATTTAAAGACATCATACATCCCTGACTAAATCCGGATAAACAGATTCGATTATTTGATAACTTGAACTCTTGTTTTATTTCATTAATAAATTTTTTTAAAACGTCTTCAGCCTTAATTGATTGCTCTAATATATAATCTGTATCCTCTTTTGTTAAATCAAACCACTGATAACCAGAGGGATTTATAGCGCATGGCTCATGACCATTCGGACAAACAAAGACTGTATTGGGCAAATGTCTTTTCCAGTTTAAAGATAGCATGCTTATATCTTTTCCATCACCTCCATAACCATGAAGCAAAATAATAGCATTTTTAATTTCAACACCGTCTTCCGGTTTAATAATTATTGAATCTAGGCAAAATGTCATAGTTGATAAATTATGTTTTTTATTTCAAAAAACAATCTAAAATAAAAAAATGATATCAGGAATATTTGTAAAAGTTTTATCAATAGCTCTTTTGATTGCTGTGGGAATAGTTTTAATTTTAGGCATAGGTACTCTTTTTAAAGGTGGAGAAACTAGTAAAAAATATTCAAACAAATTGATGCAATTAAGAGTTCTTCTACAATTTATTGCTATTCTTGTTTTGGTTGGCTTTGCTTACTTTTTTAAAAATTAGTTATATTTTTTTATCCAATTAACGAAATTTGTATCTTCAAAATCAATTGAACCTATTATTCTAGCAAATTCTTGACCCTCTTTATTAATTAGAATTGTTGTAGGGACACCTCTTAAAGTAAACATTTTTGCTAATGTAGTAGGTGGATCAAAATAAGGTTCAAAATTTTTAATGTTTAGATCTATAAAAAATTTATTAACCTTTTCTAAGGTTTCTTTCCCAATATTAATTGGAAAAATTTTTATTTTATCCAATTCTGGGTTAGCTTGGAGTTTATCTAAAGATGGCATTTCATCTTTACAAGGTTCACACCAGGTTGCCCAAAAATTCAATATCAATAAGTTGCCAGTATATTCATTGATATTAATTTTTTGATCATTTTTGTCTAAAAAAATAACATTATCATATGTTTTTGGTATTTTGTGGATTACAATATTTTTAATACCCGGTAGTTCTTCAGCTACAACATTTGTTATCAAAAAAATAAATATTATTAAAAATCTCATGTTAAATAGGTATAATTAAATATCATGACAAAAAATAAAAACAACCAAGCAATCTGGAACTCACGCATAAAAAAAAATGCATCAAGTTTGTTTCAAAAAGTTGGTAATTCAATAGATATTGATAAAAGACTCTACAAAGAAGACATCCAGGGATCAATTGCTCATGTTGAAATGCTTTTTAAACAAAAAATAATTTCATTTAAAATAAAAAATAAAATTATTTATGGACTAACAAAAATTGATAAGGAAATCACAAAAAATAAATTTGAGTTTAATAAAAAATATGAAGATATTCATATGAATATAGAAAAGAGACTTTTTCAAATTATAGGTGAAGAAGCTGGCTATGTTCACACCGCAAGATCAAGAAATGATCAAGTAATTACTGATTTTAAAATTTGGATAAAAAATTCGACTAACGAAATAACTAGTAATATTAATAAAGTTATTAAGAGCACAATCAAGTTAGCTGAAAAAAATGTTGAGACTATCATGCCTGGATTTACACATCTTAAAAATGCTCAGGCTATCTCTTTTGCACATTATTTAATGTCTTATGTAGAAATGTTTAATAGAGACAAAAAGAGATTTTCTAATAATTTAAACAGTTTAAATGAAAATCCCTTAGGTGTTGCTGCTTTAGCAGGAACATCATTTAATATAGATAGAAATTATACAACCAAAAAACTTGGTTTTAAAATACCTACAAATAATTCTATTGATACAGTTTCAGATAGAGATTTTGTTTTAGATTTTTTATACGCTTCATCAGTATGTGCTATGCATATTTCTAGAATTGCTGAAGAGTTAATTATTTGGAATTCTGATGGTTTTAACTTGATCAATTTATCTGATAAAGTTGTTACTGGATCATCGATAATGCCACAAAAGAAGAATCCTGATCTTTTAGAATATTTGCGTGGAAAATCAGGAAGTGCTTATGGAAATTTATTTTCGATGCTTACAATCTTAAAAGGTTTACCATTGTCTTATTTTAAAGATTTACAAGATGATAAAGAGATAGTTTTCAAATCTAACGACAATCTAAATAATTGTTTAAAAATTTTTGATGAAATACTAAAAAATTGCAATCCAAATAAGAGTAAAATGTTAGAACTCGCTAATTCTGGATACATTACAGCAACTGATTTAGCTGACTATCTCGTGAAAAATCACTCAATTTCTTTTAGAAAAGCATATCAAAAAACTGCCGCTGTAGTTAATTTTGCTGAAAAAAGAAAAAAGAAATTAAATGAATTGACTTTAGAGGAATTAAGAAAAATTGAACCTAAACTTAAAGATGATGTATTAAAAGTATTTAATTTAAAAAATTCAATTAATTCAAAAAAATCTTATGGTGGAACTTCTTTTGATAATATTAAAAAAATGATAATAAAATATAAAAAAGAAAAATGATTAGAAAAATAATATTTGTTTTATTTATATCTTTAATGTTAATTTCTTGTGGAAAGAAAGATTGTCCCAAAAATAATGAAGCTGATAAATGTAGTGAATTATTCAGGCAATCTTAATGAATTATATTAAAAAAAAACTTAATATCGAGAGAATAAGTATTCCTAATATTGCAAAAAAATATGGGACACCTTGTTATTGCTACTCATATTCAAAATTAAAAGAAAATATTAATAATTTTAAAAAAAACTTTAGATCTTTTTCACCACTTATCTGCTTTGCAGTCAAATCTAACACAAATGTTAATATAATAAGAGAAATTAAAAAATTTGGATTAGGTGCTGATGTTGTTTCAGTAGGAGAACTAATGATGGCACTAAAAGCAGGAATTAATCCAAGCAAAATAGTATTTTCTGGTGTTGGTAAAACAACAAGTGAAATCAGCTTTGCTATTGATAAAAAAATTTTGCTTATTAATGCTGAGTCTTTAAGTGAAATAAAAGAAATAAATCGAATAGCAAAATCAAAAAATAAAAAAATAAAAATTGGTGTAAGACTAAACCCTAATACAGATGCAAAAACATTAAGCCAAATATCAACTGGGAAAAAAGAAAACAAATTTGGTGTAAATAAAAATACATTTTATGAAATTATAAATTATTGCAAAAATTCCAAAAATATTGATTTAAGATGTCTAAGCGTTCATATAGGCAGTCAAATTTTAGACCATAGACCTTATGAAAAAATGCTTAAAGCGGTCAGTCAAATTCTCAATAAAACAAATCATAAATTTGAATTTATAGATTTAGGTGGAGGTATGGGTATTACTTACACTGATAAAAATAAAAAACTTAATTATAAAAAATACAACACAGCTATTCTTAAATTTTTAAGAAAACATAAAGTTAAAATTATATTTGAGCCAGGTAGATCAATTATTGGCGATACCGGGACATTAGTGTCAAAAATAATCTATATAAAAGATAGCGGAAGTAAAAAATTTATAATTTTAGATGCAGCAATGAACGATTTAATGAGACCTGCTTTGTATGGTGCGTTTCATAAAACCTTACCTGTTAAAAAATCTAACAAAACGTCTAAAAAACCATATGAATTTGTAGGTCCTATTTGTGAAAGTACAGATAAATTTGTTACATTAAAAAAATTTCAAGCTTTGAATGAAAAAGATTTGATAGCAATATGCGATGTGGGAGCTTATGGAATGTCACTTAGCTCAAATTATAATTTAAGACCTAAACCAATAGAATTATTAATAAAGGGATCAAAAATCAAAGTAATAAGAAAAAGACAAAAGCATAAAGATATAATTTAGCTTTTGACAAAAATGATAAGAAACTTTTTATTCTCAATTTTATTTTTCACGGGAATCATATTTATTTCGATAATTTTTTTACCATCATTTTTTTTGCCTAAACAGGTTGTTTTGATGGGGGGTAAATTAATGGGCCATTGGGCCAGTTTTTGTTTGAGGTTTGTTCTTTCAGTAAAAATTTCAATCAAAGGAAGAGAAAATATTATTAATAATGAAAAATTTTTTATAGCAGCATCTCATCAATCAATGTTTGAAACTTTTTATTTACAAACAATCTTTAACTCACCTGTATTTATTCTAAAAAAAGAATTATTGTTAATTCCAATATTTGGTTGGTACTTAAAAAAAATAGGATCAATTTCAATAAAAAGAAACAAGGTTACAAAAGATAACTTGGGTTTTTTTGATGATATTACAAAAATGATGGCTACTTCTAATAGACCTTTAATTATTTTTCCTCAAGGAACCAGAGTTCTTCCGGATGAAAGACCACCTTTTAAAAAAGGTGCTTCGAGAATTTATGAACAGCTAAATGTTACTTGTCAGCCAGTTGCAATTAACTCTGGATATGTATGGCCTAAAAAAGGTGAAAAAAAATCTAATAGAACTATTACAATCTCTATTCTAAAACCAATTCCTTCTGGTTTAACAAAAGATAATTTTATTCAAATTCTTGAAAACAATATTTATTCAGAGTTAGATTTAATTAATTAGCCCTTCATAGGCATAACAACAAAAATACTATCAAAATCACCTGGATCTTTTATTAGCGCCGGTGAACCAGTGTCATTAAAGAAAATTTCAACTCTGTCTCCATCTAGTTGAGAAGCAACATCTATCAAATATCTAGAGTTAAAACTTATCTCTAGGTCATGATCAAACTTAACACTTAAAGTTTCTTTACCATCACCACTGTTAGTATTATTTACTGAAAGATCTAGAGTATCTTTAGATAAATTAAATTTCACACCATCTTTTTTATCTAATGAAACAGATGCTACTCTATCAACGGAATTTAAAAATAATTTTAAGTCTATTTCTAATTTTTTTTGATTATTTTTTGGTATAACTTGAATGTAATTAGGAAATTTTCCATCAATAAGTTTTGAAATTAAAATACTATTATTTAATTCAAATTTTATTTTTGATTTAACATTTGAAACTTTTACATCTCCATCATAGCTATCTAATAAAGAACAAAGTTGAAAAATTGTTTTTTTAGGTAAAATTATTGGATCAAAATCAATTTTTTCTTCTAATCTAACTTTTGAAATAGACATTCTATGACTATCAGTTGCAACCGCAGTTAAATAATTTTTATCCTCAACTTCTGTTTGATGAAAATATATACCACTTAGATAATGTCTTGTTTCATCATTCGAAACTGAAAATTTACACTTATTTAATAATTTCAATAGTTGTTTTGATTTAATTATAAATTCATTTTGATTAAAATTTTCATCTGTCAGTGGAAACTCTGTTGAACTTATACAATTCAAATTAAAAATAGATTTTTCAGACTCTACTTGTAATTTGCTTATGTCTGTTAAAGAAAGATTTATTTTTTTTCCTGAATTAAACTTTCTTATAATATCATACATAATTGATGAAGTTGTGGTCGTTTTGCCCTCCTCTAGAATCTCTACATTATTTAATTTATGTATAAATATTAAATCTAGATCGGTCGCTGTAATAGTAAGTTTTGAATTACTTGCATCTAACAAAATATTAGAAAGTATTGGTAATGTACTTCTTTTTTCAATGACCCCTTGGCAATAATTTAATGCTTGCTGAAGGTCTTGTTGATTAACGTTAAATTTCATTTTCTTTATTATTATATAAAATCTGGTTTTTTAATTTATTTATATTATCCGCCATCTCAGGATCTTTTTCTTTTATCTTTTCAATAGTTTTTACTGAATGAATTATTGTTGTATGATCTCGGTTAGAAAAGTCTCTTCCAATTTCAGGTAATGATTTAGAAGTCAAAATTTTAGTTAAATAAATTGCTGTTTGCCTGGGTCTTACTAAATATCTTGATCTTCTAGATGATAACATTTCATTTTTACTGATTTTGAAAAACTTACAAACAGTTGTTTGAATAAGATCTATTGTAACCTTATTTTCTGCTAAATTTAATAGATCCTTTAAAACTACTTTAGTTTCAGCAAGATTTGGCGCTTTGTTGTAGATTCTTGAAAATGAAACAACTCTGTTTATTGCACCAACTAATTCTCTTATACTTCCAGTTATTTCATTACTTATAAAATCTTGAATTTCTCTAGAAACTTGTAATTGTTCGGAATACAAAGCATTCAATTCTTCAGTTTTTTTTTCAACTATTTTTTTTCTTAGATCAAGGTCGGGCTTTTGAATATCAACAACTAATCCACCAGAAAATCTTGATTTAATTCTTTCTTGAATCCTTGATAATTTGTTTGGTGATCGATCAGCTGATACAATTATTTGAGATCCCTTATCAAGTAATGCATTAAATGTATGAAAGAACTCCTCCTGCATAGCCTCTTTTCCACTTATAAACTGGATATCATCGATTAATAAAATATCTGTGTTTCTAAAATACTCTTTAAACTTAACCATGTCGTTTGATTTAATTGATTTTACAAACTGATACATGAAACGTTCGGCAGAAATAAACATTACTTTATTATTTTTTTTAAGCTCTAAACCTATTGAATTTAATAAGTGAGTTTTTCCCATTCCAACACCACCATAAATATAAAGTGGATTGTAATGAGATATATTTTCTGAAACTTTTAAAGAAGCTTCGTATGCTAATTTATTACTCGAACCTGTTATAAAATTATCAAATCTTTTATTTGGATCAATTCGATTATACTGAAGATAAGAGTCTTTTATAAATGAAATATTTTCATTAGTATTATTCTCTTTAATATTATTTTCTTTTAAAGTGATATCTTGAGCTTTTTCAACTATTTTGAACTCAATTCTAATAATGTCTTTTTTATATAATTTAATTATTTGTAATATTTGATCTAAATACCTTGATGTAATCCAATCTCTAATAAATCTTGTTGGAACTGATAATAATAAGTAATTATTGAATTCCTCTACAAAAGAAATCTTTTTTAACCAGCTCTCATATACTTCTAGGCCTAGTTTATTTTTCATTTCATTCTGCACTTGCTTCCATTCAAAGCCTTCAGAAGAAAAATTATTAATATTTTTTGTATTTGTTAATTTATTCATAACTTAAGGGGAAATCTCAGTTAGAACGATTTAAAAAAATTTGCAACAAGTTAATAAGAAAAATAAAAAAAAAATAAAATCTATGATTGTGATTTATAATGTTGCAGATCAATTTTAGTTAAGATCTAAAATTAAAATTTAAAATTGAATCAAATATAGATTGAATCTATAAATTGATTAAATTAAAATTGAATCAAACATAGATTGAATGACCATAATACAAATATTTACTAACTCTAAATATAGTAACTTAAGATAAATCTTAAATATATAATGTAGATATCAGGAGTTGTTTAAAAATTTAGCTAACGTTTAGATTGCAGCTATTTTTTTGGTAATTCTAGAAACGTTTCTAGAAGCATTTTGTTTTTTTATTATTCCTGTTTTTGCAATTTTCATCAACTCAGAGTTTAACTTTGGTAAAAATTTAATAGCTTCATCTTTCTTTTTACCATCAATTAGAAGGTTCATTTTCTTAAGAGCGTTTCTAAACCTGCTCTTTCTAGCTTTATTCACTGCCGTTTGTTTAGAAATTCTTCTAATTCTCTTAATTGCTGATTTTGTGTTTGCCATCTGCGCAGGGGTATAACTTGAGAATTTATAGTGGTCAACTAAATATTTAACTATTTTTGACAAGAAACACAAAAAAAAGTCGACCTATTTGATGTTATTTTTTTTTTTATTTTGCCTTTGCAATTCTTACGCTTACAATCAGCTCCGTCTTGCTGATAGACTTTAAACTCCTTTTGGAAGGTACCTTTATTACCTGAGATATCTTTAAAATCTCTTATACTTGAACCTCCCTTATTAATTGCTTGTTGAAGTATTTTCTTAGAATTTAAAATAATATTTAAACATTCATTTCTATTAAGTCTCTTTGCCTTTTTAAATGGATTTATTTTACTAGCAAAAAGAATTTCACTTGCATAAATATTACCTATTCCAGAAACAAATCTTTGATCAAGTAAGAAACTTTTTATATCCTTATTTTTTTTCTTAAAATAATTAACTACATAATTTAAGTTAAATTTATCGCTAAATGGTTCAGGTCCCATTGATTTAAATCTTCTCTGTAGATCTTGATAATTTTTAATTATTTCAAAAAATCCAAAACGTCTTGGATCGTTATAAATTACTTTCAAGCTATCAAATACAAACTCAGCATGATTGTGTTTTTTAGGTAAAAAAGGTGAATGATAAAAACTAGTATTCGTAAATTTTAGAGGCTTTTTGTTATCAAGAATATGGATTGTTCCTGACATTCCTAAATGAATTAAACAATAATCTTCATTTTGAAAATGGATAATCAAATATTTAGAAAATCTACTAACTTCAATTATTTTTTTATTTTTAAGAAAACTTTCAAAATCACTTGGTATTTTAAACCTTAAATTCCTATTTCTAATTATTACTTTTTTTATGCTTTTTTTTTTGATCTTTTTATGAAGGGATTGTCTAACAATTTCTACTTCTGGTAATTCTGGCATTTGATACTATATTCAATATATATTTTTTTATGCAACAAAATCTTCAAAATAAAAAAGGACTTGTAGATAATGTATTTAATCAGGTCTACAACAAATATGACTTGATGAATGACTTTATGTCTATGGGTGTACATAGATATTGGAAAAAAAGTTTAATCAATATGATGAATCCGAGAGTTAGTAGAAAATTAATAGATGTTGCATGTGGAACGGGGGATGTTGGAAAGTTATTTTTAGATAGCACAAATAAAGAGGGTGAAATTACTTGTGTAGACCCTAATAAAGGAATGGTTAGTCAAGGAAAGCAAAAATTATCTAATTACAAAAATGTAAAATGGGTTATTTCTCCAGCAGAAAAATTACCAATAACAGACAATTCATTTGATTATTACACTATTAGCTTTGGGCTAAGAAATACAAAAAATTTGAATAAAGCACTTTCAGAAGCCTATAGAGTTTTAAAGCCTGGCGGACGCTATCTATGTCTGGAATTTTCCAAGATTCAAAATTCAAATCTTGATTTTGTATATAAAAATTACTCAAAACTCATTCCTATTATTGGTCAGTTTGTAGTTGGAGAAAAAGAGCCTTACGAATATTTGATCAAAAGTATTGAACAATTTATTAATCAAGATGAATTAATAGAGTTAATGGAAAAAAATAATTTTCATAAATGTTCTTATAGAAATCTTTCTGGTGGTATTGTTTCAATTCATAGTGGTTGGAAAATTTAATGATTAAAAAACTTATTACTTTATTTAAATTGGGAAGAAAAATTGCAAAATCAGATATTTTAAAAATTGCATCAAAATTTAAAAAACCTCCTTTAGCTGTAACAATATTATTCCAAATTTTATCTATTTCATTTGAAAAAAAGGAACAAAATAATTTAATTGAAGATGAAGGTGAAAGACTATCTAGGTCATTAGAATCTATGGGTACAACTTTCATCAAACTTGGGCAATTTCTTGCTACTAGACCAGATATTATCGGAGAAGAATTATCTTTAAAGCTAGAAAAACTTCAAGATCGACTACCCCCTTTTTCAATTCATGAGGCAAAAGAAATTATTAAAAAAGATCTTGGAATTGATACATTTAATTCAATAATTGATTTAAGTGAACCAGTTGCTGCTGCATCAATTGCACAAGTTCATAAAGCAAAAATAAATGACAACGGAACAATTAAAGATGTGGCAATAAAAATCTTAAGACCAAATATAAAAAAAATATTCAATGAAGAAATTGATGCAATGATGTTATTTGCATTTATTATTGAATCATTTGTAAAAAAAACAAAAAGATTAAAACTTGTTGAAGTTGTTTTTTTACTTAAAGAAATAACTAATCTTGAAATGGATTTAAGATTCGAAGCTGCTGCAGCTAATGAATATGCTGAAAATACTAAGAATGATGCTGGATTTAAAGTTCCTGAAATTTATTGGAATTTTACTAGTGAAAATGTAATGACTTTGGATTGGATAGATGGAATTTCAATAAGAGAAGCTGAGGAGCTAAAGAAAAGAGATTTAGATACTAAGAAAATAGCTGAAGATATTATCCAACATTTTTTAAGACATGCTGTAAGAGATGGTTTTTTTCATGCAGATATGCATCAAGGAAATATTTTTGTTGATAATAGTGGCCAAATTGTACCTATAGATTTTGGAATTATGGGCAGGTTAGATAAACTTAGTAAAAGGTTTTTAGCAGAAATTCTATTTGGATTTATTCAAAGAGATTATCGCAAAGTAGCTGAAGTTCACTTAGTGGCTGGATTAGTTCCTAAAGAAGTACCAATCGAAGATCTAGCTCAAGCTTTGAGATCAATTGGTGAGCCTATATTTGGTCAAGAAGTAAAAGATATTTCAGGAGGTAAATTACTCAAACAATTGTTTGATGTAACAGAAAAGTTTAATATGCAAACTCAACCTCAATTATTAATGTTGCAAAAAACTATGGTTGTTGTTGAGGGTGTAGCAAGAAAATTAAATCCAAACACAAATATTTGGACAACTTCAAAGCCTGTACTAGAAAATTGGCTTAAAGAAACAAAAGATCCAATTAATAATCTGAACGAAACTTTAAAAAGTACATCTGAAGTTATTAAACGTTTACCAGAATTTCCTGAGATTATGGATAAAGCAAATCAAGCATTAACTTTTTTAGCTAGTGGTCAAATTCCACAAAATTCAAATTCTTATACTGCTCTGAATGATAAGAAATCAGAAATGATAGCATTTAGAAATCAATCTATTATTGGTTTATTACTTCTTGTAATTTTTGGCCTTATAGTATTTTAATTCTGCAAATGAAAAATTTGTTAAATAAAAAAATACTATTTATTATCTGTGGAGGAATATCTGCTTATAAAAGTCTTGAAACAATTAGGCTCTTTAAAAAGAATGGTGCAGAAATAAAGACAATTCTTACAGCAAGTGCAAAAGAGTTTGTAACTCCACTTTCAGTAACATCACTTTCTCAAGGTAAAGTTTATAGTGATTTATTTAGTGTAGAAAATGAGACAGAAATGGATCATATTTCACTTTCAAGATGGGCAGATATAATTGTAATTGCACCAGCAACGGCAAATACAATCTCAAAACTAGCACAAGGAACAACTGATGACCTTGCATCCACTGTTGTTTTAGCTTCAGATAAAGAAATTATTTTAGCACCAGCAATGAATGTAAGAATGTGGGAACATCCAACTACTAAAATTAATTTAAAAAAATTAAAGGAGTTTGGATATAAACTAATTGGTCCACAGGTTGGTGATATGGCATGTGGTGAATATGGAGAGGGTAAAATGTCAGACCCATCAGTAATTGCTGAAGAAGTTGATAAATATTTCTTAACTCAAAAAAATAACAAAAAATTTAAAGCATTAGTTACAGCAGGTCCAACTAATGAGTACATAGATCCAGTTCGTTTTATTACAAATAAATCAAGTGGCAAACAAGGATATGAATTAGCAAAATCATTATCCAAAAAAGGTTTTGATACAACTTTAATATCAGGTCCAACTAATCTTGAAATAACTAAAGATATTAATCTTATAAAAGTTGAAACAGCAGATGAAATGTTAGTTGCCACTCAAGAAAATTTACCTGTAGATGTGGCAATTTTTTCTGCTGCAGTAGCTGATTTTAAAATTAATAAAAAGTATGAAAATAAAATTAAAAAAAAAGAGAGCTTAAACTTAAATTTAGAAAAGAATGTAGACATACTTCATTATGTGTCTAACCATAACTCCATGAGACCTGAACTTGTAATAGGATTTGCAGCAGAAACTAATCAGATTGATAAAAATGCAGAGGAAAAATTGAACAAGAAAAATTGTGACTGGATAATTTCTAATGATGTATCAAATAAAGATATAGGATTTAATTCTGATTATAATGAGGTTACAATTCATTATAAAAACAAAGACGTTAAAAAAGAAAAACTTTCATATAAAAAAAAATCTGGAATTTCTGATGAAATAGTTGATAGAATAATTGATCAATTAAATTAATGGCAAAAGTTCTTATCAAAAAGTTAGACCCTACGGTTGAATTACCTGCTTACAAAACAGAAGGCGCATCAGGCATGGATTTAATGGCATTAATAAAAGAACCCATTAATCTTAAACCAAACTCTTCATGTTTAGTTCCAACTGGGCTTGCTGTTGCATTTTCAAGTCATTTCGAAATCCAAATAAGACCAAGATCTGGTTTAGCTGCAAAAAATAGTATAAGTGTTTTAAATACACCTGGAACTATTGATAGTGATTACAGAGGAGAAATAAAAGTAATTCTTTTTAATCATGGGAAAAATGATTTCTTGATAAATAATAAGGATAGAATAGCACAAATGATTTTAACTCCTGTAATTAAAATGGAGCTCGAGGAAACTGAGGATCTACCAGAAACAATTAGAGGAGAAGGCGGGTTTGGCTCAACAGGAAAATGAGCAAAAATTTAAACAAAAAAGAAATAGAGAAATTCTCAAGGCAAATAATCCTTAAAAATATTGGGACTATAGGTCAAAAAAGAATTTTATCTTCTAAAGTCTTGATAGTAGGTATGGGTGGTCTAGGTTGCCCAGTAGCAGAATTTTTAACTAGATCGGGTATTGGTACACTTGGGATTGCAGATCATGATACTGTAAGTCTATCTAATATCCACAGACAAAGCCTGTATAATGAAAAAGATATAAATCAATCAAAAGTAAAGATTGCAAAAAAAAAATTAAATAAAATTAATTCAAAGACAAAAATAAATATTTTTAATTTAAAATTAAATAAAACTATATTTGAAAAAATTATTAAAAATTATGACTATATTGTTGATGGGACTGATAACTTTGAAAGTAAATTTTTAATAAATGATTTAAGTCTAAAATATAAAAAATTTCTAGTCACTGGTGCTATAAGTAAATTTGATGGACACATTTTTACTTTTAATTTTACCAACAGAAAAGATCCTTGCTTGAGATGTTTTTATCAAGAAGAAAAAATATCTGATGAAATTTTAAATTGTGAATATGAGGGAATTTTAGGAACTGTTGCAGGCACAATAGGTACGTTACAAGCCAATGAGGTTTTAAAAAAAATATTAAATATTGGACAAAATTTAAATGGATACATTTTAATTCTAGACCTATTAAATTTAAATTTTAGAAAAGCAAAAATTAATAAAAGAAAAAAATGCCTATGCAATTAATAATGAAAAAAATTTATATAGTATTTTTTTTGTTATTTTTTACTCACATTTCGTTTGCTAATGAAATTTTTGTCTCTCTTAAAAAAAATAAAGTAAATGTTCGCTACGGACCAAGTTTTGAATCTGATATTAAATACGTGTATAAAAAAATAAATCTTCCATTAAAACAAATTGATAAAAAAGAAAATTTCAGGCGAATTATAGATTTAAAAAATAACAGTGGGTGGATTCATATCTCTCAATTAAAAAAAAGTAATTCTGTAATAGCCACGAAAGATAAAGTTTTATTTAAAAAACCTACATCTTTTGCTAAACCAATAGCTCAAATTAAAGAAGGAAGATTATTAATTGTAGAAAAATGTGAACAAAATTGGTGCAAAGTTACATCTGAAGAATTCGAAGGTTGGATTAAAACAGATAATATTTGGGGACTAAATTAACTAAAATCAGTAGATAAAGAGGCTATATTTTCTTTAGATAATTTTGTGCTATGAGAATACTCTTTGTGATCAATACTAAGCTCAATTTCTGAACTATTAGATTGAAATTTTTCTATTTGATCATCAGTAAAATTGAAATGAATAAACTGTACTGAAGAAGCTTTTCCTTCAGCAGAAGTTCTGTCTACATCTTCTTCCGGAACTGCTTTAATTTTCTCACCATTTATTTTCATAAATACTGTTTCTTCTATTCCACCAACTTTTCCAAGAAACGCAGCCCTTGAGATAGGATTGTCTATTTCAAACATTAAAGTTGCTGTTAGTTCTTTGCCTTTAGGTATTAAAGGATTATACGCAGATAACTCATCCTGAAGTTGCTCATCACCACCTTTTTCAATGTATAGCATTTCTTGTACCTGAGCTAACATTGTTTCATAACTTTCAAAATAAAAAGTTGCATAAGGACCTAAAGCAACTCTTCTATTTTTTTTATAATCAACAATACTTTTTCTTAATTCACGTCTCTTTTCTGCATAAACATCTAAAGGCATGATGTCTTTTTTTTGAATTTCTCTTTTTTCTCTTGGCATGATCATAAGTTATAACTTTTTGCCATTAATTCGATAGGATGTAGTGCCTCATCATTAGTTATGTTTGTATCAACTTCTAACTGTTTTAAATGTTTACCAGCTAAAGGACAATCAGAAGCCATATACTTATTATTTTTAGTTTTTATTTGTCTAGATGTGGGTCTTCCAACTTTATTTGCTAAATCATGAGTTTCTTTCATCACTCCAAAAGTTCCTCCGTGACCCGCACATCTTTCAACTACATCAATTTTAACGTTTGGTATCAATTTTAACATATCTCTTGCTTTGATACCCATGTTCTGTGCTCTCGCATGACAAGCATGATGCACAGTTATTCCTCCATCAATCTCATTTAATCCTTCTGCTAATCCCTCATTGTTTGCAATATCCACGACATACTCATCAATATCCACAACATTTGCAGATAATTTTTTTATTTTTTCATCGTTTGGTAATAACAAAGGCCATTCGAATTTTAACATCAATCCACAACTAGCTGTTAAGGTTACTACTTTATATCCTTTATCAATCCACTCGATTAAATCCTTAGAAACTTTTTTCGCTTGTTCAACAACTTTTGGTAAATCTGCTTGCTCTAAAAATGGCATCCCACAACAACCAGGATAAGCTTCTTGAACCTCTACACCATTTTTTTTCAAAACTTTTAAAGCAGCAACACCTGTATTTTTTTTATTAAAATTTACAAAACAGGTTGAGTAGATAACAACTTTTCTATCTTTAGAAGGTGTTTGATAATTTATTTTATCTTTATTTTTTTTGAAAAAATTTGAAAAAGTTTCTGAGTTATATTTTGGTAACTGAACTCTTTTATCTATTCCAGTAATTAATTCTAAGATTTTTCTAATTAATTTATTTTTAATATTTGATGCCCAGTTAACTATTTTAGAGAACATAACACCAATTTTAGCGTTTCTATCTATTTGAGCTAATTGTGTTGGTACGCTTGGTAATTTGCCTAATTTTTTTTGAGCCGTTCTATATCGCAGCATTAAATGTGGAAAATCCAAATCAAAATCATGAGGTGGCACATATGGGCATTTAGTCATAAAACACATATCACACAAAGTACATGCATCAACGACAGGAGCAAATTGATCACTAGATAAGCTTTCTACATCTTCATTTTTAGACTCATCAATCATGTCAAAAAGTTTTGGAAAAGAGTCACATAGATTAAAACATCTTCTGCAGCCATGACAAATATCAAAAACTCTTCTCATTTCTGAGTCTAATTTCTCAGGATTAGTAAAATCTGGATGTTCGAAATCTATCGGATGCCTTATAGGGGCGTCTAAACTTCCTTCTTTGCTCATATAATAAAATTGGTAAAGATAATTAATGTTATAGAAACAATTATCACAGGCTCATTAAACCAATCCTTAACAGTTTGTAACAATTGCTCTATCATTTTTGTAATTTTTTTTGAAATTATGTTTAGTGGGCAATAAAATTCTTGCCCACCAAAAAAATATTTTTAGCTAATAGATTCTAAAGTTTTTTGGAATTTACCAGCGTGAGATTTTTCAGCTTTTGCTAAAGTTTCAAACCAATCAGCAATTTCTTCAAATCCTTCTTCTCTAGCCGTTTTAGCCATACCTGGGTACATATCAGTGTACTCATGAGTTTCACCTTGAACAGCTGAAGCTAAATTAGCTTTAGTTTCACCAATCGGCAAACCTGTAGCAGGATCACCCACCTCTTCTAAATACTCAAGATGTCCATGCGCGTGACCTGTTTCACCTTCAGCAGTAGATCTAAAAACTGAAGCTACATCATTGTAACCTTCGATGTCTGCTTTTTGAGCAAAGTAAAGATATCTTCTGTTTGCTTGGCTTTCACCTGCAAATGCTGCTTCAAGATTTTCTTTTGTTTTTGTTCCTTTTAATGACATTTCATTCTCCTTAAATTGATAATACTGAACATATAGTTCTTATAAACTTAATGTCAATAGTTTAGAATAATTATAATGTAGATTTTAAATTATTGATTTAATTAAATTATTTTTGATTTTGATTATCACTCGCAACTTTAACCAAAACTTCTACTGAATTTATTTTTTTTCCAGTAATATTTTTTTTTATATTAACTGGATCAATATCGTTTTCATCACAATCTATTAGCTGATGAGTATCTTCATCATAAAAATGATGATGAACAGATGTGTTTGTATCAAAATAACTTTTATCGCTGTTAATTGAAATTTCTTTTAAATATCCTTTTTTTTCAAAAGCATGAACAGTGTTATAAACAGTTGCTAAAGATATTTTTTCATTTAATTCCTCAGATATCATTTTAACGAGGTCATTAATTGTGAAATGAAAAGTATTTTCTCTATTAAATAAAACCTCACACATCTTAACTCTTTGCCTAGTGGGTCTTAATCCTAATTCTCTGAGTTTTTCAACAAAATTGCTGTTTTTTACCATAGTAATTTATAATTATTCTAAAGTATGAATAAAATTATACTGTTTTAATATATTATATTACTATTAAATCAAGTATTAAGGTTTCTCAAAATTATGAAAAAAAACTCATACTCTTATGATGATCTGATAACTTGTGGAAATGGAGGACTTTTTGGCCCTGGGAATGCTAAACTACCTCTTCCACCGATGCTAATGTTTGATAGAATAACAGAAATTAATGAAAATAATGGAACTTTCAACAAAGGCTCTTTAAAAGCTGAATTAGATATTAAAGAAGATCTTTGGTTTTTTGATTGTCATTTTAAAAAAGATCCAGTTATGCCTGGATGCTTAGGTTTAGATGCTATGTGGCAACTGGTAGGTTTTTTTCTAGGTTGGTTAGGAAATCCTGGAAAAGGAAGAGCTTTAGGAGTGGGTACTGTAAAATTTACAGGTGAAGTTTTACAGAGTGTAAAAAATGTAAGATATGAAATAGATATGAAGAAAATTATGTCTCCTGGAGGAACAACTGTTGGGCTTGCAAATGGAATTGTACTTGCAGATAATAAAAAAATATATTCAGCAGAGAATTTAAAGGTAGGTTTATTTAAATAATGAGAAGAGTAGTTATCACCGGTTTAGGGGTAGTATCCTGCTTGGGAAACAACCAAGAAGAAGTTCATCAATCTTTATTAAATTCAAAATCAGGAATTTCTTTTGCAGAAGAATACAAAGAGCATAATTTAAAAAGCCATGTTCATGGTAAACCAAATATTAAACTAGAGGATCATATCGACAGAAAAACAATTAGATTTATGGGTTCAGGTTCAGCTTATAATTATATTGCAATGAAAGAGGCTATTGAAGACTCTGGATTAGAAGAAAGTGAAGTAAGTAATTTTAAAACTGGAATTGTAATGGGTTCTGGTGGTCCATCAATTGAAAACGTAATTCTAGCAGCAGACAAAACAAGAGCTAAAACTCCAAAATTAATGGGTCCATTTATCGTTCCAAGAACAATGGCAAGTACTGCATCTGCAACTCTTGCTGTTCCGTTTAAAATTAAAGGAACCAATTACACAATGAGTTCTGCTTGTGCAACTAGTGGTCACTGCATAGGAAATTCAATGGAGTTAATTCAGATGGGTAAACAAGATATTGTGTTTGCAGGTGGAAGTGAAGAGGTACACTGGGCAATGACAGCAATGTTTGATGCAATGACAGCTTTATCATCAAAATACAATGATACCCCTGAAATAGCATCCAGGGCATATGACAAAACAAGAGATGGTTTTGTAATTGCAGGTGGTGCAGGCGTATTAGTGCTTGAAGAATACGAACATGCTAAAGCTAGAGGTGCTAAAATATACGCGGAATTAACTGGTTATGGAGCAACTTCGGATGGATACGATATGGTAGCCCCATCAGGTGAAGGTGCAGTCAGATGTATGCAAATGGCAATGGCTACAGCTAAAAATAAAATTGACTATATTAATACTCACGGAACTTCTACTCCAGTTGGAGATATTACAGAACTAAATGCAGTCAAAAATACATTTGGAGACAATATTCCTAAAATTAGTTCAACAAAATCACTTTCTGGACATCCATTAGGAGCTGCATCAGTGCATGAAGCTATTTATTGTTTAATAATGATGAAAAATAATTTCATTGCAGGCTCAGCAAACATAAATGAAATGGATGATGATGCTAAAAAATTTCCTATAGTTTCAAAAACTGAAACAGACGCAACTTTAAATACAGTAATGTCAAATAGTTTTGGTTTTGGTGGAACTAATGCAGCTTTAATTTTTGAAAAGGTTTAGTTTATGAGTTTGATGAAAGGTAAAAAAGGCTTGATCATGGGCGTTGCAAATGAGAGATCTATTGCTTGGGGAATTTCTCAAAAACTTTCAGAAGCTGGAGCTGAGTTAGCATTTACTTATTTAGGTGAGGCTTTAAAAAAAAGAGTAATTCCTTTAGCAGAAAAATTAAATTCAAATGTTACATTTAGTTGTGATGTTGAAAAAAAGGAAGAAGTAGTAAAATTATTTGAGGATATCAAATCTCAATGGGGTGAAATTGATTTTGTAGTCCATGCAGTAGCTTTTTCAGATAAATCAGAATTATCTGGTGAGTATTTAAATACGACAAGAGAAAATTTTTTAAGAAGCATGCTAATTTCTTGTTTTTCATTTACTGAGGTAGCAAAAGAGGCTTCTAAAGTAATGAAAGAAGGTGGTAGTATGTTAACTTTAACTTACGAATCTACTAAAGCAATTCCAAATTATAATGTAATGGGTGTTTGTAAATCAGCTCTTGAAGCTAGTGTTAAATACCTAGCAAGAGATTTAGGTGCTAAAGGCATGAGAGTAAATGCAATAAGCGCAGGACCTATTAAAACATTAGCTGCATCTGCAATTGGTGATGCAAAATTCCTTTATAAATGGAATGAAGATCATTCTTTTCTTAAGAGAAATGTAGATATCCATGATGTTGGAAATTCAGCATTATATTTGCTAAGTGACCTTGCAAACGGAGTTACTGGTGAAATTCACTACGTAGATGCTGGATATAACAAGGTAGGAATGCCAGATCCTAAAAATATAACCTAAAATTTAGTTAAATTTAGTTAAAATATATGAAGGGATACAGATTTATTACTGATGATGATACAGCAAGATTTTGTAATCGAGTAACTGAGGCATTATCGAATGGATGGAAATTATATGGTGAACCCAAAATGACATTTGATAAAAAACGAGGAATAATGCGATGTGGCCAAGCAGTTATAAAAAATGTTCCAAATAAAAAATACTCAAAATAAATAAATTTATCCTCAATATAAAAAACCCCCAGAACTCTCATTCCAGGGGTTTAGAATTTTAATTTAAGTTATTAATTATTCAGCAGCTTGTTTCATAGAAAGTTTAACTTTACCTCTATCGAAACCAATCACTTTAACTTTAACTTCGTCACCTTCTTTAACAACGTCAGTAACTTTAGCAACTCTTTTATCTGCAAGTTCTGAGATATGAACTAGTCCATCTTGTTTTCCTAAGAAATTAACAAATGCACCAAACTCCATAATCTTCATTACTTTACCTGAATAAATTTTGTTTAATTCAGCTTTTGCAGTGATGTCTTTAATCATTTGCATTGCGATGTTTCTAGACTCTTCATCTGGAGCAGCAACTGTTACCACACCTTCGTCATTTACATCTACTTTCGCACCTGATTTTTCAACTATCTCTCTGATTGTTGCACCACCTTTTCCAATTACGGCAGCAATGTCTTTTTTATCTACATTGACTTGTTCCATTTTTGGAGTATGTTTTCCAACATCAGATCTTGAAGCTGATAATGCTTTATTCATTTCACCTAAGATGTGAACTCTTCCATCTTTAGCTTGGCTTAACGCCTGCTCCATAATTTCAAATGTAATACCTGTAATTTTGATATCCATTTGAAGAGAGGTAATTCCATCTTTAGTTCCAGCAACTTTAAAGTCCATATCACCGAGGTGATCTTCATCACCTAAAATATCTGATAGAACACTAAAATCATCACCTTCTTTAATTAATCCCATTGCAATACCAGCAACTGGCTCTTTTATTGGTACTCCAGCATCCATTAATGCTAATGAAGTTCCACAAACAGTAGCCATTGAAGAAGAACCATTAGACTCTGTAATCTCCGAAACTACTCTAAAAGTATATGGAAATGCTTCTTTTGTAGGTAATGAAGAGTTAATTGCTCTCCAAGCTAATTTACCATGACCAATTTCTCTTCTACCTGTTCCAATTCTTCCAGTTTCTCCAACTGAAAAAGGAGGGAAATTATAATGAAGCATAAATCGTTCTCTTTGCAATCCATCTAAGCTCTCAATTCTTTGTTCATCATCAGATGTTCCTAAAGTTGCAACAACAATTGCTTGAGTTTCTCCTCTAGTAAACAATGCAGAACCATGTGCTCTCGGAAGAACACCCACTTCACATTCAATAGGTCTTACATCTGATAAACCCCTACCATCAATTCTATTTTTATTTTTTAGAATGTCTGTTCTAACAATTGATTTTTCTAGATTTTTTAACTGACTATTAACATCAAGATCAGTGTAGTTTTCATCTTCTTCATAAAGCTTTTTAGCTTTATCAGTAATCTCTGAAATCTGATTTGATCTATCTTGTTTATCTCTTGTAGCAAAAGCTTTCTTAAGATCTTCCGTAAAAGTTTCCTCAAGTTTTTTCTTAACTTCAGATAAATCTTTTTTCTCAACTGTCCACTCAGGTTTTCTACATTCTTTTGCAAGTTCCTCAATCATTTCAATCACTGGAACAAAACCTTCATGACCAAATTTAACTGCGTTTAACATTTCTTCCTCTGTTAAACCACTTGCTTCAGACTCAACCATAAGCACAGCATCTTTTGTACCTGCTACAACTAAATCTAATTTCGATTTTTCTAACTCTGCTTTAGATGGGTTTAAAACATATTTTCCATCAATAAATCCAACCCTTGAAGCTCCTACAGGACCCATAAATGGCATTCCCGATATGGCTAATGCTGCTGATGAAGCAGTAATTGATAAAATATCTGGTTCATTTTCTTTGTCATATGAAATTACAGTTGGTAATAACTGAACTTCGTTTTTAAATTCATCAGGAAACAAAGGTCTGATTGGTCTATCAATTAATCTTGAGATTAATGTTTCGCTCTCAGTTGGCCTTGCTTCTCTTTTAAAATATCCACCTGGAATTTTTCCAGCTGCATAATATTTTTCTTGGTAATTTACAGATAATGGAAAGTAATCCATATCAGGATTTACTTTTTTTGCTCCTACTACTGTTGCTAGTACGACTGTCTCTCCACATGTTGCGATTATTGCACCGTCTGCCTGTCTTGCTACTTTACCTGTTTCTAAACTTATCTTCTTTCCCGCTACTTCAATTTCCTTCTTGTATACTTTAAACATTTCATTTCCATTTCGTTTCGTTCGTTTCGTTCCATTCAGTTCTATCTATCTTGACTTCTATTTTCTTAAATTCAATTTCGACAGTACATTTTTGTAAGAATCCATTTTATTTTTCTTTAGGTATTCTAACAATTTCTTTCTTCTATTTACCGCTCTCAACAATCCAACAGATGAATGTTTATCCTTTTTGAATTGCTTAATATGTTTAGAGAGAGTTTCAATTTTCTCTGTTAGCAAAGCAATCTGTATCTCTGAAGATCCAGTATCTTTATCGTGCATTGCTAATTCTTGTGCCTTTTTGTTCATGCCTCTTTCTTCCTATTTATTTGTTTGTTTTATTAAGTTTTCTATTTTTTCCGCATACTCAAAAGACTCGTCTTTTCTAAAAAGTAATTTTGGTAAAAATTTCATAACCACTTTTTGTGATAAAATTTTTCTAATTAAAAATGAGTATTCCTTTAGAACACTAATTGTTTCCTCCGCATCTTTTCCACCCAACGGAAGAACATAAGCTTTAGCAATTTTTAAATCTGGACTCATTCTAACCTCAGTAACAGTTATTGTGTTCGTTTCTAAATTGGGCACCTTAGCCTCATTTCTTATAAAAATCATGCTTAAAGACTGTTTAATCATTTCTCCTACTCTAAGCTGTCTTTGAGATACTGGTTTTCCTATTCTATCTGCCATTAAATTGACCTCTCAGTAGATGTAACACTAAATGCTTCTATTGTGTCATTTTTTTGGAAATCCATATAATCTTTAACGGTTATTCCACATTCTTGACCATCACTTACCTGTTTAACTTGGTTTTTTTCTCTAAATATTGTTGAAACTTTTCCAGTATATATAATAGCACCATCCCTAATAATTCTAACATCTGAAGTACTATTAATTTCACCTTCAGTTACTTTTGAACCTGCAACTTTTCCAGCACCTGAAACTTTAAATATTTCTAAAATTTGTGCAGTACCAGTAATTTTTTCTTGTACATCGGGCGCCAATAATCCTGACATTCTTTGTTTAATATAGTCTAAAACTTCATAAATAATATTGTAAGAAGATATTTTTATCTTCTCATTTTCAGCAAGTTTTTTTGCTTCTTTACTTGGTTTAACATTAAAAGCTATTAATACTGCATTTGAAGCTTTCGCTAATGTAACGTCTGTCTCAGTTACCATTCCAATATCTGCCAAAATTATTTTAGGTTTAACTTCATCATGTTTGATTTGACTAATTGCATTTTTGATTGCTTCAGATGATCCATGTACATCAGATTTAATTATTAAATTTAATTCTTCAGTAGATTTATCTGAAAAAGCTGAATCTTGAGTTGCAAAAGTTAGTGGATTTTTTCCATCCTTACTCTCTTGAGCTCTATTTTCACTTAATGTCTTGGCCTCTTTTTCAGTGTCTAGTACAATAAAATCATCTCCAGCTTTGGCTGCACCATTTATTCCTAAAATTTCAACAGGAGTAGAAGGTAATGCTTCATTAATATTTTTACCTTTATCATTAATAATAGCTCTTACTTTTCCCCACTTTAAACCACTTACAAAAAAATCACCTCTCTTAAGTGTTCCAGTTGTTACAATTATATTTGCAACTGGACCTCTACCAACATCAATTTTTGACTCTAAAACTATACCTGTAGCTTTAGATTCATAATCCGTTTTAAGATCTAAAATCTCTGCTTGAAGTATTATAGACTCGACTAATTTATCTAAGTTTTGTTTTGTTTTAGTTGAAATCTCAACCATTAAAGTGTCACCAGATAAATCTTCAGCAATTAATTCATGTTCTAATAATTGATTTTTAATCTTTTGCGGATCTGCCTCTGGTAGATCACATTTATTTATCGCCACAACTATTGGAACATTTGCAGCTTTAGCATGTTTTATAGATTCAACAGTTTGAGGTTTAACTCCATCATCTGCAGCGACTACTAATACAACCACATCAGTTAATTTTGATCCTCTCGCTCTCATCTCTGTAAAAGCAGCATGACCCGGAGTATCTATAAATGTTAATTTATTATTTTGGCTTTCAATTTGATAAGCTCCAATATGTTGAGTTATTCCTCCAAATTCTCCTGAAACTACATTCGCACTTCTAAGTACATCTAGTACTGATGTTTTGCCATGATCTACATGACCCATTACAGTAACTATTGGTGGTCGATTTTTTAAATTTTCTGTTCTTGAAGCTTTTATTTTTTGAATTATTTCTTCTGCTTTCTCTTCCCTAATTGGATTGTGACCAAATTCTTTAACTAAATATTCCGCAGTATCTGCGGCTAATGTTTGATTGATAGTCACTGTAACACCCATACCAAATAAATGCTTAATTACATTGCTTGATTGTTCAGCCATTCTATTTGCAAGTTCTCTTACTGTGATTGCTTCAGGAATATTAACATCTCTTTTAATCGGTTTTAAATTTTCTTGAGAATCATCTTTCGTAGCATTTTTAATTTCTTTTTGTCTTGCTCTCTTTACTGATGCTAAACTTCTTTGTTTTGCATCAATCTCATCGCTTAGTGCTCTTGATACAGTTAACTTTAACTCTCTCTTCTTTGTTCCTGCTTTTAAAGTTTTTCTATCTTTGTTTTCACTATCTCCTTTAAGTCGTTTAGTAGCTCTTTGCTCTGCTAGTTTTCTCTTTTCAAAATCATTTGTTATAGAGGGTGATTTAGGATTAAATGTAGGTTTTAATGGTGTTCCTCTGCTAAAAGTTGAGGTTTTTATTGGCTTATTCGTGCTAGATCTAAATGATCCTCCTCTACTAGAGAATTTTCCAGTTTGTTTTTCAATTACTACAGAATTTTTTCCTTGAGATTTAGCAATCTCAATATTCTTGATTGATTTTTTGGCTGAGCCTGAAATTGTTAATTTTGTTTTTTTTTCCATACCTCATCACTCAATCTTTATAAACAATGTTTCTAGCAGACATAATTAGTTCATCAGCTTCTTCTTTAGATAAAGCAAAATCCTCCAGATAACCTTGGATTTTCACTCTCTCACCTTTAACCACGTCATAACCACCAGTTAATTCATCAGATGCTAAATCTGCAAAATCTTCTAAACATAAAATTTTTTGTTCACCAAGTGTGACTAACATTCCTGGTGTTAATCCCTTTAAATTAATCAAGGCATCTTCCAGACCTAATTCTTTAATTCTCTGGGAAATATCCTCTTGATCCTTTTCATGAAACTCTTTAGCTCTTTCTATCAATGCTTTAGCGGTATCTTCCTCTATACCTTCAATCTTCATTAAATTTTCAGCTGAACTATCTTTAATGTCATCAATAGTTGAAAAACCTTCAGCAACAAGTAACTGACCCAACGTTTCATCTAGCTCTAAATTTTTTACAAAGTTCTCTGTTTTTTCTTTGAATTCTAATTGTCTTCGTTCAGAGTCCTCCGCGTCTGTCATTATATTAATTTCATAATTTAAGAGTTTTGTCGCAAGTCTTACATTTTGACCTCTTCTTCCAATTGCTTTGCTTAAATTTTCCTCGGTAAGAATTACATCAAGTTTTTTTCTTTCGCTATCAACGTTAACTCTTTGTACTTCAGCAGGGGATAACGCATTTGAAACCAAAATAGCAGGGTCTTCTGACCAATTAACTATATCAATTTTCTCTCCTTGAAGTTCATTCACAACAGCTTGAACTCTTGAACCTCTCATACCCACACAGGCACCTACTGGATCTAGAGATGTATCAACTGCTTTAACACATATTTTAGCTCTACTTCCAGGATCTCTTGAGGAAGATTTAATTTCTATTAGTCCATCATAAATTTCGGGAACCTCTTGAACAAAAAGCTTTTCCATAAATTTAGGATGAGCTCTAGATAGAAATATTTGTTGCCCTCTAGGTTCTCTTCTAACATCATAACAATAAGCTTTTATACGATCACCTGCTTTAATATTTTCACGAGGTATTAATTCATTTTTTTGAATTATCGCTTCAGTTCTTCCTAAGTCAACAATTACATTTCCAAATTCTAATCTCTTTACAATTCCACTTAAAATTGAGTCTTTCTTATCAATAAAATCATTAAATTGTCTTTCTCTTTCAGCTTCTCTTACATTAAAACTAATTACCTGCTTTGCGGTTTGCGCAGCAATTCTTCCAAAATCAAATGAAGGAAGTGGCTGTAATACTTCGTCACCAATAGACTTATCTTTGTTTAATTCATTTAAATTAATTGCATCTTCCAATTTTATCTCTGTATTTGCATTTTCAGGATTTTCAGTGATTGTCAATTTTCTAAAAAGCTCAATATCTCCATTGTCTCTATTGATAGAAACTTTAATTTCATTTTCCTGTCCAAATTTTGATTTAGCAGCTTTAGCAATACCGGTTTCCATAGAACTTATAATTAGTTCTTTATCAATTGATTTTTCTAAAGCTACAGCTTCAGCAATTCTTAATAATTCTAGTTTATCTGCTCTTTTGTTTAACATAATTTTGTTTGCTCCAAAAAAAAATGGGCTAAAGCCCATTTTGTAAAGTTCAATAATGTAGTTGCAATATAGTAAAGTTTTTTTTTAATTCAACAGAAACTATTTAGAAAAAACGTTAGTTTTATCGATTTTTTCCCATGAAAATGAACCATTTTCCTCAGGTGCTCTACCAAAATGACCATAAGCAGATGTTTTTTCATATATTGGTTTGTTTAAATTTAACATTTCTCTGATACCTCTAGGGCTTAAATCAAAATTTTCTTTAATCTTTTCTACAACAAATTTGTTTTTATCTAGGTCGTTATCAAATAAATCAACATAGATAGATAATGGTTTTGATACACCAATTGCATAAGCTAACTGAATTAAACATTTCTCAGCAATTTTAGAACCAACAACATTTTTAGCAATGTACCTTGCCGCATAAGCTGCTGATCTATCAACTTTAGTTGGATCTTTTCCAGAGAAAGCTCCACCACCATGAGGTGCTGCTCCACCATAAGTATCAACAATAATTTTTCTACCTGTCAAACCACAATCTCCATCTGGCCCACCAATTACAAAATTTCCCGTCGGATTTACATAAAACTCGTCCTCATTAAAACCATCAAAAAAACTCTCAGGAATGGATTTTAAAATATAAGGTCTAAGTAAATCTCTAACTTGCGATTGATTAACATCTGGTGAATGCTGTGAAGATATAACTACAGATTTTACTTTTGATGGTTTTCCATCAACATACTCGAATGTTACCTGACTTTTTGAATCTGGTTCAATATTTTTTAATTTTCCAGATTTTCTATCTTCAGCCATTAATCTTAAGATTTTATGAGAATAATGAATTGGTGCTGGCATTAAAACATCCGTTTCATTACAAGCGTATCCAAACATGATACCTTGATCTCCAGCTCCTTCATCTTTGTTGCCAGAGGAATCTACGCCCATAGCAATATCAGCTGATTGGGAATGTAAGTGACTTTCAATTTTTGTAGCTTCTTTCCAAGTAAATCCTTCTTGGTCATAACCAATATCTTTTATACAATTTCTTACTTTTTCAATTAATTCATCTTTTTTAATTTCTGGTCCTCTCACCTCACCAGCTAGAACAACTTTATTTGTCGTAGTAAGTGTTTCGCAAGCAACTCTAGAATATGGATCTCCAGAAATAAAACTATCAACAACCATATCTGAAATCCTATCAGACACTTTATCTGGATGGCCTTCAGAAACAGACTCGCTAGTGAAAAGATAATTTTTTAAATTACTCATTTTTTATTTTCTTAAATGAAAATATTAAAAAAATATACAACAAAATTACAATTCCAAAAATTTTATTTCCAAATTTTGCAAATAGAGTCATCTCTATTTTCCTTGACTCGCTTAAATCTATATAACCAGATTTATTTATATCAATTTTTTGTTCAATAACTCCAAGTGGATTAATAATTGCTGTTGCCCCATTATTTGCAGATCTTAAAACATATTTTCCACTCTCTATAGCTCTAAAAATACTATGAGTAAAATGTTGCTCTGGACCAATTGATTTACCAAACCAGCCATCTTCGGAAATATTTACAATATAATCAAAGTTACTGTTTGTAAAAATTTTACCAGAATAAATTATCTCATAACAAATGAGAGGCAATATTTTCACTGATAAATTATTATAATTCAGATTAATTATGTTTCTTTCTTTACCTTTCGAATATGATTGGTAGTCATTAGTAATTGTTTTTAGACCAATACCTTTTAGTAATTTTTCAATAGGTAAAAATTCACCAAAAGGAACAAGGTTTATTTTTTTATATGAATTTATTATATTTAGATTGTGATCAAAAATAGATAATGAATTAAAATGTTTAATAGTTTTATTCTCATCTTCTTTACTATTGATGCCAATTGCTAACAAATGATTTTCGTTAAATTTATTTTCAAATAACCACTTGTATTCTTTTAATTGATCTTGTGAAATACCTGGAATTATACCCTCTGGCCAAATAAAAATTATTTTTTCACTTTTTTTGGGAGAGCTAATTTCAATTAGTTCTTCTATTGCAGTTATAGGATCAACATTGTTATAAAATCTATCTATACTTATATTTGAACTCAAAATTCTTATTTTATAGTCAAGATTTTTTACTTCTTGATTGTTAAATTTTTCTAAATTTTGTGAACCAAATACATAAAATGATAACGTTGTAATAAGAAACGCAACACATATGCTAATATCTTTTTTATTTTCTCTTAAAATGAATATTGATGGGCTTGTAAATAATGAAATACAGAAAAGATTAAAGCTGTATGTGCCTAAGACTGATGTAATGTTTAAAATTTCGATTTGATTAGAGAAACTATAAGCAATTAAATTCCAAGGGAAACCTGTGAGTATTGATCCTCTCACAAATTCTACGATTCCAAATATTAAAGAAAAAAGAAAAAATGAGCTTAAATTATTATTTGGTTTTAAAACTACAAATAGATAAGCAACTAAAGCATAAAACAAGGCTAAGAAACCAGGTATTAATATTATTGTAAAAGGTATTAAAAACTTAAAATTTTGATCAAACGTTAATGATATTGAGATCCAATATAAATTACTTACAAAATAACCAAACCCAAATAACCAACCATAAAGAAAAAATATTCTTTTATTTTTATAAAACTCAATTTTTTTTATTAAAAATATATAGAATAAACTAAAAGTTAAAAAATTTATTACAACATAATTAAATGGAGGCAAACTTAAGGAAGTAAGCACTCCTAATAAAATTAAATAAATTAATTCAATATAAAATTTATTTTTCAATTTAATTTATTTTTGATTGTACAGATTTAAATAGTAGATTTTCCTCTTTTAACATTTTGAAATAATCTTTATTTTTTTTATGATCAAAACCTAAAAGATGAAGAAAACCATGTATGAATAATTTAGTAACCTTTTCTTTAAAAGATTTTAAATTTTGTGATCTTGGTTTGTCTAAATAATTATAGCTAATTATAATGTCTCCCAAATAAGTATTTTTTGAAATTTTTATTTTTTTATCTAATGGAAAAGATAATATATCGGTAGATTTATTTTTTTTTCTAAAAACTTTATTTAATTTTTTAATATTCTGATTATTTGAAAGTAATAGTGTTAAGGTTACTTTTTTATTCAAAAATTTATATTTTTTTGGAAAAGCTTTACATATCTGTTTAAAAAAAATGTCCTTATTTTTAAGTCTTTTTGACCAAGCCTTCTCCTCGGAGAAGACATTAATACTAATCATTATTTGAATATGCTTTAACTATTTTTGAAACAAGTGGATGTCTAACTACATCTGAGTGATCAAAATCAACTATGGATATTTCTTTTAAATCTCCAAGCAACTCTTTCGATCGGACTAATCCAGACATACTTTTATTTGTTAGATCAATTTGAGAAGGATCTCCATTAACTACTATTTTTGAATTTTCTCCAATACGTGTTAAAAACATTTTAATCTGAGTATCCGTAGCATTTTGCGCTTCATCTAAAATTGCAAAGGAATTTTTAAGAGTTCTACCTCTCATAAAAGCTAAAGGCGCAATCTCTATATCTCCAATCTCAATCATTCTCTGTATTTTTTCAAAGTCAAAGAGATCATATAAAGAGTCATATAAAGGTCTGAGATAAGGATCTACTTTTTCCTTCATATCACCTGGTAAAAATCCCAAACGCTCGCCTGCTTCTACAGCTGGTCTTGAAAGAATAATTCTCTCAATCTTTTTTTCTAAAAGCATAGTTAGACCTACAGCGACTGCCAGAAAAGTTTTTCCTGTTCCCGCTGGCCCGGCTGAAATTACAATATCACTCTCCCTCAAAGCTCTCACATAGCTTTTTTGTTTTTCAGATCTAGGAATTATAGATTTTTTTGGAGTTTTGATAATATCTGTAACATTATTATTTTTTACTTTTTCATTAATCATAAAGTTATCAACCGATGAAAGTATATCTTTATTCTCTATACTTCCATTATTAATAAACTGATTAGCCAAAAATTGAATAGCATTTTTAATTTTTTCATTCTTTTCGGGTGTTGATTTAATTAAAATTGAATTTCCCCTTGAATATAAGCTGCAATTTGTAATTTTTTCTAATTCTTGTAAATTTTTATTAAATTCCCCAACAACACCCATTAACAAGTTATTGTCGTGAAATATAACGCTTAAAGAATTGTTATCTGAATAAACAAATTTTAAAGACTGATCGATATTTTTTTTAGTTATTCCACTCAAATTCTATGCAACCTTCTGATCCGAATTAGTTATAACTTCACCAAATAAAGTATTTCTATTAGTATCTTTAATTCTCACTTGCACTATTTTTCCAATATCATTCTTTTTACCATTAAAAATTACAGATGTCATATACTCAGATCTGCCAAAAGCTTTACTTTTATCGTCGGTTAAATTTTCAACCAAAACATCTATAACTTTTCCCTTCAATGAGTTGTTCATTTGGATTTGATTTTCGAATAAAATAGTTTGAATTTTTTCTAATCTTTCAAAAGAAATTTTTTTTTCAATTAAGTCTAAATTTTCAGCCACTGTTCCAGGTCTTGGGCTAAAGATGAAAGAGTAGGAGTTAATAAATTTAACCCTTTCAATTAAATTAAAGGTATCTTTAAAATCCTGATCTCCTTCACCGGGATAACCTATAATAAAATCACTTGAAAATTCTATCTTTGGATTAATTTCTTTTAATTTATCAAAAGTATTTAGATATTCCTCAATAGTATGTTTTCTATTCATTGAGTTTAAAATTTTATTAGATCCACTTTGGACAGGTAAATGCACAAGTGGCATTAACTTTTTTGAGGTTTTATATACTTCAATCAAATCCTCTGTCATATCTTTTGGGTGAGATGTTGTGTATCTAACTCTTTTAATTTCAGATATTTTTTCAATATTTAAAATCAAATCTGATAGTCTGAATCCTTCATTATCATAAGCATTTACATTTTGACCAAGTAAAATTATTTCTTTTGCACCATTATCAGCTAAATATTTTGCTTCATCCAAAATTTGTTTAAATGGTCGAGAATATTCTGGTCCTCTTGTATATGGGACCACACAAAAATGACAAAACTTATCACATCCTTCTTGAATAGTTAAAAAAGATGAAACTTTTCCAGCTTCATTTTTTATTTTGCTTAAATATTTAAATTTAGAAACTGCATCAAACTCAGTCTCTTCTATCTTTTTCTTTTTTTTAATATAATTTAAAATTGTATCATTAATTTTATGATAAGCTTGAGGACCAATTACTAAATCTATGTAAGGTTCTCTTTTAAGCATTTCTTGGTTTTCTGCTTGAGCAACACACCCTGCAATAATTACTAATGGTTTTTTTTTAGATCTAAAAATTTTTTTTACTCTACCTATTTCGTGATAAACTTTTTCTTTTGCTTTATCCCTAATGTGACATGTGTTTAATAGATAACAGTTTGCCTCTTCATATTTTTCTGTTTTTTCATAACCAATTTTTTTAACTGAATCATATATCCTATTAGAGTCATACTCATTCATTTGACATCCAAAAGTTTTAATAAATATTTTTTGATTCATAATTATTGGGATTTTTTCTTAACCCCATATAATTCTAATTTATGGTCTACTAATTTATATCCATATTTTTCTGCAACTTTTTTTTGCAACTTTTCAATTTCTTCGTCTACAAATTCTATGATTTCACCAGTTTTCACATCTATTAAATGATCGTGATGGCCTTCATTAAGCTCTTCATATCTAGCTTTTCCACCTTTAAACTCATGCTTTGTTAATATTCCAGACTCTTCAAATAGTTTTACCGTTCTATAAACAGTTGCAATACTTATTTTTGCATCAATTTTAGATACTCTATTATAAAGCTCATCTACATCCGGGTGGTCAGAAGACTCCGACATTACTTGTGCAATTACCCTTCTTTGATCAGTTAATTTAACTCCTTTTGCTATACATTTTTGCTCTATTGTTTCTGACATAAAATAATTTTAACTTAAATAAATAGGGTTAATCAAATTTTTTTTAATATTAAATTTATCGCACAAATGAGGGATATTTTCGTATTTTATGTCTTTTTCACCTTTAAAATCTTGAATGCTGTAACAATAGTAATCAATATTATTAGTTAAATTAAACGCTTTCACTATAGATAACGAATTTCTGATTCCCGCAAAGCTTCCTGGACCCCTATTTAAGTAAATTGTATTTATATCTTTTAATTTTAATTGATGAGAATTTAAAAAATCATTAATAATTAAAGTTAATTTTTCATAATTAATTTTAGTATTCTCTTTAGTAATATTATAAATATCATTGTTAGTAATGATCATTAAAAAAATTTTTTCACCTGCAACATCAATTATCAGTTTATTCATAATTTTTTTATTTTCTAATATCAGTTCTAAATCAGATGAAAATAATAGTAAATATTATTCTAATGATGAAGGAATTCTGTCAATAATGTATCACCGTTTTAATGAAAACAAATACCCTTCAACAAATATTAAAATGGAAATATTTAGGGAACATATAGATATTATTAGAAAATCAAATTTTGATTTTCACAATCCAAATAATTTTGAGGAACAATTTAATATACCAAAATCAAAAAAAGAAATTCTCATAACTATCGATGATGCCTTTGAATCTTTTTATACTGAAGCATGGCCTTATCTAAAAGAAAATAAAATTCCATTTATTTTATTTGTTTCAACTGAGCCTGTAGGTAAAAGAGGTTATATGACTTGGAAACAAATTAAAGAAATCGAAAGTAATGATTTTGCGGTCATAGGACACCATTCTCATACACATGAATATCTTATAGATGTAAGCAATGAAGAGTTTATTTTAGATATTGAAACAGCTAATAAAATTTTTCTACGAGAAATTGGTTATATCCCTAGTCTATTTTCATATCCGTTTGGTGAATACTCTAAATTCATGAGAGATTATATATCTAAAAATTTCAAATATGCTTTTGGTCAGCATTCTGGCGTCATTGATTTAAATAAAAATAAATTTGAACTACCTAGATTTCCAATTAATGAAAAATATGGTGAATTAAAAAGATTTAAATCAATAATAAATTATTTTCCCCTTGAATATAAAAAAATATTTCCTGAGGAAAAACAACTATTCGAAAACACAAACCCTCCAAGTTTCAAAGTCGAATTTTTCAATGAACAAAAAAATTTATCAAATATTAATTGTTATTCTAATGAGGGAAATGTCTGGGAAAAATCAAAAGTCAACTTTGTTAAAAACTCTTTAACAATAGAATTTAGAGAACCATTCAAACCAAGAAGGGGTAGAATTAATTGTTCTCTGAATGATAATGGAAAATGGAGATGGTTTGGTATTCAATTCCCTATTAAAGAAAATTAAATCAAACTTTCTAAATCTTTGCTTGAAGGTAACAATCTCGCCTCATCAAAATCTTTTAAGTTATTCTGTTCAATAATTTTTTGTAAAACCTCAACATATTGGCTTCCTGTTTCTGCATATTTATCTAAATATTTAGACAAAACTAAACTATCTAAAGGTTTATTTTGATTTCTAAGTTGTGATCTAGCTTTTCTTAAATTTTTATACGTTGAGTGTGTATTTAAATTTCTTAGATATGCTCTTACAGATAATTGTAAACTATGAAATTTCATAACTTTATGATCTTTACCTTCATCAGCATTTTTTGGTTTTAATCCTTCTCCAGACCAAGTCCATTGTCCAAATAAAGCATTTCCCTTTAAAGCAAATCTTGAGGTGCCCCATCCTGTCTCTTTAGCTGCTTGAGCTATTGCTAATGAAACTGGTATCTCATCCATTCTTACTTTTAGAGTTGATAAATCATTTTTTCTTACACCATATTGTTTATATTTTTTTTCTAACCACTTTTTTTCAATATCAGTGTTGCTATTTTTATTTAAAATTGTGAATAATCTTTTTCTATCAACTCTAATTTTATTGTTTTCCTTAACTATTAAAGGGAGAACAATTTTTATAAACATATCTTTTCTTTTTTTAGTGTTTCCAATGTTTTTAATTTCATTCGGTAGAAGACCAATATCTATTGGTTTTACTAATTTTGTGTCTCTTACATCTTTTAAATTATAATTTACCTCTTTAAATAATGAATCAATCTCAGATGTTGTATATCTGACTAAATTAATCTCAGAATTATTTTCTTCTAAAATATCATATAATAAATCTCTCTCATCAGTGTCTGCTGTTAAGTCTTCCTCAATTAATTTATCTTTATTTAAAGTATTATTTAAAATATTTTTTGAATTATTAGTAAATTCTTTGTTATTAAAATTTTTATCTGTAAAATTAATAATTATCGGCGCTGCATAAAAGAATGAAATTACAATAAAAGAACTTAAAAAAAACCGTGAAACTATATTAAAGCTTTTATTTTTTAAAAAACCTGATTTTTTAAATTTTTTCATAATTAATTATTGTATCGCAACAACTTCCTTTACCTCTGGTAAATAATGACATAAAAGATTCTGAACACCTTGTTTCAAAGTCATTGTTGAACTAGGACAGCCTGAACAACTTCCTTGAAGTTGAACCTTAACAATTCCGTCTTTAAACTCTTTAAATTTTATATCTCCACCGTCTCTAGCAACAGCAGGTCTTATTTTCTCTTCTAGAATTTTTACAATTTTTGATTCAATTTCACTTAATTCTAAATCTTCTTCTTTTATATTTTCATCAATTACGAACTCTTTACCACCTGCATAAAAATCATTTATTAGAGAAATAACGATATGTTTTATTTCGTCCCACTTAATGTTTTCTTTCTTATTTACTGAAATAAAATCATGACCTAAAAAAATACCCTCAACACCATTTATTGACAAAATATTTCTGACCAATTCATTTTGCATATCTTCTTTATTTGTAATTTCATAAGGACCACTGTTTGAAACTTTCTTCCCAGGAAGAAATTTCAAAGAATTTGGATTCGGTGTTACTTCTGTTTGAACGAACATAAATTATATATAGTGAATATTTTATAAATTAAAACTTGATAATAAATTTTTATTAAAAACCTACTATTTCTTTAATTCTTTCAATCTTTTTGGATGCAATTAGATTGGCTTTTTCAACTCCATCTAGAAGAATTTCATCAAGAAATTTTTTATCTTCTAAAAGTTTTTTTATCTCATTCGAAATAGGTTCAATTTTATTAACAAGTTCTTCAGCCAATTGTTCTTTAAATTCTAAAAAATTTTTACCTGAAAAATTTTTTACTGAATTTTCTAATGTTGAGTTTGTCAAGCTTGAATAAATTCCTAAAAGATTTTTTGCCTCCAATCTTTCATCAAGTTCCTTTATGTCTTGTGGCAAAGGCAAAGGATCAGTTTTTGCTTTTTTGATTTTGTTTATTATTTGGTCTTTATCATCTGTTAAATTAATTCGACTTAAATCTGATAACTCTGATTTACTCATTTTTTTTGAACCATCTTTTAAACTCATTATTCTTGAAAATTCTTTTTGAATAAGAGGTTCAGGAACCTGAAGAAAATTTTCTACTTCAAAATCGTTATTAAATTTTTGAGCTATATCTCTACATAACTCCAAATGTTGCTTTTGATCATCACCTACTGGTACATGAGTAGCATCATATAAAAGAATATCAGCTGCCATTAAAACTGGATAAGAGTACAAACCTATGCTGGCTTTCTCTTTGTCTTTACCGGCTTTCTCCTTAAATTGAGTCATTCTATTCAACCAGCCCATTCTAGCAACACAGCTTAATATCCATGCTCCTTCTGCATGAGCAGCCACTCTAGATTGATTAAAAATTATACTTTTTTTTGGATCTATTCCGCTTGCTATAAAAGTTGCAACAGTTTCCCGGATGTTATTTTTTAATTCTTTAGGATCTTGCCTTACTGTAATGGCATGTAGATCAACAACACAAAAAATACATTTATTATCTTTATCGTTATTTAAGTCTACAAAGTTTTTTATGGCACCTAAATAATTTCCAAGATGAAGATTGCCTGTAGGCTGAACACCAGAAAATATTTTTTTACCCATAAAATTAATACTTTAATTTAATATCATTCATTTGAAAAGCTTTGATGAAATAACACACAATTAAATAAAACAATAATCCTAATATAACACATAAAACTAAATAAAAAGATTTAATTGATTGATTAAATGTTAATTCGTTTTGGAAAAAATTTAACATAAAGTTAAAAAATAAACCCATCATAATTGATGCAAAAATTATTTTAATAAATTTAATTAAAAATATTTGGTTAAAATAAAATAATTGTCGATTTTTTAAAAATAAAAATAACAATATTGAATTAAACCAAGATGAAATAGATGTGGCTATTGGAATTATTATAAAACCAATTTCACTAAAATAATACAAACTGATAAAAATATTTACCAATACTGAGATTAAAGAAATATAAAATGGAGTTTTGGTATCATGATTTGCAAAGAAAAAACTTGAAAAAACTTTTATCAATGCAAAAGCAGGTAGGCCTAAAGCAAAATAATATAAAGCTAAGCTTGAATTGCTCACCGAATTTTCATTGAAAGACCCATAGCCAAATAAAGCTGAAATAATTTGTTCTGATCCTATGATTAAAGCGATAGTTGCTGGAAGACTTAAGAATAAACTTAATTCAAGAGCTTTATTTTGTATAAACAAAATCTTATTTTTTTTTCTAGATTGAATATGTTTTGACAGCTGGGGAAGTATTACAACGCCAATCGCAATACCAGCTATAGCTAAGTTAATTTGATAAATTCTATCAGCATAATATAAGTAAGAAACTGCACTTGCTTGAAATGATGCAATTATTGTACCAATTAAAATATTAATTTGAGTGACACCTGATGAAAAAATACTTGGTAAAAGTTTTTTAAAAAAAAATTTAACTTTGTTACTTACTTTTAATTCAAAACTAAATTTAAGTGAGTAATATTTAGAAACGTATTTGTATAAAAATATTAATTGTAGGAAACCAGCTAAAGAAACACCATAAGATAAATAATAAACTAATTGGTCACCTAAAGACCTAGAAAAAATTAAAACCAAAATTAAAACAATATTCAAAATTATTGGGGCCGCTGCTGCCGCAGCAAACTTATTATGTGAATTTAAAATTGCAGAAAAAAATGAAGCTAGGCAGATAAAAAATAAAAAGGGAAAAGTAATTCTTGTTAAATTTATAGCTACCTCCATTTTTTCTAAATCACCCACAAATCCTGGAGCAATAATAGAAACAAATGCTGGCATGAAAATTTCAATTATTATTGTTAAAAACAACAATCCTAAAAAAAGGAGATTAAAAATATCGTTAGCAAATTTGTTTGATTGTTTTTTTCCCTTAATAATTTCTGATGAATAACTTGGAACGAATGCTGCATTAAAAGTGCCTTCAGCAAACAATCTTCTAAAAGTATTTGGAATTCTAAATGCTACAAAAAAAGCATCAGCCAACATCCCTGTTCCAAGAAAAATTGCTATTAAAATATCTCTTAAATAACCAAGCAATCTACTAATGATAGTATAAAAACCAAATGTGCCTGTTGACTTAAGTAAGTTCATAAATCATATTAGTCTTAATTTTACCCCAATTGTACACTTATTGTTATCAGAAATGAAAAAAACAAAAATCGATCATTATACAGATAAAGAAGCTTTAGATTTTCATAAAGACAAAAAACCTGGCAAGATTGAGATTATTTCTTCAAAAAATATGACAACTAAGCGTGATCTCGCTTTAGCTTATTCTCCAGGAGTTGCTGCTCCTGTTAAAAAGATAAGTGAAAATCCGGAAGCAGCTTATGATTACACGAGTAAAGGAAACCTTGTTGCTGTAATAAGTAATGGTTCAGCAATATTAGGAATGGGAAATTTAGGTGCTCTTGCATCAAAGCCTGTGATGGAAGGAAAGGCCGTATTATTTAAAAGATTTGCAGATATCGATTCAATAGATTTAGAGATTGATTGTAAAGATTCAGAAGAAATCATAAATTCAATTAAAAATTTTGCACCTAGCTTTGGTGGAATAAATTTAGAAGACATAGCGGCCCCAGATTGTTTTATAATAGAACAGAGATTAAAAGAAATTTTGGATATTCCAGTTTTTCATGATGACCAACATGGAACTGCAATTATAACAACCGCAGCATTAATTAATGCCTTAGATATTTGTGGTAAATCAATAAAAAAAATTAAAGTTGTAGTTAATGGTGCTGGCGCCTCAGCACAAGCTTGTACTGAGTTATTTAAAAACTCAGGAGTAAAATCCGAAAATATAATAATGCTAGACAGAAAAGGTGTTATTTATGAAGGAAGAGCTGAGGGAATTGATCAATGGAAATCCAGATATGCAGTTAAAACTAAACATAGAACTTTAGAGGATGCTGTTAATGGTGCAGATGTTTTTTTAGGATTATCTGCAAAAGGTGTTCTAAAAAAAGAGATGGTTAAATCTATGGCTAAAAATCCAATTATATTTGCTTGTGCTAATCCTGATCCAGAAATTACCCCAGAGGAAATTAATGAAGTTAGAAATGATGCAATCGTTGCAACAGGGAGATCAGATTACCCCAATCAAGTAAATAATTTAATTGGATTTCCTTATATCTTTAGAGGAGCCTTAGATGTTAGATCCAAAACGATAAATGAGGAAATGAAAGTTGCTGCGGCAAACGCAATAGCTAAGCTTGCAAGAGAAGATGTTCCTGATGAAGTGGTTGCAGCTATGGGCGGAGAAAGACCTCATTATGGAAAAGATTATATTATTCCATCTACATTTGATCCAAGATTAATTAGTGTAATACCAGCGGCTGTAGCAAAAGCAGCTATAGATAGTGGAGTAGCTAGAAAAAATATAGATGATTTTGATGTTTATAAAGATCAGCTAAAACAAAGACTAGACCCGACAGTAACCATCATGCAAGGTATAAATTCATTTATTAAAAAAAATCAGAAAAGAATTGTTTTTGCAGATGGTGAAGATGAAAATACTTTAAAAGCGGCTATAGCATTTAAAAATTCTAAATTAGGTATTCCAATCTTGGTTGGTAAAGAAAGTAAAATTAAAGAACAAATTAAAAATATTGGTTATAGCGAAAATTTTGACATTGAAATAGTTAATTCAAAAGATGAGGAAAAGAGAAAAAGATACGTTAAACATTTATTTGAGAAATTACAGAGAGAGCAAGGATTATTAGAACGAGATTGTGACAGAATGATTAGAAATGATAGAGTTGTCTGGGCCACAAGTATGGTCGCTTGTGGGGATGCTGATGGTGCTGTAACAGGTAATACAAGACGATTTGGTGCTTCTTTCGAAAAAATCAAACAAGTTGTTGATGTAAGAAAAGGTGAAATTATGTTTGGATTAAACATGATCGTTCATAAAGGAAGAACTATTTTTGTTGGTGATACAAGTGTCCATGAATATCCAACTTCTGAACAAATGGCTGAAATTGCTATATCTACTGCAAGAGTAGTTAGACTTTTTGGATTTGATCCTAAAGTTGCTTTTGTATCCCACTCTACATTTGGACAACCCCTTACTAGTAGAACAAAACATATTCGGAGCGCTGTTGAAATATTAAAAGAAAGAAAAGTAGACTTTGAATTTGATGGAGATATGCAGCCTGATGTTGCTCTTAATCCAGAGTATGAGGAACTTTATCCTTTTGCAAAGATAGTTGGTAAAGCAAATATTTTAATAATGCCTGGACAGCATAGTGCAGCAATTTCATATAAACTGATGAAAACAATTGGAGAAACAAAAGTTATTGGGCCATTACTAATTGGACTTGGTCTTCCAATTGAAATTGCTCCTTTAAGATCATCAACTTCTGAGATACTTAACCTGGCATCAATTGCCGCTTATTCTTCCCAAGTGATTGATTACAAAAAATAATTAATCTCTTTGAATTCTCAAATCTTCAACAAGTATTATACTTGCGATCACGTCTTCAACATCAAGTATTTCTTTTGCTTCACTTATAACTAAATCTTTTTCCTCTGAAGTTAGGGCAATTCCATAAATGTAAATTTTCTTCTTATAGGTATCTATTTGATAATTGGTTGCCTTAATATTTTTATTAACAATTATAGCTGTTCTAAGTTGTGATGTTATTAATACATCTTTTGCAGATTGTTTAAAATTAAACTCTTCCTTAATTTTAATATCATTTCTGACAGATCTAGCGCCCTTGGTTTCCCATGCTAATTTTGTAATCATTAATTTTTCTTCTGGGCTGTCTACTTTTCCGGTAACAAAAATTCTTCCATCTAAAACTTTAGTTTTTACAGCTAAAAGATATTTTTTATCTTTTGCCAAAATTTTTGCACTTATGCTTTTTTGCATAATCGAGTCATCTATTTGGGTGCCAACTGTTCTAGGGTCCAGAGCAACTGACACACCAGTTCCAAAAAGACCTTTAGAACCGACTCCAACACATGCAGTTAAAATAAAACTTATAAAGATATAAATTAATAATTTACTTTTCATTTTTTAATTCTAAACAATAATTGTATATTTCTTTTTTAGGAACATTAGTACTCTGACTTAAAATTTCAGTAATTTCTTTAGTAGATAATTTATTAATCATTTTTTTAATTATATTAATATCTGATTCAGTTAATTTTTCAGATAAATTTTTATTTATTTTTTTTTCAGAAATAACAACAGTAAGCTCACCTTTTGGTTCTTTTTCAAATAATTCCAATTCATTTACATTTTTTCTAATAAATTCTTCGTATATTTTTGTTATTTCCCTACAAAAAACTATCTTTCTTCCTTCAAAATTCTTTTTTATTTCAGGTATGATTTTATTAATTTTTTTTGGAGAAATAAAAAAAACTAAGGAATTTTCAAATTCTGAGAATTTTTTTAATTCATTAGATAATTGCTGTTTTTTGTCTGGTAAAAATCCACAAAACAAGAATTTATCTGAAAAACCACTAATTGAAACAGCTGCGGCAACAGCCGAAGGTCCGGGAATGGGAAATATTTTAATCTCGTTATTAATACACTCATTAACTAAAATTGAACCAGGATCAGAAATACTAGGCGTACCAGCATCTGATATCAAAGAAATTATTTTTCCAGATTTTAGGAATTCGATAATTTTAATTACATTTTTTTTCTCATTAAATTTATGATTTGAAATTAATTTTGATTTTACTTGATATTTATCTAAAAGATTTTTTGAAACACGAGTATCTTCACATAAAATATAATGAGATTGCTGTAAAACTTCAATTGCTCTTAATGTTATATCTTTTAGATTTCCTAAAGGAGTTGATACCAGATAAAGGCCATTTTCGTATTCTTTTAATTTAAATTGTGGTTTTATAATCATAATTTAGCTTAAAAAATATTATACTAGCATCAAAATGATCAAATTAATTAAAATTATTTATTTTATTTTTTTTAGTTTTTACTTTCTGTTTTTTCCAAACGTTAATGCTCAAGAAAAAATCAAAATAGGATTATTGGTACCTATGACAGGAGAAAATAAGGAAATTGGAGAGTCCATCATTAAAGCAGTTGGTTTGGCTGTTAAAGATATTGATAATGATTTAATTGAAATCTTTCCTAAAGATACCGCAACTAAAGCTAACCAAACTTTAAAATCAGCATTTGAATTGAGTGAGATGGGTATAAAAATTGTTATAGGTCCTGTGTTCTATGAAAGTTTAACTTATTTAGATGAAATGAAGAATTTAACTTTTTTATCATTAACAAATAAAACTCTAGATCTTCCAAAAAATGTAATCTCAGCCGGAATTAATTCTACATCGCAATTTAATACAATAAAAAAATTTTTAGAAAGTAATCAAATAAAAAGAACTATTTTTTTAACACCAATCCGAGATTATGAATTTGAAATTAAACGAGGAATGAAAAATTCAAAAATTAAAATTTACAAAGATTATGAATATAATACAGAGCCTACTAAACTAACGAAACAAATAGAGGAAATTACAAATTATAGAATAAGAAAACAAAATTTAGAGGATGAAATAAATAGGATAAAAAATTCGAATGATCCAAATAAAGAAAAAAAAATAAAAAGGCTGGAAAAAAGATATACTTTAGGTGGTTTAAATTTTGATGCTGTTGTAATTGCAGATTTTGATGAAAGTCTAAAAAGTGTATCTACATCACTTTTATACACTGATGTAGTTCCTAAAAATAAATATTTTATAACTTTAAATCAATGGTTTGACGAAAGTTTATTAAACGAAACTGATATTCAACCATTATATTATCCATCAATAGATAAAGAAAATTTTGATAGCTACAAAATAAAATACTTTAACGCATTTAATGAAGATCCTACTCATTTATCTTTATTGAGTTATGATCTTGTTGGTTTAGTTTATTATTTATCGTTAAGCTCAAATAAAGAAAACTTAAATAAAATTTTTAAAAGAAAAAATTCATTCAAAGGAAAAATAGGAATTTTTGATATCAAAAATAATAAAATTAATCACAGATTAAATTTTTATAAAATTGAAGATAAAAAACTTATAAAAATTTTCTAATTTTTTTAAAAGCCTGGTATCTGTGATCCATCTTATATTTTTGAGATGGCTCCATTTCTCCAAAGGTTTTTCTTTTTTTTAAAGGAATAAAAATTGGATCATAACCAAATCCATTTTTTCCTTTTGGTTCATTTGAAATATAACCTTCTACTTTTCCTAAAACACAAGCAATTTTTTTATTTAAATTTGAAATAGAAAGTGCACAGATAAATCTAGCTTTAATTTTTTTTTTTTTCCAATTTTTATCTTTTTTGTTTAGCTCTCTATAGACTCTTCTTATAGCCTTATTAAAATCACCATGCCTTCCTCCCCACCTCGCAGAATAAATTCCAGGACTTTTACCCAAGAAATCTATTTCTAAACCTGAGTCATCTGCCAAGCATATTAATCCAGTTTTTTTTGAAAAATATTTAGATTTAATTAATGAGTTTTCTTTAAATGTTTTGCCATTTTCAACTGGACTTTTTAAATTAAATTCAGATGTAGAGTGTATTTTGATCTTTTTTGGCAATAAACTCTTGATTTCTTTTAGTTTGCCCCTGTTATTAGTCCCAATGAGTAATTTATATATTTTTTGTTTAGACATCTAGAAATTACTAAAATCCTTACCATATAAGAAGCTATGGAAAAAGAGGAAAACCAAAATAGCACTTCTGCGGATCAAAAAAAGAATACAATGAAAGAAAAAGAAAATGAGAAACCTGAAGAAAATTTAATCAAAGAAAATAAGCAAGAAACAGACCAAGAACCTAAAGAAGAAATCAAAGAACCAACTCCAGAAGAAAAAATTGCTGAACTTGAAGATAAAGTGGCAAGAACTTTTGCTGAAATGGAAAATCAAAGAAGAAGGTTTGAAAAAGAAAAAGAGGATGCTTTTGAGTATGGTGGCTATAGTTTTGCTAAAGAAGCATTAAATTTGATTGATAACTTGGATCGATCAAAACATGTTCTTGAAAGTGACGATAAGTTAAAAGAAACTGAAGCATTAAAGAAAACATTAGAACATTTAGACATTATTAAAAAAGATCTAATCTCAATATTTGAAAAAAATAATATTAAACCAATAGATAGCCTTAATAAAAAACTAGATCCAAACTTTCATCAAGCAATGATGGAGATAGAGGATGATACAAAAGAACCTGGAACAATAATCCAAGAAATTCAAAAGGGTTTTACAATAAAAGATAGATTACTTAGACCTTCTTTAGTGGGAGTGTCAAAAAAAGTTACATTAAAAGAAGAAAAAACTGAGGAAAATCAGGAAAATTCAGAAAATAAATAATTATGAGATCAACTTGTAGTTTCACATTTAAACCCTATATGACGAAAGAGAGACATTAAATTATGAGTAAAATTATTGGAATAGACTTAGGAACAACAAACTCATGTGTTGCCATTATGGAGGGAACACAAGCTAAGGTTTTAGAAAATGCTGAGGGAGCAAGAACTACTCCATCAGTTGTGGCATTTACAGATGAAAACGAAAAATTAATTGGACAGCCAGCAAAAAGGCAAGCTGTAACAAATCCAGAAAACACTATCTTTGCAGTTAAAAGATTAATTGGAAGAAATTTTGATGACCCAACGGTAAAAAAAGATGTAGAAGCTGCTCCATTTAAAATAGTTAATTCCGAAAAAGGTGACGCTTGGATTGAAGCTAAAGGTGAAAAATATTCACCTTCTCAAATATCTGCATTCATTTTACAAAAAATGAAAGAGACAGCAGAAAAATATTTAGGTCAAGCTGTAACAAAAGCTGTTATTACAGTACCAGCATACTTTAACGATGCTCAAAGACAAGCAACTAAAGATGCAGGGAAAATTGCTGGGTTAGAAGTTTTAAGAATTATCAATGAACCAACAGCTGCATCTCTAGCTTATGGTTTAGATAAAAAACAAAATAAAAAAATTGCTGTATATGATTTAGGTGGAGGAACATTTGATGTTTCTATTTTAGAGTTGGGTGATGGTGTATTTGAAGTTAAATCAACTAATGGTGATACTTTTTTAGGCGGTGAAGATTTTGATAATGCTGTTGTTGATTACTTAATTTCTGAATTTAAGAAAGATAATGGAATTGATCTTAAGTCTGACAAACTTGCTCTACAAAGATTAAAAGAAGCAGCTGAAAAAGCAAAAATAGAATTATCTTCTGCTGAACAAACAGATATAAATTTACCTTTTATTACAGCAGATAAAACAGGTCCAAAACATATTAATTTAAAAATGACTAGAGCAAAACTTGAAGCTTTAGTTGAAGAATTAATTGCTAGAACAATGCCTCCATGTAAAACTGCATTAAAAGATGCGGGAATTACTGCAAGTGAAATTGATGAAGTAGTTATGGTAGGTGGTATGACTAGAATGCCAAAAGTATTAGAGGAAGTTAAAAACTTTTTCGGAAAAGATCCTAACAAGAGTGTTAATCCTGATGAAGTAGTTGCAATGGGTGCTGCTATTCAAGCGGGTGTATTACAAGGTGATGTTAAAGATGTACTTCTATTAGATGTTACTCCATTATCACTAGGTATTGAAACGCTTGGTGGAGTTTCAACAAAATTAATTGATAAAAATACAACAATTCCAACAAAAAAAAGTCAGGTATTTTCAACTGCAGAAGACAATCAGCCAGCTGTATCTATTAGGGTTCTCCAAGGTGAAAGAGAAATGGCAGCTGACAACAAAGCCTTAGGTAATTTTGAATTAGTAGGTATTGCGCCAGCTCCAAGAGGTGTTCCTCAAATTGAAGTTACTTTTGATATTGATGCTAATGGTATCGTAAATGTTTCAGCAAAAGATAAGGGAACCGGTAAAGAACAAAAAATTCAAATCCAAGCTTCAGGCGGACTAAGTGATGAAGAAATTGAAAAAATGGTAAAAGATGCAGAGGCTAATAAAGAAGCTGATAAAAAGAAAAGAGAATCTGTTGACGTTAGAAACCAAGCAGATACTCTAATTCACTCTACTGAAAAAAATTTAAAAGAACATGGAGCAAAAATTTCTGATGCAGAGAAAAAAGTAATTGAAGATGCATCATCTGCAGTGAAAGAAGCTTTAAAAGGTGAAGACATTGAAGATATTAAGAAGAAAACTGAAGCTTTAGTTCAGGCTTCAATGAAACTTGGAGAAGCAATCTATAAATCACAACAAAGTGCAAAACCTGAATCTGGAAAAGATGATGGTGGAGATGATGCAGGTAAAAAAGACGAGAATGTTGTTGATGCTGATTTCGAAGAAGTAAAAGACGAGAACAAAGAAAAAAGCGCTTAAACTGACATTTAATTGTCTGGGGTAATTTGATGGCTAAAAGAGACTATTACGATGTCCTAGGCGTTAATAAAAGCGCGAGTCCTGAAGAATTAAAATCTGCATACAGAAAGTTAGCTGTTAAATATCATCCTGATAAAAATCCAGGAGATTCCAAAGCAGAAGAAAAATTTAAAGAAGCCAGTGAGGCTTACGGAATACTTTCAGATAAAGAAAAAAAGCAAAACTACGATAGTTTTGGTCACGCTGCATTCGAAAACGGTGGCGGTAGACCAGGTGGTGGCTTTGGTGGTTTCAGTGGAGCGGATTTCTCAGATATTTTTGAGGATTTCTTTGGTGATTTTGGAGGAGGTGGAAGATCAAGAAGTAGAAAATCTAATAACAGAGGTTCTGACTTAAGGTATGATTTATCAATTTCTCTTGAAGAAGCTTATCATGGAAAAAAACAAGATATTAAATTTTCTACATCTGAACAATGTGGGACTTGCAAAGGAAATGGATCAAAACCAGGTTATTCCCCAGACAGATGCTCATATTGTGGTGGGAATGGTAGAATAAGATCCAATCAAGGTTTCTTTACTGTACAACAAACATGTCCTCAATGTAATGGAAATGGTGAGGAAATTACTAATCCCTGTAATGATTGCAATGGTCAGGGTAAAAAACAAGCTTCCAAAAGAATATCTGTAACAATTCCAAAAGGTGTGGATGATGGAACAAGAATAAGACTTGCAGGAAAAGGTGAAGCAGGAACCAGGGGTGGAGCAACAGGAGATCTTTATTTGTTTATTAATGTTAACTCTCACAACTTATTTAAAAGATCAGACGAAAATTTATTTTTTGAATTTCCACTTTCTTTTGCAGACGCTGCTTTGGGCACAACTATTGAAATACCTACAATTGATGGAGGAAAAGCGAAAATAAAAATTCCTGATGGTACTCAAAATGGAAAACAATTTAGATTAAAAGGTAAAGGAATGCCGTTTATGAGAAGAGGCGATTTTGGAGACTTATATGTTCAAGTTAAAACAGAGGTACCTGTATATTTAAATAAAAAACAAAAAGAATTATTAGAGCAATTTAGAGAAATTGAAAACGATAAATCTAATCCAAGTATTAAAAAGTTTTTTCAAAAAGCAAAAGATTTCTGGAAAAACTAAAAGACTAATCTTCTAAAAAAGGTTAATATTAGCTAAATGAAAAAAATTAATTTAGCGATTTCAGGTTGTATGGGTAGGATGGGCCAGCAATTAATTAAGTCTTCAAAGAAAAATAAAAATTTTAAACTAGTTACACTTACAGAAAATAGATTAATAAATAAAAAGTTTAATGGAATTAAACCTGAATTAAATTCTGATAAAGCATTTAAAAAAACTGATGTAATCATTGATTTCACCGTACCAGATTGTACTATTGAAATTCTTAAAATAGCATCAAAACTAGGGAAGAAAGTAGTAATTGGTACTACTGGATTTACTAGAAGCCAAGAAAACCAAATTAAAAAATATTCCAAAAAAATACCTATTCTTAAAGCTGGTAATATGAGCTTAGGTGTAAATTTATTAATGTATTTAACTGAGATTGCATCAAAATCATTAAATGATGGATACTTAAGCAAAATATTTGAAGTACACCACAAGCATAAAAAAGACTATCCATCTGGTACTGCGTTAATGCTTGGAAAAGGAATTGCTGATGGAAAAAATAAAAATTTATATAATTTAATTGGTAAAAAATTCTTAAATAAAAAATCTTTCCCTTATGGAAAAAAAATTAATTTTAATTCAATTAGAAAAGGTGAAATTATTGGTGAACATGAAGTGAAATTCTCAAGTGGTAAAGAAATAATTACATTAAACCATGAGGCTTTTGATAGAGCCCTTTATTCAGATGGGGCTTTAACTGCTTCTAAATGGTTAATGAAAAAAAAACCAGGATTATATTCCATGAGAGATTTGCTTAACTTTTCATAATGAATGAAAAACAGAAAGCAAAAATCATCATTAAAACCCTAAATAAAATTTACCCTAAAGCGCCTGTTCCTTTAAAAAGCAAAAATACATTCACACTATTAATTTCTGTACTGCTTTCAGCACAATGTACTGATGTAAATGTTAATAATGTAACAAAAGATATATATCCTAAATACTATAAACCAGAACACTTTGTAAAATTAGGAAGAAAAAAAATTGAAAAATTAATACAAAAAATTGGAATTTTTAGAATTAAAGCAAAAAGTATCTATTTGATGTCGAAACAAGTCTTGGAAAAACACAAGGGTAAGATTCCTAGAACCTTTGAAGAACTTGAAAAATTACCTGGTGTAGGACACAAAACAGCAAGCGTAGTAATGTCTCAAGGCTTCGGATATCCAGCTTTTGCAGTTGATACTCATATTCATAGACTTGCACAACGATGGGGTTTAACAAATGGGAAAAATGTAGTTCAAACTGAAAAAGATTTAAAAAGAATATTTCCTAAAAAAACTTGGTCAAAGCTTCATTTGCAAATAATTTTTTATGGTAGAGAATATTGTAAGGCAAGAGATTGTTATGGTTTAAGTTGCGAAATATGTACTACTTGCTACCCAAATAGAAAAAAACCTGTTATTACCAAAAAAGCTTAATATGAAAATTTTAGGAATAGGAAACGCAATTGTAGATGTCATTTGTAAAGTAGATGACAATTTTATCACCAAAAATAATCTTACAAAGAGTACGATGAAATTATTCTTTGATGAAAATGAGTTCAAAAATTTATTAACAAATCTTAAAATTGAAAAAACTGTCTCTGGAGGATCTGTTGCAAACTCTATAGTTGGATTATCTCAACTTGGTAATAAAGTTGGATTTGTAGGTAAAATTTCTGATGATGAATTTGGTATTAAATATGAGGATGGTTTAAAAAAAGAAAAAGTGGAGTATTTTTATTCAAAAAAAAAAGAAGAATTGCCAACTGGAACTTGTCTAATATTAGTAACTCCTGACTCTGAAAGAACAATGTGTACTTTCTTAGGAACAGCAGGAAAAATTAATGAGAACGATGTTAGTTCGGATGTGATTAAAAATAGTGAACTAATATTTTTAGAAGGTTACTTATGGGATGAGGGAGAACCCAAAAAAGCGTTTGATAAAGCTATATATAATGCAAACAAAGTTGCTATGTCACTCTCTGATTTATTTTGTGTAGATAGGCATAAACCTCATTTTTTAAACTTAGTTAAAAATAAACTTGATATAACTTTTGCTAACGAACAAGAAATCACATCTTTAATTACAGCAAATAATTTTAATGAAGTCATAAATTTTTCAAAACAACTTAATAAATTAGTTATTATAACTCGAGGTGAAAAAGGTGCAGTTGCAGTCAATGGCAATGAGGTTATTGAAAGTGATACACAAAAAAATCTTAAAATTATTGACCTCACTGGCGCAGGTGATCTTTTTGCTGCTGGATTTTTACATGGGTACATTAACAAATTATCTACAAAAGAATGCCTTGAGAAAGGTACTGAAATGGCAACAAGGGTAATACAACAAATTGGAGCAAGGCTCTAATTTAACTTTTCTTTCTTTTAAAACTTCCCTTCCCCTTTTTAGGTTTAACTATTTTTGGTTTGTATTTTTGTGTAAATAAATTTCTTATTAAAGGATTTTTTTTTAATAATTTATTTTTCATTTTAATACATAAAATATATTTGCTGAAAGCTTAGAAAAATTTTTAATTGAATTTTTGAGATTAAATATTAACAAGTAACTTAGCGTTCTAAATAAATATTTTAAAATATTTTTATAAATATATAGAGAACTTTTTTTAATATTAAAATAATATAAGGGCGATAATTCACTGTGATAACATCGTACAAAAAAATTCCTTATACTAAACTTGCTAGATTTTCCTTGTTTATGAAAAGCTAGAGAATTTGGATTAACAATAATTGATAACTTCCTATTTAAAAATTTTCTACATAGATCAATCTCTTCCCAAAATAAAAAATATTTTTTTGAAAATAAATTGACCTCATAAAAATATTTAGATTTTATTAAAAGTGCACACCCTTTTGAGACATCTACACAAATTTCACCGACTGGTATAAGGTTTTTTTTTATATTATCCTTAAAATATAATTTATTTTTTTCATAAATATTTCTTTTTTCAGGTAAAATTCCATAACTATCTTTATCGGGAACGTTAAGCGGAGCAGCTATTGCACAATTTTCATAACTTAATGCAGTATTTAAAAGAAGTAAAATTGATTTTTCATCTATAACTATGTCGGGATTTAATAATAGAAAATATTCTGTCTGAACTTCATTAAAGGCAAAATTAACACCATTCCCAAAACCTAGATTTTTATTTTTTGAAATTACTTTTATATTTTTTTTTTTTTTTATTTCACTTAATACATTAATATTTTTTCCATTATCTACTATTATAATTTTAAAATTAGATAGAGATTTTAAACAATCAAAAATTAAATTCGATGAATTATAGAGAATAATTATTATGGTTATCTTATTATTTAAATTCATAAATTAAATCCAATTTTTAAATAATTTTAAATTATTTTATATCCATTCTTTCCACTTAATAGAAAATTTTTATCATCAAAAATTTTAAGAATTTTTTTTCTTAACCTATATATGTGAGTTTCTACGGTGTGTGTTTCTATATCTGATTTATACTGCCATACATATTTTTCAAGTTCTTTTGCACTGATAGGTTTTTTTGCATTTGAAATATAAATAATTGTATCAACTTCTTTTTCTGTTAAATTTACTTTTTTGCCATTTTTTGACATTTGTCTTGAATTTAAATCAATGAAATAGTCCTTAACAATAAACTCTGATTGGTTAATAAAGTTGTTTTTAATTAATTCTATATTTATTTTTTCTATTAATTTAAAAAATTTAATTGATGAGTTATTTAAAACTAATTGATTATTAATATTTTCAATTTTTTTTTTTGACAAAATTAAATAATTTTTTAAATTTTTAATTTTATCCAGCAAAAATTCTTTATTTTCAGCATGTAAAATTGTGAAATTTAAATCTTCATGCTGTTCTTTAAAAATTTGATATAAAATTGGATGTTGGTAAATTATTAAATTCTTATTATTCATATAAACAACAATATGACAATTATACTAAAAAATAAACATACACTTAAATTAGGTGATTTTTATTTTAAATGCTGCATTGGAAAAAAAGGTAAATCAATTAAAAAAAGAGAGGGTGATATGAAAACACCAAAAGGTTTTTTTAGAATCGAGCATTTGTATTTTAGAAAAGATAGAGTCAAAAAACCACAAACCTATTTAAAATGCTTAAATATTAAAAAAAATTTAGGTTGGTGCAATGATGTTACTTCCAAAAAATATTATAACAAACTTATAAAAATACCATCTAAATTTAAACATGAAAAACTTTTACGAAAAGATAATAAATATGACTTATTTATTCCAATTAAGTATAATTATAGTAATCCAGTCCTTGGAAATGGAAGTTGTATATTTATTCATTTAACCAAAAATTATAAGCCGACCGCTGGCTGTATTGCATTAAATAAAAAAGATTTTTTAATAATGTTAAAACTTTTAAAAAAAAATTCTAAAATAAAGATACTTTAGGATCTTTGGCCAAAGATGCTTGCCCCTATTCTAAGGTACGTTGAGTTATATCTTGCTGCTTTTAAATAGTCAGAAGACATTCCCATACTAAGTTCATCAAAGTTAAATGATTTATTCAATGAACTCATTTCTTCAAAATACACTGCTGGTTCAATATTAGCAGGGGGAATGCACATTAATCCTAAAATATTTAAATTTATTTTTTTACAATATGTTACTAAATTCTCAATTTCACTTTTATTAACACCAGATTTTTGTTTTTCATCACCAATATTTACTTGTAAAAAAATTTTTGTTTTTCTATTAATTTTGGACTCCTCCTCTGCAATTTTTTTTGCAAGTTTTTCACTATCAACAGAATGGATGTAATCGAATAATTGTACTGCAAATTTTACTTTGTTTGTTTGTAATTTCCCAATCATATGCAATTTAATTTCAGAATTATTTTTTTTAACTTCGGTCCACTTTTCTAAAGCTTCTTGAACTTTATTTTCACCAAAATCTATATGACCACTATCAATTAAAGGTAAAATTTTATCAATTTTAAAAGTCTTTGAAACTGCTATAATTTTAGGAAATTTAGTAATGTTCAAAATATTCAAATGATCTTTAATTCTATTTTGAATTTTTAATAAATTGTGAACGGTGTTATGCATAAAAGTATGTTCAAAAAATATTACTTTATAAGTAAATTTGATACAAATTATATCGATAAACAAGACAAGCAAACTGTTATAATTTATCGAAATTATACTTCAAAGATACATAATGAAGAATTAATTTCCAAAATTAACAAATATTGCAAAAAAAAAGGTATGAAGTTTTATTTAGCTAATAATATTAAATTAGCACTAAAGTTAAACTTAGATGGTGCTTATATTCCTGCTTTTAATAAAAGCTTTAAACACTTATCATATTCATACAAAAAAAACTTTCAAATTTTAGGGTCTGCACACAATCTAAAAGAAATTAGAATTAAAGAAAATCAAGAAGCTGATAAAATTTTTATATCATCCTTATTTAAAAAAAATAAAAACTATTTAGGAATAAATAAATTTAAATTACTGACCAAAATTACAAAAAAAAAAATTGTAGTATTAGGTGGAATTTCTAAAAAAAATATAAAAAAAATACCACTTTTAAATCAAAGGTGTTTTGCTGGTATTTCATATTTTGAATAAAAAAAAAGGCCCCTAGAAAGGGGCCTTTTCTAAAAAAATTTATACTAAATTAGAACGCAAATGATACGTTAATTTCGTAACCTTCAGTATCTTCTGATGTAACACCGTCTGCATTGTCTGTTTCGTTAAACGAAGCAGCAATTGTTGTTCCAGCCATAGTGTATGAAATTGACATACCAGTTGATTCTTGGATATCACCTGATGAATCAGTACCATCATTATGCTCGTGTTGACCGTAAGAAACTGATAGATCATCGCTTATTGCGTATGAGATACCCCATTCCTCAGAGTCGTTAGAGTTAGCTGCAGTTGTTGCATCTTCTTCTGACTCTTGGTAAGAAACAGTTACTGGACCATAAGCGTATTTAACCCATAGAGTTGATACGTCTACATCACCGATAGCTGCAGTTTCTGTGTATTCACCAGTTGCATAACCAGCTGAGAATCCTTCAACCATTTCTGGTGCAATAGAAATACCCATATCTGAGTATGAACTTACTGTACCAGTATTAACTGTACTGTCATAAGTGAATCCGATAGAAACACCAGAAATTGATGGAGAGTCATATCTCCATAAACCATTTCCAGCTTTTCCACCAATTACATTGTTAGCTGCTGAAGCAGATGTTTCTACTACATCCCATACTTCTTCATATGCAGTTGGAGCAACAGAGTCCCACTGACCTACCATAGAATCACCACCGTGTCTTGCGTAAGTAATTTTACCCATTCCATCCATAGATATTGTAGTTGAAGAATTGTCAAATCCACCTGCTGCTGCAGAAGAACCATCTAATTCCATAGTGTTAGTAATCATAAGACCACCATCAGTTTCACCTGAAACAGTAATTGTTACACTGTCATTGTTGTAGAAAAGAGTCTTGTCGTTTTCAGACTCTTGGTACATACCAACTGAAGCACCACCACTAAATGATATATCTGCTGCGTTTGCAGACATAGCAACTAATGAACCTGCTAAAGCTGATAAACCAACTTTTTTTAAATTGTTCATATTAATTACTCCTTTGTTTAGTTTTATTATTAATAATAAACAGGCCTAATTAGCATTTTTTGATAAAAATTAGATAAAAACCCAATTAAAAATAATAAAAAATCGATATATGTTGCATTTTTACAACATATTTAACACTTAAATTTATTATGAATTTACTTAATTTTTTAAAAATTATGTATAATTAGAGATATTTAACTCAATAAATTTTATTTATAACTCTTAAAAAATGAAGAAATCAATTGTTTTGTTGCTAATTGTAATACTATTACAGGCGTGCGGAAAGAACGATACTTTTTTACCGGGCGGCGATGCTAGGGAAAATCCTCCAGAACCACAAAAAAGAGTTAAAAAAAATTTGGAAGAAGGGAAGGGCTTTAGATTAGACAACATGTTTAAAGGTAAATCTGGTGGTGGTGATTTTGAATTTGCAAGCTCAAATGAATTATGGAGAGCTTCATTAGATACAATTGATTTCATACCATTAATTTCTGCAAATTACAGTGGTGGAATAATTATTTCAGATTGGTATTCAGAAGATCAGGAAAACTTTATAAAAATAACCATTAGATTCTTGAGCAATGAAGTGAGGTCTGATGCAATAGATATCAAAATTTTTTATAAATTATGTGATGCGAATATGAAATGTGTAACGTCAAAGAGAGAAAGTAAATTAGTAGAAGAACTCAAAACTCAAATTTTAAAAAAAGCTGCTGTATACCAAAAACAAACAAAAGATAAAAATTTTAAGCCATACAAGGGTAGTGGTCTTAAAAATTAATTATTTTTGTGGAACGATATAATTTTAAATCTATAGAAAAAAAATGGCAAAAATTTTGGGAAAAAAATAAAAGTTTCAAAACAAAAATAAATAAATCTCAAAAAAAATTTTATTGTCTAGAAATGTTTCCATACCCCTCTGGTAAAATACATATGGGTCATGTAAGGAATTACACAATCGGTGATGTGCTTGCGAGATTTAAAACGTTACAAGGATTCAATGTTCTTCATCCTATGGGATGGGATTCATTTGGGATGCCAGCTGAAAATGCTGCAAAACAAAATAATCTTGATCCTAAATTGTGGACTGAAACTAATATCCAAAATATGAAATCACAATTAAAAAAACTTGGTTTATCTATTGACTGGGATAGAGAAATTTCAACTTGTTCAGATGATTATTATAAACATCAACAAATGTTTTTTTTAGAACTTTTAGAAAAAAAATTAGTTTATAGAAAAGAAAATTATGTAAATTGGGACCCTGTTGATGAAACAGTCTTAGCAAACGAACAAGTTATCGATGGTAAGGGCTGGCGTTCAGGAGCTTTAGTAGAGAGAAAGAAATTAAGTCAATGGTTTTTCAATATTTCTAAATTTTCTCAAGAGCTATTAGATGGTTTGGATAAATTGGAGAATTGGCCAAATAAAGTTAAAACCATGCAAAAAAATTGGATAGGAAAATCTTTTGGATGTGAAATTAATTTTAAAATTGAGGGAAATTTACCAGTTCAAAATATAAAATGTTTTACTACAAGACCAGACACTCTTTTCGGTTTATCTTTTTTAGCTGTTTCTATAGACCATGAAATATCAAAATATTTTAATGATGATAAGAATTTTATTAAATTTAGAACTGAATGTTCAAAAACTGGAACTACTGAGGAGGCTATAGCTGTTGGTGACAAAATAGGATTTAAAACAAAGCTTATGGCTATAAACCCCTTGAATCCCAATCAAAAAGTTCCAGTATATTTTGCAAATTTTGTTCTTATGGATTATGGATTTGGGGCTGTTTTTGGTTGTCCAGCTCATGACCAAAGAGATTTTGATTTTGCAAAAAAATATAACCTAGAAATTAAAACAGTTGTAAGACCTAAAGACCAAGATGAAAGATTTAATGTAAATAAAGAAGCATATCCTGGACCAGGAATTATAATTAATTCAGATTTTTTAAATGGTTTAGAAGCACCTAAAAATTCTATTATTGAAACAATAAAAATTTTAGAAGAAAAAAAACTAGGAAAAAAACAGATTAACTTTAGACTAAAAGATTGGGGTGTTTCTAGACAGAGATACTGGGGATGTCCAATACCAGTAGCTTATGATGATAATGGAAATGTCAAACCAATACCAAAATCAATGCTTCCAGTTAAGCTACCAGAAAATATTAATTTAAAAGTAAAGGGCAATCCTTTAGATAGTCAAAAAGATTGGAAAGAGGTAGAAATTAATGGAAAAAAATTGACTAGAGAAACAGATACTCTAGACACTTTCGTATGTTCTTCATGGTATTTTTTGAGATTTTGTTCACCAAACGAAAAAACATATGGATTCAATAAAGATGAAATTGATTACTGGATGCCAGTTGATCAATATATTGGAGGTGTTGAACATGCAATTTTACATTTACTTTATTCAAGATTTTTCATGCACGCAATTTCTTATGATAACAAGGAATTTAATATCAAAGAACCATTTAATGGTCTTTTCACTCAAGGTATGGTTTGTCATGAAACTTATAAAGATACAAATAACAACTGGGTCAGTCCTGAAGAAATTGAAACTATAGAAGGAGAAAAATATTTAAAGAAAGATAAATCTAGAATAATTGTAGGTCCTAGTGAGTCAATGTCTAAATCTAAAAAAAATACCATAGATCCTGAAAACATTATTGCTAATTATGGAGCTGATGCAGCAAGATTATTTATTTTATCAGATAGCCCTCCAGAAAAAGATGTTCAATGGTCTGAGGAAGGCATTATAGCATCATTCAAGTTTATTCAAAAATTATGGAATTTAAATTTAAAAATTAATAATGAAATTAAAAAGAAACACTCAGAGGATAAAAGCAATGATTTAACAAAATATACTCATAAATTTATAAAAAAAATTACAGGTAATCTTAATGATTTTAATTACAATGTTATTATTGCCAATCTTCACGAAGCCTACAACTATTATAACAAAGAAATTACAAATAATTACAAACCAAATACATTAAAAGAAAATTATAAAAAAATACTAACTGCACTAATTCCTATTATTCCACACTTTTCAAGTGAATGCTTAGAAATGATGAATGAAAAAGCTAATATAGTTTGGCCAACTTACGATGAAAAATTGCTTGAAGAAAAAAATTCAGACGTAGTTGTTCAAATAAATGGTAAAAAAAGAGGTTTGATAAACATCAAAAAAGATATTGACGAAAAAGAATTATTTAAAATAATTTTGAATAATAAAAACTTGTATAAATATCTTGAAAATAAAGAAATAAAAAAAAATATTTATATTAAAAATAAATTAATAAATATTATTATTTAAATATGAAAACAATTATATGGATAGGTATTTTATTTTTTCTAACACAATGTGGTTACACGGCCGTATACAAAAATAATACAAAAGAAAAAATTAAAATTACAATAATTGAAATGAGTGGTGATAAAGAATTGAACAATCTAATTAAATCTGAACTTAAAACTTATTTTAAATCAGATGGAAATAAGTTGTTTAATTTGATTATAAATTCAAATTATGAAAAAAGAATAAACACTAAAGATGCAACAGGCAAACCAGAAGAATTTCAACTCACACTTATTACAAATGTAAATATTAATTATGGAGATAAAACAGATAAAGCCCTGTTTAAAGAAAGTTTTAAGATGAAAAATTCTTCAGATACGTTTGAACTTAAAAAATATGAGGATATAATTAAAAAAAATTTATCAAAATCTACAAAAGATAAGTTAGTACTAAAACTAATTTCTTTAGAATGATATTAAAATCATCTGAAATTAATAAAATAGATATTAATAAGAATAATCTAATTCTATTTCATGGCGAAAATGAAGGGGCTAAGAATGAAGCAATATCCAATATCATTTTAGGTAATAAAGAAAAAACGATAATTAATTATGATGAAAGACAAATTCTTGAAAATATAGATGAGTTTTACAATCAAATTTTATCCAAATCTATGTTTGAAAATGAAAAACTTTTTATAATCAAAAGATCTACAAATAAAATTCTTTCAACTATAGAAGACATATGTGAAAAAAAACTAAGTGACATTTTCATTATTATAAATTCTTCCATACTTGATAAAAAATCAAAATTAAGAAATTTTTTTGAAAAAAGTAAAAATTTATTATGTGTAAGTTTCTATCCAGATACTCTAAGGACATTAACCAACATAGCTACAAAATTTTTTAATGGAAAAAAAATTTATATTTCACAATCAAATATTAATTTAATTATAAGTAAATGTAACGGTGATAGAGAAGTTTTGAATAATGAATTAAATAAAATTGAGCTTTTTTTATTAAATAAATCAAAAATAAGTGAAGAAGATATAATTAAGTTAACCAATTTGATTGAAAATCATGACATTTCAGAGCTTGTAAATTTTTGTTTAGCTAAAAATAAAAAAAAGACAACAAGTATTCTAAACGAAAATAATTTTAATAACGAAGACTGTATATTAATTCTTAGATCTCTTTTGAGTAAATCAAAAAGAGTTCTTTTACTTTCAAGAGAATTTGAAAAAAACAAAGACATAGATAAAACGTTGTCTTCAGCAAAACCACAAATATTTTGGAAAGATAAAGATATCACTAAACAGCAGATTTATATTCACAACCCAAAAAGTATAAAAAATTTAATTTTCAAGTTAAATGAAATTGAATTAAATGTAAAAAAAAATATTAATAATTCTATAAATATAGTAACTGATTTTATTTTAAGGGAAGTAACTTAATTTCAATAATTAGCTTTAACAATATCGATAATTCTATTTAGCTGCTCTACATCTTTATATTCGAAAGAAATTTTTCCTTTATTTCTTTTATTATTCTGAATATCTACATTTAAACCAATTTTATTAGAAATTGAGAGTTCTAGAGCAATAATATTGGTATCCTTTGTTTTGTTTGATTTTATTTTTTTATTTTTAAAGATTTTTACAAAAGTTTCAGTTTGTCTAACAGATAATTTTTTTTCTAGAATTTTAGCAGCTACAAAGCTTGCGTTAGGAAGTCCAACTAAAATTTTAGCATGACCAGCAGTAATTTTTCGTGTCTCAATCAATTTTATTACATCCTCAGGCAATGTTAAGAGTCTCAATGAGTTGGTTATATGGCTTCTACTTTTACCAATAAATTTTGATACCTTCTCTTGGTCATATGAAAATTCATCAATCAATCTTTTGTAACCCTGGGCTTCTTCCAATGGATTTAGGTCGTGCCTTTGCACGTTTTCAACAATTGCAAATTCTAAAGATTTTAAATCATCAGCTTCTGTAATAACAACAGGTACATTATGAAGACCTGCTCTTTGAGCTGCAAGCCACCTTCTCTCTCCTGCTATTATCTCAAATTTTAATTTATCGTTATTTGATTTTCTAACAATGATTGGCTGTATCATTCCTCTTTCTTTGATTGAATTGGTTAAATCTTGTAAATTATTTTCATCAAATATTTTTCTTGGTTGATATTTGTTTGGAATAAGATCACTTACTTGCAATTGATTAGTTTGAGGTTCTACTTTTGCTTCACCAATCAATGAGGACAAACCTCTTCCTAAGCCTTTTTTAATTTTGTCCATTAAGCAGCACTCCCTATTGTTCTTTCTTGATTTATAAATTCATCTGTAAAACTAAAATACGACTTACTACCTGGACATGATTTATCGTAAATCAAAACTGGCATTCCATGAGAAGGTGCCTCTGATAATCTAACGTTCCTCGGTATTACTGTTGAGTAAACTTTTTCACTAAAATAATCTCTAGCTTCTTTTTCAACTTGTGAAGATAATTTATTTCTTTTGTCGTACATCGTTAAAAGTATACCTCTGATTTTTAATTCTGGGTTCAAACTTACTTTTATCCTCTCGATCGTTTTCATAAGCTGTGTTAAACCCTCAAGTGCAAAAAATTCTGTCTGCAAAGGGACCAAAAGTGAACCTGAGCATACGAGGGCCATAACAGTCAATAAACTAAGGGAAGGCGGACAGTCAATTAATATATAATCATAAGCCCCTCTATAATTGTTTAAATAGGCGGCTAATTTATGCTTCAAAATAAATGCTCTATTAGTATCATTGGCTGTTTCAACTTCGAGACCTGATAAGTCAACGTTAGAGGTTATCAGATCCAAATTTTCAAACTGTGTTTTCTTTATTACTTGATAAATTTCCTTAGTTCCGTTCAGCACACCATAAATTGTATCGCTTGAGTTATCCGTATTTGATAATCCAAGGCCTGTAGTAGCATTTCCCTGTGGATCTAGATCAATAACTAAAATTTTTTTATTAAGTTGTGATAAACCAGCAGCAAGATTAATTACAGTGGTTGTTTTTCCTACCCCACCCTTTTGATTTATGACTGAAATAATTTGCATTTAATTTTTTTAAATTTACTTTTAATTTTTTTTTTTAATTTTTTTTATATTTATCAAAAATGAGTCCTTACTTGTTAAACTTTTCTTTTCTATATATTCCAAATTCCATTTTTTTTTAGAATTTTCAAAAACTTTTTTTCCGCTTTTACCCATAAAGAAAATTAAATTTTTATATTTCGAAAAATTTTCATAAACTAAATCTAAAACAACAGGCATAGGTTTAAATGCTCTCGACATAATTGTTCCTGTCTCTAAATTTTTTATCTCAAAAATATTTTTTTGAAAAACTTTTGTATTTAAATTTAATTTTTCTGAAACTTCTTTCAAAAAGTGGCTTTTATGGTAGCTTTTTTCATATAGATGCACATTCATTTTATTTTTCATGTTTTTTAGTATAATTGCTACTATAATTCCTGGTAAACCAGCTCCGGAACCTAAATCTGTGGTTGTATTGCAATTTAAATCAACAAAATCAATTATTTGTGCTGAATCTATAATATGACGCTCAATTATTGCATTTTTTGATGCTGTATTTTGACCAATTATGTTAATTTTTTTATTTTTTTCCAGAATCAGAGATATATAGTTTTCAAAGTCTAAAAATGTTTCACGTGAAACATTTAGATCATTGAGTCTAGAGTAAGAATTTAAAATTTCTTGATCCATTAAGCTATATGCTTAATAGACTTTCTTTTTACATGTGACAACAAAATATATACAGCTGCTGGGGTTATTCCATCAATTCTTAAAGCTTGACCCAGAGTTTTAGGCTTTATTTCCTTAAATTTAGCTTTAACCTCATTAGACAAACCTGAAAGCGCATCATAATTAATTTTATCAGGAATAATTAAGTTCTCGTCCCTCTTAAATGCTAAAATATCTGCTTTTTGCTTCTTTAAATACCCCCTGTAATGAGCATTAATTTCTACTTGTTCATCAATTTCTTTACTAAAATAGGGTATTTCAGGCCATATTTCTCTAATTTTACTCATATTTACGTCTTTTTGAGTTAGCACCTCATTTGAAGACCTCAATATTCCATCTTTCGCTATTTTAATCCCAAATTTTTCTGCTTTAGATGGTGAAATACTAGATTCATTCATTTTTAGATTTATTTGTCTAATTTGATCAAATTTACTCAGATATAAATCTTTTCTCTCTTTGCCTATTAAACCAATATCAATTCCCTTTGCGGTTAATCTTTGATCAGCATTGTCAGATCTCAAACTTAATCGGTATTCTGCTCTTGATGTAAACATTCGATATGGCTCAGCCACCCCTTTTGTCACCAAATCATCTATCATTACTCCAATATAGGCGTCAGATCTATCAAGTATAAATGGTTCTAATTTTTTAACAGATAAGGCAGCATTTACTCCTGCTATAAGGCCTTGAGCGGCAGCTTCCTCATATCCTGTTGTACCGTTAATTTGGCCAGCAAGATAAAGATTGCTTATCTTCTTGGTTTCAAGAGTTAAGAATAGTTCACGTGGATCTATATAGTCATATTCTATTGCATATCCAGGTCTTAATATATTAACATTTTCTAAACCGTTGATATTATTACATATTTCTTGTTGAACATCAGCTGGAAGCGATGTGGAGATACCATTTGGGTAAATTGTGTGATCATTTAGACCTTCTGGTTCTAAAAATATCTGGTGACGAACTTTATCAGCAAATTTGACTATCTTATCTTCTATAGATGGACAATATCTTGGTCCTACTCCTTTTATACTACCTGAGTACATAGCACTCTTAGATAAATTCTTTTCTATGATTTTATGAACCTTCTCGTTTGTGTATGTCATTCGGCAGGACACTTGTTTGTTCAAATTTTTTTTAGTTAAGAATGAAAAAAAATAAGGATCGTCATCTGCAAATTGTTCCTCTAAGTTTTCAAAATTAATTGTTCTTGCATCTAGTCTTGGTGGAGTCCCAGTTTTTAATCTTCCAATTTTAAAATCATATTTTGCTAATTGTTCACTTAAACCTGTAGAGGGTTTTTCATCGTATCTTCCAGCAGGAGTTCTTTCGTCACCTATATGTATCAAACCATTTAAAAAAGTGCCTGTTGTGAGTATTATCTTGTTAGATAGAACTTCCTTGCCTTCTTTAGTTTCAAATCCACTTATTGAATTTTTATCGAAAATAAACTTTATAACAGGATCAGAGAAAACGCTTAAATTACAATAGTTTAGCAATTTTTCTTGCATATATTTACGGTATAGTGATCTATCAGATTGAGTTCTTGGTCCTCTGACTGCAGGCCCTCTACTTCTATTTAATAATCTAAATTGTATACCTGATTTATCAGCTACATCTCCCATAACACCATCAAGGGCATCTATTTCTCTAACCAAATGACCTTTACCCAAGCCTCCTATTGCCGGGTTACAAGACATCTCACCGATAGTTTCTATTTTATGAGTAAATAGGGCAGTGTTCACTCCTAGACGAGCAGAAGCTGCAGCAGCTTCACATCCAGCATGGCCTCCTCCAATTACAACTACATCAAATGACAAATCATTTTTCATAACCCAAATCTATATGTGATTATATAATTTACAAGATAGGCTTAATTTTTTGTAAATAAGCTTTATTTATCAACGTATTTTGATAAAAAAGTGCAAAAAACCAGCAAAATAGGGTATTACTTGCCGATACAAAAATCGTTGAAAATACTACCTAATATCTCCTCTACATCAACTTTTCCAACAATCATACCCAGATGTCGAGTAGCTAATCTTAAATCTTCTGCAGCTTTATCGTAATCTTCAATTTCTTTTTTTTGATTAAAATTATTTAAATGATTTAAACATTGTTGCAAATGTTGCCTATGTCTTTCCCTGGTAATTAAAATATCATCACTTGAAATAAATTTATTTTTTAAATTATTTTTTATTTTTAAAATTAATTCCTCGATGTTTTTATTTTCTTTAATTGAGATTAAAACATGATTTGTTTTTATAATTTCTGGATCAATATCTTTTTCTAAAAGGTCTGACTTGTTTATAACTAAAATTGCATTTTCATCTAATAAACCCTTCAAAATATCAGTAAAATCAAGGATTTTTGCATCTACCACTACAAGCTTTAAATCTGCTTCTTCAGCTCTATTTAAAGATAATTTAATACCTTTTTTTTCTATCTCATCTTTAGATTCTCTTATTCCTGCGGTATCAGATATTATTACAGGATAACCATCTATATTAAGATGAGTTTCGATAACATCTCTTGTAGTGCCAGCTATTTCAGAAACAATTGCAACATCTCTATTTGATAAATAATTTATTAAACTAGATTTCCCTGCATTGGTAGGACCAAGAATTGCGATCTTAAAACCTTCTCTAATTCTTTCTCCAACTTTCTGATCGTCTAATATTTTTTTAATTTTAATTATTACTTCATCTGAACTATTTTTAATTTGATCTAAAATATTATTAGGTAAATCCTCATCTGGAAAATCAATTTTAGCTTCAACATGCGATAAAATTTTTAAAAGTTTTTCTCTTAAGAAATTAAATTGATATGCTGATTTTCCATTCATTGTCTTAATCGCTTGTTGTCTTTGAATTTCAGTTTCAGATGAAATTAAGTCAGCGATGCTTTCTGCTTTGAGTAAATCTATTTTTCCATTTTGAAATGCTAATTTTGTAAATTCACCTGGCTCAGCTAATCTACAATTTTCTATATTTGAAAGGGAAGAGTGCAAAGCATCCACAACGGCTTTACTACCATGAACCTGAATCTCAGCCATATCTTCGCCTGTATAGCTCTCAGGCCCAGGAAACCATAGTATTAACCCTTCATCTATCGGCTCAGAAGTGTTGATTTTGTTGATATTTCTTAATGTTGCTACCCTTGGTTTTGGGATGGCTTTACCAGTAAGAAGTCTAATAATGCTTGAAGTTTCTTTTCCTGAGATTCTAATTACAGCCACCCCAGAAATGCCCGGCCCGCTTGATAACGCATAAATAGTCATAAATATATTATAGATGGATTTAATTATATTTAATATATTTTTTAAATGATTATATGGCTCGCTTCTTATCCAAAAAGTGGGAACACATGGGTGAGAAATATAGTAAATCAAATAATTTATAACGATATTAAAGATAAAAATAACGTATTTAAAAACTTATCAAGGATAAAAAGATATCCATCTAGGAAAGATATTAAAGATCTGCCGGTTATTCCTTCAAGTGGTAATTATAATAATGAACAAAAAAAACTTGTAATTGATCATACAATAAAAAATTGGGAAATATCACAAATGAATATAAACCATAATAATAAAATAAATGTTCTTAAAACTCATAACATGCTCTGCAAAATAAAATTAGAAAATGAGGATTTTTTATTTACTAACAAAAAAAATTCAATTGGTGTTATTCACATAGTGAGAGATCCAAGAAATATTTTAACATCAATAAACAATCATTATTCCCACACAACACAGGAGCAATCACTCGATATGCTTTTTAATGAATTTAATTGGATAGGTTTTAAAAATCACGATATACCACAATTTTTATCTTCGTGGAGTAACCATTATAATTCCTGGAAAAGATTTCCTTTAAATTATTTTTTAATAAAATATGAAGATTTATTAAAAAATCCTAAAAAAGAAATATCTCGAATTATAGATTATTTTTCTAAATTTTTTGAATTAAATGTTTCAAACAAGAAAATAGATTTAATTATAGAAAATACGTCTTTTGATAATTTTAGTATTCAAGAAGAAAGGGGGGAATTTGAAGAAAATGCAAAAAATAAATTGGGGGAAAGAAAAAAATTTTTTTATTTAGGACCTAAAAATAATTGGAAAAATTATGTTAAAAGCGAAAATGCTGCTAAAATAGCTCAAGTATTTGAAAAAGAAATGAGAGAGCTAGGATATTTATAAATAGATTCTAAGATGGCTTATTCATAGAATTAAAGAACTCAGAATTATTTTTAGTATCTTTTAATTTAGAGCTTATAAATTCTATTGCATCCATAGTTCCCATAGGTGCAATTATTCTTCTTAGTACGTTCATTTTTTGCAGATCGTTTTTATCAAAAAGCAACTCTTCTCTTCTTGTTCCTGATTTTGTAATATCAATTGCTGGGTAAATTCTTTTATCTGCTATTTTTCTGTCAAGAACTGTTTCGCTGTTACCCGTTCCCTTAAATTCCTCAAAAATTACTTCATCCATTCTACTACCTGTGTCGATCAAGGCTGTAGAAATAATTGTTAGTGAACCACCTTCTTCAATATTTCTAGCTGCACCAAAGAATCTTTTTGGTCTCTGGAGTGCATTTGCATCAACTCCACCTGTTAATACTTTTCCCGAGCTCGGAATTACTGCGTTATATGCTCTGCCTAACCTGGTTATTGAATCTAGTAAAATGACAACATCTTTTTTGTGCTCAGTAAGTCTTTTGGCCTTTTCGATGACCATTTCTGCAACAGCAACGTGTCTTTGTGCAGGTTCATCAAAAGTAGAGCTAATTACTTCTCCTTTTACTGTTCTTTGCATATCAGTTACTTCTTCTGGACGCTCATCAATCAGCAAAACTATCAAGTAACATTCTGGATAATTTTTTGCTATTGAATTTGCAATACTTTGCAAGATCATTGTTTTTCCTGCTTTTGGTGGAGAAATTATTATAGATCTTTGGCCTTTTCCAATTGGGCTGACCAGGTCAATTAATCTTGGAGTAAGATCTGCTTTTTTCTCAACTTTAGTTGTTTCAACCTCCATCACTAACTGCTTGTCAGGATATAAAGGTGTAAGGTTGTCAAATGCAATCTTGTGTCTGGCCTTTTCTGGCTCTTCGAAATTGATTTTACTCACTTGCAATAATGCAAAATATCTTTCTCCCTCTTTTGGAGCTCTAACTGGTCCCTCAACCGTATCTCCGGTTCTTAGTCCAAATTTTCTGATTTGATTTGGGCTTACATAAATATCGTCTGGTCCTGGAAGATAATTTGATTCCATTGCTCTTAAAAAGCCGAAACCATCTTGTAATAATTGCAGAACACCCACACCAGTAATTTCCTCCTTTTCAGCAACTTTTTTAAGAATTGCAAAAAGTATTTCTTGTTTTCTCAATGTACTGGCATTTTCTATACCAAGCTCTTCTGCTTGTGTAATAAGCTGTTCAGATGATTTTAGTTTTAGTTCTTGAATATTCATGATTAGTTTTTTGATAAGGACTTATCAGACAACATTAATATATATACTGCTGTTATTATTTCAACCCTAGATTGGCTTAAAAATAGCTAAAAATACAACAATTATTAAAATAACCGTTGGTATTTCATTAATTATCCTGAAAAACTTTGCAGGTCTTATATTTGTAGAATTTTTTAGAGCAATAAGACATTTTCCTAAATAATCGTTGTATGCTGACAACAATATCACAAGAACAATCTTTATTTGAAACCATATTTGAGAAAAAATATCTATCCCATTTAGATAAATTAATACTAATCCAAAAACCCATGTAAAAATCATTGCTGGTCGCATAATGTAAAAAAATAATCTTTTTTCCATCACCTCAAATATATCGGTTGCTTCTTTTTTTTCTTTATTTTCAACATGGTAAACAAAAATTCTAGGAAGATATAAAAGGCCAGCCATCCAAGAAACAACAGCGATTAAATGTAAAGATTTAAATAATAAATATGAATTCATATATTAGATATTTCTTTCAATTAAGGATTTTAATAAAAGTATATGATCACTATTATCATTTAAGCAGGGGACCATATCAAAATTTTCTCCTCCTGAATTTAAAAAACTTTCTTTAGCCTGAATTTGTATTTCCTCTAAAGTCTCTACACAATCAGATGCAAACCCTGGACAAATTGTAAGGACATTCTTAACACCCTCTTTAGGTAAATTTTCTAAAGTCTTGTCAGTATATGGTTGAAGCCATTCTTGTGGACCAAATCTTGACTGAAATGTTGTTTTAATTTTTATTGAATTAAATTTTTCCGAAACAAGCCTTGTCGTTTTATGACAATAACAATGGTAAGGATCACCTTTATCAAAATATTTTTTTGGTATCCCATGATAAGAAGCTATGATCAGATCTGGTTTCCAACTAATTTCATTTATTTTTTTATTAATCGAATTAACAAGCGCATCAATATAAAGTGGGTCAGATTCGTAATGAGGAATTATTTTTAGGGACGGTTGCCACCTCATTTTCATTAAAGTCCTGTACACTTCGTCACAAACTGTTGCTGTTGTAGCTGCCGCATACTGAGGATAAAGAGGAAGTATAACTAAATTTTCACAGCCTATTTTATGCAATTTATGAATTTTGCTCTTGATGCTCGGATTTCCATATCTCATAGCAAAATCTATGATAATATTTTCTTTTGATAGTAAATTTGAAATTTTCTCACTTTGCTTTTTTGTATAATAAAGAAGTGGCGATATATTTTCATCCTTCATCCAAATCTCTTTATATGCTTTAGCGGTTTTAGAGGGTCTCAAATTTAAAATGAACAAATTCAAAATTATTTGCCAAATTAAAGGATTTACTTCAATTACTCTTCTGTCAGAGAGAAATTCTTTTAAATATTTTCTTATATCAAACCAATTAGTAGAATCAGGTGTGCCCAAATTAACTATAAGCACTCCTGTTTTGCCGTATTTTATGGGTGGGTGATTTTTTTCAATCATTTAAAATCTTTTACAATTTTAATTAAATTTTCAACCATTTCAGGATTTGTTTCGGGCAAAATACCATGACCGAGATTAAATATATATGGATGATCACGAAAAATTTCCAAATATTTAGATGCTTCTTTTTTTAATGTTTCTTTGTCTGTTAATAAAATTTTAGGATTTAAACCGCCTTGAATAGGTATTTTTATATCTTTAAGTATTTTTTGTGGATCAACATTATAGTCGATACTAACAGCATCAGGTTTAACAATATCACAAAACTCTTTATAATTTTTAATTTCTCTAGGAAAACATATAACTGGCACATTTAAAGATTTTACGTAATTTACTAAATTTAAAGTTGGAGAATAAACATAATTAGGTAAATCTTTTTCCTCTAATAGACCCGCCCAACTATCAAAAATTTGAATTATATTAGCACCGTTATCAATTTGATTTTTTATATGAACTTTTAAAAATTTTTCAATAATTAATAATATTCTGTTTATTAAAAAATCATCTTTAAAAAAATCTTTTTTTAAATTTTTTTTCGGTGATTGTTGATTAATCATATAAACTAATAGTGTCCATGGAGCACCAGTAAATCCGATAGTGTTTCTGTTTTTTAAAATAGAGTCTGAACTAACTTTTTTTAATGCTTTATATACACGGTGTATTTTTTCTACAAAATCAATTTCATCGGTCCTTGCAATTTCATTTATATTTAATTCCCCTAATTTTGGCCCAAAGTTTTTTTCAAATTCTACTTTTTGACCTAATCCATAAGGAAGCATTAAGATATCTGAAAATATTATCGCAGCATCTAGATCAAATCTTTTTAATGGTTGTAGAGTTATTTCTGAAGATAAATCGTCATTTAAACACAAATTAATAAAATTAGGATTTTCTTTTCTTATTTCTCTAAATTCTGGCAAATATCTACCAGCCTGTCTCATAATCCATATAGGATTGAACGAAGTATCTTTGTTAATTATTACTTTGTTTAAAGGTTTCATAAATAAGTATTATTAATTATTGTAGTTGTAATATATCTTGTGAATAAAGGTGATTAATTTTTATAAACATTATATTCACAATTTACCAACAAGTTATTTGAATAAAATTGTTTAAAATGAAGCTTTTTTAACCATATTAATTTTTGTGGATTGTTTTACCCTATTTATTATTAATGTTAATAAATAGTAGTTTTTACAAGGTTAATTTAAAAAATTTTAAATTGTGTAATTTAATTAAAATATTACAAATTTATTAACAATTTATTCATGAGTAATACATATCAAATATATTTAATATCTGATTCAACGGGCGAGACCTTAGACAGAATATTTTTAGCTCTGAAGGCTCAATTTTTAAACATAGAATATAAGGTTCATTCTTATTCTTTTACAAGGACAGAAAATCAAATTTTAAAAATTCTAGAAGATGCAAAAAAAAATGAGAATTCAATAATCTTATATACAATCGTAGATAACAATTTAGCCAAATACCTTGCGAACACGAGCGAGGATAAAAATATTCCATGTTTTGGCGTTTTAGGAAATTTAATTCTGAATTTTTCAAAAATATTAAATCAAAAAGCAACACACGAGCCAAGTGGTCAACATATATTGAATGAAGAGTATTATGACAGAATTGAAGCAATTCAATTTACAATGAATCATGATGATGGAAATTTAATAAACGAAGTAAACAAATCTGATATTATTCTTGTAGGCGTAAGTAGAACAAGTAAAACTCCAACATCTATTTACTTAGCCAACAAAGGTTTTAAAACGTCAAATATTCCGTTAGTAAATGAAAATTCTTTGCCAGAGTCCCTTAAAAAAAATCCACAAATGACATGTGTTGTAGGACTAAGCACAGAGCCAGAAAGATTGGCTGATTTGAGAAAAAATAGAATGAATTCTTTAAAAGAAACAGAAAATATTGAATATACAAATTTAGAAAATATTAAAAAAGAGGTCTTAGAGGCAAAAAAAACATTTCAAAAATATAAATGGCCACTTATAGACGTAACGAGAAAGTCGGTCGAAGAAACAGCGGCTTCTATAATTAAAATCCACGAAATATATTTAAACAATGTTAAATAAAATTATTCTCGCTTCAAAAAGCGAAGTTAGAAAAAAGATTTTAGATAAAAATAATATAAAATGTGTTGTTGAGCCTTCAAACGTAGATGAGGAGCCCGTTAAAGAAAGCTTATTAAAAGAACAGGTAAGTTCAGAAATAATTTCAAAAAATTTAGCCGAATTAAAAGCAAACAAAGTTAGCATGAAAAAAAATGACGAAATAGTATTAGGAGCAGATAGTGTGATAGATTTGGAGGGCGAACTGATATCTAAACCAGAAACTAGAGAAGAGGCAATGGAAATATTAAGAAAACTTAACGGTAAATCACATTTTTTAATTAGTTCTGTTTGTATATCAAAAAATGGATCTATGATTTGGAATTATACAGATAAAGCAAAACTAACTATGAAAAATTTTACTGATAATGAATTAAAAAATTATTTATCTAAAATACCCGATGAAACTCTTTATGCATACAATGTCTACCAAATAGAAGGAGAGGGCAGAAGCTTGTTTGCAAGCATAGAGGGTGATGAAGATACAATTATGGGTCTACCTGTTAAAAAAATTAAGGAATACATAAGATTATTGAGATGAAAAAATATTTTGTAATTGGCAATCCTATCAATCATTCTTTATCACCCAAACTTCATAATTATTGGCTCAAAGAAAACAAGATTGACGCCATTTATGATAAAAAAAAAATTGAGGAGAAAAATCTCCAAACTGTAATTTCTGAAGTTAAAGAAAAAAAAATAAACGGTATTAATGTTACAGTTCCGTTCAAAAAAGCAGTAATACCTTATTTAGACAAATTAAGTCCAGAGGCAGAACAAACTCAGTCAGTAAACACAATACTTTTAAGTAATGATAATTTGGTAGGTCATAATACAGATATTCTTGGTTTTGATAAAGCAATTAAAAATTTAAATTTCAATATGCAAGGCAAAAAAATTTTGATTTTAGGCGCTGGTGGAGTCGTTCCTTCAATAATTTTTGCTTTAAACAAAATGAATGTTTCCAAAATAATTATTAGCAACAGAACTAAAGAAAAAGCTGAGCATTTAAAATCTCAATTTCATTATTTAGAGGTATTGGATTGGGGTGATATAAATGATTTTGATGTTATCATAAATGCCACCAGTTTAGGACTAAACAAAGAGTCTATTAATTTAGACTTTTCAAAGTTTGCTAATAACAAACTGTTTTATGATGTAATTTATAATCCTGAAGAAACAAATTTTTTAAAAGAAGGAAAAAAACTTGGCAATAGAACAGAGAATGGTAAATCGATGTTTATTTATCAGGCATTTGAAGCATTCAAATTATGGCATGGAATAGAACCACAGATCAGTAGCGATATACTAGAAATTTTAAATAATGATTAGAATTGGAATTTTAGGAAATATAGGTTCGGGAAAAAGTTATGTTGCCAAAAATTTTGGATACCCAGTGTTTAATGCAGATTACGAAGTTTCAAAACTTTATAAAAAAGATAAAAAAATATTTAAAAAATTAAAGAAAAAATTACCAAAATATATTTCTTCATTTCCGATAAATAAGAATGAAATTACAAAAGCGATATTAAGCAATAAAGTTAATTTAAAAAAAATAATTACCATTGTTCATCTAGAAATTAGAAAAATATTAAAATTATTTTTGAAAAAAAATAGAAACAAAAAGGTTATAATTCTTGATATTCCTTTGTTGTTAGAAAATAAAATTAATAATAAAGATGATATTTTAGTTTTTGTAGACTCTAAAAAAATTGAAATAGAAAAAAGATTAAAAAAAAGATTAAATTTTAATCGTAAACTTATAAATAAGTTCAAAAAAATTCAATTTTCTTCTTCTTACAAAAAGAGAAGATCAAACTTTATTATTAAAAATAATTTTAAGAAAAAATCTTTAAATAAGAGTATAAATAAAATATTAAATGAAATTTTATAAATGAAAGAAGTTGTACTAGATACCGAAACTACTGGCATTTCAATTAAAGACGGTCACAGAATTGTTGAAATTGGTTGCATAGAACTTGAAAATTTAATTCCAACTAAAAATAGTTTTCATTGCTATCTCAACCCTGAAAGAAAAGTTTCAGAAAAAGCTTTTGAAATACATGGATATTCGGATGCGTTCTTGTCAGAACAAAAAAAATTTAATGAAATTAGTGAAGAATTTTTAGAATTCATTAAAGACAAAAGACTTATAATTCATAATGCTGAATTTGATTTAGCGCATATCAACAATGAACTATCGTTGTTGGGAAAAAATAGGGTTAATAACCAAATTATAGACACCCTCGATCTTGCTAGAAAAAAATTTCCTGGATCCCAAGTAAGTTTGGACGCTTTATGTAAAAGATTTAGAATTGATAATTCTAAGAGAACTCAACATACAGCGATTATAGATTGTGACTTATTAGCAAAAGTTTATATAAACTTAATTGACCAAAAAGAGCCAAAATTAAATTTCCAAAATTTTGAACTTAATAGTAAAGATGAAAAAAATTCAAAAATAGATTATTTTAAGAAAGTAATAAAGCCGACTCAAGCAGAACTAAAAAGTCATGAACAATATTTAAAAAAAAATTTAAATAAAAATTTTTTTAATTAAATCTTTGATTATATAAATTTTCAAAATCAACTTTTTTTTCAAATTTTATATTTTTGTATCCTGAATTATGTAATAAATTCAATAAAGCATTTTCTAGCTCAGGATAAATACTTACTTGAACATCACATAATATTATTTTTTCAAGTTCTTGCTTATCTTTAATGTTATCATCAACCTTAATTATTGTAGAATATATTATTTCAAAGTATGATTTATTCTTATTTTCTTCTTTATCTTCAAATTTAAATTTTGTATTTACTTCTATCATTTTATTTTTTAATGGCTTTGAGTTTATATCAATGCCAAGTTGATACTTGTTGATTCTATCTCTTACGAATAAATAAGTTTCTAAATCTGGCGTTTCACTTGATAAATCTTTTATATATTTTCCTAGAATTTTAAATTTTTCTGTCATTATCATCCTCTATATCTTCAAAGTCTCCTTCAATGTAATCTTTTTTTAAATCTTTTTCTTTTTTAAATTTATTAGAAAATTTTTTAAACATCATTTTTCTTGTAAAAGGAAAAATTAATAAAAACCCGATTAGATCTGTTAAAAATCCTGGAATTATTAGTAATAAAGCAGCAAAAGCAATTCCAGCTCCAGATAAAATCTCATAGCTTGGAGGCTCATTTTTACTTAACTGAACAAAAGCTGATTTAAGTGTTTTTATTCCCTCATATCTTGCATAATAGATACCTGTTATAGCAGTTAAGAAAATTAATAATATGGTAGAAAAAGCACCAATCTTAGAACCAATACTAATAAAAAGATAAATCTCAATTATAGTTAAGCCGATTATGTATATCAATATTGTGCCCATTTGTCTTTAATCTAAATTGCTAGTTGAAATTAATCAACAGAGTAATTACTATAACGCTATGAATTACAGCTTTGAATATATCGATATAATTTTACTTGCAATGATTGCTGGATTTATTTTTTTGAGGCTGAGGGGAATACTGGGTAAAAGAACTGGTTTTGAGGGAAAATCACCTGCCCAATTTAAAGAGGTTTTAAAAAATATTAAAGTGGATCAAGCTATAAAAGCAAAAGAGAAGTTTGATGATGAAGCTCAAAAGGAATTTTTAAAAGGTGCAAAAATAGCTTATGAAACAATTATTACGGATTTCAGTGATAATGATAATAAGATCACAAATGCAAAACCTCTGTTAAATAAAGATATATATAATCAATTTGATGATGCATTGAAAGAAAGAGCAAAAAGGGGTCATTTCGCAGAAATAACATTTATTGGAGTTAATAAAGCAGAGATTAAGGAGCATAAAAAAATTGGTAATATTTTAAATGTAACAGTGGATTTTATAGCAGAGGTGATTACTTGCATAAGAGATAAAGATAAAAAAATTGTTTCTGGAGATCCTGAAAAAATTAAAAAAATTTATGATACTTGGATTTTTTCACGAGATACCACATCAGCAAATCCAAATTGGCAGCTAGTAAATATATTAACATAATTGAACAATAATATTTCAGACAAAGATAAAAAAGATTGGCAAAAATTTATAAATAGTAATGAAAAATTACCCAATAAAGACTCAAAAAATAAAAAACAAAATATTATAAAAACCAAAAGTATTGATTTACATGGCTGTACACTTGAAGAAGCTAACGTAGAAATAAAAAAATTTATAATAAGTTGTTATAATAATAGTGTTAAAAAATTAATTGTTGTTACAGGTAAAGGACTTCATTCAAATAATCTATCAAATCCTTATAAATCAAAAGATCTTAGTATACTTAAATACTCTGTTCCAGAATTTATTAAAAATGATCCACAACTTATGAATATAATTATTAATATTACAGAAGCTAATATAGAGGATGGTGGTAGTGGATCATTTTATATATATTTAACCAAAAAAAAATGATTATTTGGTTAGCATCGTACCCTAAAAGTGGAAATACTCTTTTAAGGAGTATTCTTGCAACTTATTTTTTTTCCAATGATGGAATATTTAATTTTAATCATTTATATAAGATTGGACAATTTCCATCTTTAAAACATTTCAATAATTTAGGAATAGATACTTCAAATGTTGATGAAATTTACTCAAATATAATTAAAGCTCAAGAAATAATAAACAAAGAGTCAAAAACATTAAAATTTTTTAAAACGCATAGTGCTTTAGCTAAAATAAATAATAATTTTTTTACTGATATTAAAAATACTTTAGGTGCAATTTATATTGTGCGCGACCCAAGAAATGTGGTTACATCCTTTGCTAATCATTATCAAATTGATGTAGATGAAGCTACAAAATGTTTGATTAATGAAAAATTTTGGAATTATAAAAATGATAAAGTTCCTAAAACTTTTTTATCTTCTTGGAGCCAAAACTACAATTCATGGAAGCAATTAAATAACAAAAGGTTTTTAATTAAATATGAAGATTTGATAGCAAATAAAAAGAAAGTTCTTATTAAATTATTTAAGTTTTTTGAAAGTTTAGGACCCAAATTTGATCTTAATATGATTAAATTAAATAAAACAATTAAATCCACTGAGTTTGAAAAAATGAAAGATCTAGAAAAAAAAGAGGATTTTCATGAAAGTATATTGAATAAAAAAACAGGAGAAAAAATACCTTTTTTCAATATGGGTCCAAAAAATAACTGGAGATTAACATTAGATAAAAAAAACAAGAAAATTATTGAAAATCACTTTAAAAACGAAATGGAGGAATTAGGATATTTATAATTTTATAATATAAATTTTGATAGGTCAGTGTCTTTAACTAAACTATCTAAGTTTTTATTTATATATTCTTTATCAATAGTGATTTTCTCACCTGAACGATCAGTTGCTGTAAAACTGATATCGTCTAAAATTTTTTCAATAATAGTATGTAGTCTCCTTGCACCAATATTTTCAACTGAGGCATTTACTTCTGAAGCAATGTTTGCAATTGCATCGATACCATCATCTAAAAATTCTAAATCAACGTTTTCAGTCTTTAATAGAGCCACATACTGTTTGATTAAACTAAAATCAGGCTCCCTTAAAATTCTTTTAAAATCATCACTAGTTAAAGCTTCTAGCTCTACTCTTATTGGCAATCTTCCTTGTAATTCAGGAAGAAGATCAGATGGTTTTGCCAGTTGGAACGCACCTGAGGCTATAAAAAGGATATGATCAGTTTTTATTGGTCCATGTTTAGTATTAACCGTTGTTCCTTCGATCAAGGGTAATAAATCTCTTTGGACACCTTCTCTTGAAACATCACCACCAACTCTATCAGTTCTCGCAGAAATTTTATCAATTTCATCAAGAAATACTATTCCATTATTTTCAGTCGACAGTTTTGCTGCTTTAATAATTTTATCTTGCTCTATTAATTTGTCAGATTCGTCATTAATTAAAATTTCGTGAGATTCTTTTACTGTCATTTTTTTCTTTTTTTCTTTGCTACCCATTGACTTGCCTATCATTTCACCAATATTGATCATTCCAACATTTGCTCCAGGCATCCCAGGTATTTCAAAAGAAGCACCACCAGAACTAGTATCACTCACAGCTATTTCAATTTCATTCTCATCCAAATCACCATTTCGCAATCTTTTTCTGAAACTTTCTCTTGTTGCTAAACTTGCTTTTTTTCCCACTAAAGCATCCAAAACTTTTTCCTCAGCTGCTTTTTGGGCTTGGGCGAAAACTTCTTTTCTTTTCTTCACCTTTTCCATTGCTATAGCGATTTCAATTAAGTCTCTGACTATTTGTTCAACATCTCTTCCAACATAGCCAACTTCTGTAAATCTTGTAGCTTCAACTTTTACAAATGGAGCTTCAGCAAGTTTTGAAAGTCTTCTTGAGATTTCGGTTTTTCCAACTCCAGTTGGTCCAATCATTAAAATATTTTTAGGTAAAACTTCATTTTTCATTTCACCCTTAAGAGCTTGTCTTCTCCATCTATTTCTTAATGCAACAGCAACAGCCCTTTTCGCTTTGTTCTGTCCTACAACAAATCTATCTAACTCAGAGACTATTTCTCTGGGAGATAAAGAGCTTACTAATGAAGCTTCTTCTTTTTGACTTTTATCTTTTGGATGTAGTTGTGTTACGTTTGAGTTGTCCATTTAAATTTTTTCTATTTTTACATTATCATTTGTGAAAACGCAGATGTCAGCTGCTACTTTAATTGCTTTTTTTGCAACTTCTTCAGCAGACATATCACCTTCCATTAAAACTTTACCAGCTGCTAGAGCGTAATTTCCTCCAGAACCAATTCCAATAACATCTCCCTCAGGCTCAAGTACATCTCCAGTTCCAGAAATAATATAACTATTATTTTTATCTCCCACAGCCATCAATGCCTCTAATCTTCTTAAGTATTTATCTGTTCTCCAATCTTTTGCCAATTCAACTGCGGCTCTTGATAAATTACCTGCATGTTTTTCTAATTTTCCCTCTAATCTTTCAAATAAAGTTAATGCATCAGCAGTTGATCCTGCAAATCCCGCTACTACATCTCTTTTTTCAATTTTTCTGACTTTTGAAGCTGTGCTTTTAACAACAGTATTTCCCATGCTTACTTGTCCATCACCAGCAACCACAACTTCATTATTTTTTCTAACTAGTACAATTGTTGTCATACCTAATAAATGGTAACTATTTATGATACTTCAAGTGTATAGACTGATATTGATATAGTAGGATTATCTATGTATACCATTAAAAATATATGGCTAGAAAAGGAAAAGTATCTCGAAAAACAAAAGAAACCAGCATCAATGTTGAAGTCAATATCGATGGTAAAGGTAAATACCAAATTGATACTGGTATTGGCTTCCTGGATCACATGCTTGAACAATTATCAAAGCATTCTTTGATTGATTTAAAAGTTAAAGCAAAAGGAGATACTCATATTGATCTTCACCACACAACAGAGGATACAGGTATTGCTATTGGCGAAGCTTTGAAAAAAGCTGCTAAAAAATTTGTAGGAATAAAAAGATATGCACACACAGTTATTCCAATGGATGAAACATTAACAAGAGTTGCAATAGATGTTTCAAACAGACCTTATTTGATTTGGAAAGTAAAATTAAAAGTTGAGAAACTTGGTGAGATGGATACTGAACTATTTAAAGAATGGTTCCAGGCATTTTCTCAATCTGCAGGCATTACTATGCACGTAGAAAATATTTATGGGGATAATAGCCACCACATAATTGAGTCTTGCTATAAAGCCTTAGCAAGATCTTTAAGAGCTGCATTAGAGATGGATCCAAGAAATAAGAAAAGCATTCCATCCACTAAAGGGTCATTATAAGTTTAATGAACGTCACAATTGTTGATTATTATTCAGGCAATGTAGCTTCAGTTATTAACTCTTTTAAAAAAGTAGGGAACGAATTAAACGATAATATTAAAATTACCCTTTCAAATGATTTAGAAACAATAAAAAATTCTGACAAACTAGTTCTTCCCGGTCAAGGATCTTTTACCAATTGTATTAATTCAATAAATAAGATTAATGGATTAAAAGAAACATTGGATGATTTTGTTTTGAATAAAAAAAAACCTATTTTAGGTATTTGTGTTGGAATGCAAATGTTCGCTGACTACGGAGAAGAAGATGGTGGATGTGAGGGCTTTGGTTGGGTTAAAGGAAGTGTTAAAAAAATAAATCTTACGGCAAATACAAATAGTGGCTTTGATCCTATGAGCGGAATATCACTAACCTTACCCCATATGGGTTGGAACCAGGTAGATTGTTGGCCAAGAAATGAGAAGAGCGAAATATTGTGTAGAGGATTTAATGGAAACGGAAGCCATTTTTATTTCGTGCATAGTTATATTTTTAAAACTGAAGACTCAAAAAATGTTTTAATGACTTCCTACTATGCGGAAAAATTTACATGCGCTGTTAATAAAGAAAATATTTTTGGAACTCAGTTTCATCCAGAAAAAAGTGGAGAAAACGGATTAAAATTGATTAAAAATTTTATAGAGATTTAAAATGTTTGAAAAACTAATTACAGATTTTTTTATGTTATGTGTTTATATTCTTCAAGTGATTGGAGGCACACCAGGACAATATGGTTTTGGATACTATTTAGCAAATATAATTATTTTTGTAATTCTACAGCCTGCTTTAATTTTACTATTTTTTATTCTTTGGAGAAAAGAAAAAAGAAAGAATAAGGATAGATGAAAATATTTCCAGCAATAGACATTAAGGATAAAAAATGTGTGAGGTTAGTCCAAGGAGATTTTGATAACAAAACTGAATACGAAATGTCCCCAGTTGAACAAGCTAGCAAATTTAATGATCATGGTTTTAAAAACTTACACATAGTTGATTTAGATGGAGCTTTAACTGGTGAAACAGTTAATTTAGATATGATTCAGGAAATAGTTAGTAAATTTGATCTTAAGATTGAGATTGGTGGCGGTATTAGAAATTTTGAAAGTATTCAGAAATATACTGATGCTGGCGTCGAAAATGTTATTTTAGGAAGTGCTGCTATAAAAGATAAAAACTTTTTAAAAGAAGCATGTGATAAATTTCCAAATAAAATTGCTTTAGGGTTAGATGCTAAAGATGGATATTTATCGGTTTCTGGTTGGAAAGAAAATTCAAACCAATTAACCCTAGATTATTTGAAAGAAGTTAATGATTATGGTGCAAGCAGGTTGATTTATACTGATATTAATAGAGATGGAATGAAGCAAAGTCCTAATTTCGAAGAGACATCAAAAGTTGCTAATACATCCAATTGCCCAGTGATTATATCGGGTGGCGTCTCATCAATTGATGATATTAAAAAAGCTAAGGAGTTAAATAATAGTAATATCGAGGGCATAATAGTTGGAAAGGCTATTTACGATGGTGATATTAAACTGGATGAATTAGCTAAGGAACTAGATGCTTAAAAATAGAATAATACCTTGTTTAGACGTTAAAAATGGACGTGTGGTTAAGGGTATTAATTTTGTTGATTTAAAAGACGCTGGTGATCCTGTCGAACAAGCTAAAATTTATTCTGATGGTGGAGCGGATGAAATTTGTTTTTTAGATATTACAGCTTCAAATGAAAATAGAGATACAATTTATGATGTAGTAGAGAAAACCTCGAAGAAATGCTTTGTTCCTTTAACTGTTGGTGGTGGTGTTAGAAGTGTTGAGGATATCAATAAACTACTGAATTGTGGAGCAGATAAAGTATCAATCAATACTGCTGCAGTTCAAAATCCAGAAGTAGTTGTAGAAAGTTCTAAAAAATTTGGGTCACAATGTATTGTAGTAGCGATAGATGCTAAAAAAAACGGAGATAAATGGGAAATTTTCACTCATGGTGGAAGAAACAATACAGGAACTGATGCAATAGAATTTGCTAAAAAGATGGAAGATAGTGGGGCAGGAGAACTACTAGTTACTTCTATGGATCGAGATGGTACTCAAGTTGGTTACGATATTGAGCTTATGTCTAAAATTTCATCCAAGGTAAATATTCCAGTTATTGCTTCTGGTGGTGTTGGAAATTTGGATCATTTGGTAGATGGAATTAAATTAGGAAATGCCAGTGCAGTTCTAGCAGCATCAATATTTCACTACGGCAAACATTCAGTAAAAGAAGCTAAGGAGTATTTGGATTCAAAAGGAATTCCTGTTAGAATTTAACATGCTTAATACATTAGAAAACTTAATCAAACTTGCACGAGAGAGAAAATCTTCGCCTGTTGAAGGTTCGTACACTAATAAGCTGCTTACTGACAAATTATTAAGCAAGGCAAAAGTTTTAGAGGAAGTTAATGAATTGATTGAGGCTGTGGAGGAAAATTCTAATAAGATCCATGAAGCAGCAGATGTATTTTACCATTTGCTAATGTATCTTGAGGCAAATGACATCAAAATTGAAGAAGTAATGTCGGAGTTAGAAAAAAGAAAAAAATGAGTTACGACGATAATAATATTTTTGCAAAAATTTTACGTGGAGAGATTCCTTGTAATAAAATTTATGAGGATGATTTTGTTTTGTCATTTCATGATATCAATCCACAAAAAAAAATTCATGCCTTGGTTATTCCCAAAGGAAAATATATTGACTTAGATGATTTTAGTTTAAATGCCTCTCCAGAGGAGATGGTTGGGTTATTAAAAGGTATTAATATAGTTGCTAAAAAGCTTGGTATTTCAACAGAAGGAGGACAGGGCTATAGAGCTTTAGCAAATATCAGTAATGATGGAGGACAAGAAGTACCTCATTTACACTTTCATCTATTTGGAGGCGAACGAGTAGGAAAAATGGTTGAGTGACCGAAGAAGTTAAAAGAAATTATTTAGAAATAAACTCACTTCAGGATCTCATTGAAGGAAATAAGCCCTCGGAAGATTATTCTTTAAGTTTAATTGATCCAATTAATTTTCAATTAAATAAATTTTTTTATAAAACTATTGGAAAAAATCATAGGTGGATAGATAGATTGTCTTGGTCAGAAGAAAAGTGGATTAACTATGTATCAAATAAGAGCGTTAGATCGTATGTATTTAAATTTAAAGATGATTTAGTAGGTTTTTTTGAATTAATCTTTCATCCAGAAAAAAATGAGACTGAAATTGCTTATTTTGGAATATTGGAGGAATATCAAAATAAAAAATTAGGTTCCTATTTATTATCTGAAGCTATTAAAAAATCTTTTCAAAATACAGTTAATCGTGTTTGGGTTCATACTTGTTCTTTAGATCATAAAAATGCTTTAAACAATTATATTGCTAGAGGAATGAAAATTTTTAAAACTGAAATTTTAAATATTTAGTTTTGAGATGGAATTTTAAATAAGTTTTTTTTAAGAACTCTATTTTTCCTTATTGATGAAATAAAAGTAACATTAAAATTTTGATAAATGTCTTTGTTTTGCCACCCAATTAAATCATAAGTTTGATTGTCAAAAAATATATTAATTTCATTACCTTTTTCTATAATTGTAAAGTTAATAATATTTTTATCAACAATTCTCTCTTCAAGTTCATTAATCTTATTTATTAAAAAATTTTTATCTAAAATAAAATTTAAAGGTGTTTTTTCTAGAGGATATCTATAATAACTTGTTCTTGTTTTTACAACTAAAGATTTTCCATTTGATACTAGTATTTTATTATTACTTCTTGCATATTCGCAAAAAATTTTTTTTGGATATTCAATGATGCAATTTCCATTTGCCATCTCTCCGTTTATGTTTTGTTCAAATTTAAAATCAAAATTATTGATCTTATTTAAATTTTTAATTATTTTATCTTTGATCTCAGCGTTTGAATTAAAAGTTAGAGTAAGAAAAAAAAAAACTAATAAATATCGAAACATTAGAGAACGTCTCTTTTACCAACATGATTGGCTTTACTTACAATTCCATCTGCTTCCATCATATCAATCATTCTTGCAGCTCTATTGTAGCCAATTTGAAGCTTTCTTTGAAGAAAGGAGGTAGATGCTTTGCCCTCAGACCTAATTATTTCTACTGCCTGATTATATAAATCATCTTTATCTTCCATATTTTGATTATGGCCAATTTCTTTTTCATCAGCAAAGTTTAGTATTTCATCAACATAATCTGGCTCCGCTTGCGATCTTAAGAAATTATTTATTTTTTCTATCTCATTATCTGAAACAAAAGGTGCGTGTATCCTGACTATCCTGTTCGCAGACGACATATAAAGCATGTCTCCTTTTCCTAATAATTGTTCTGCACCTTGTTCACCTAGAATTGTTCTGCTATCTATTTTTGATGTTACTTGAAATGATATTCTGGTTGGAAAATTTGCTTTAATTGTACCTGTAATTACATCTACACTAGGCCTTTGAGTGGCCATTATGATATGAATACCAGCAGCCCTCGCCATTTGTGAAAGTTTTTGTATGTAATTTTCAATTTCTTTACCAGCAACTAACATTAAATCAGACATTTCATCGACAACAACAACTATGTATGGCATTGGAAGTTTGTGTTTTGAATTGTATCCATCAATATTTCTCACTCCTTCTTTTGTCATTAATCTATATCTACTCTCCATTTCTTTAACTACCCAACCAAGAACAGATGCAGCCTTTTTAGCTTCTGTTATTACAGGACATAGCAAGTGAGGTATTCCTTCATACGTTGAAAGCTCAAGCATTTTAGGATCAATTAAAATAAATTTACATTTGTCTGGTGTGTGCCTGTATAGAAGTGATAAAATAATAGTATTTATACAAACAGATTTACCTGATCCAGTAGTCCCAGCTATAAGCAAGTGAGGCATCGAAGATAAATCTCCAACCACAGGTATACCAGATATACTTTTGCCTAACGCTATGGGTAATTTTATCTCTCTTTTTTTAAAATCTTGGTTTTTTAAAATTTCACTTAAATAAACATTTTCTCTGGCATTATTAGGAAGTTCAATTCCAACAGTATTTCTACCTGGTATTGTTGCAATTCTTGCAGATTCTGAACTTGTATTTCTAGCTATATCGTCTGATAAATTAATAATTTTAGAAACTTTTACTCCTGCAGCTGGCTCAAATTCATTTAAAGTAACAACTGGACCGTGGCTTACTTTTTTAATATTTCCACTCACACCAAAATCTAAAAGTATTTTTTCTAAAAACTCTGAATCATATATTTCATTTTCTTTTAAATTTCCCCTTTCGTTTTTTGAAGGGATTTTTAACAAGTCAACACTTGGCAATTTAAAAGTAGTTTTGACTGTGTTTTTATTTTCCGTCTTGATAAAAGGTAAATCTCCTTGAATTAAATTTTTAATTTCTTCTTGAGGTATATATTCATTAATAATTTCATTTTTATTAGTATAATTTTTTTCATTATTTTTATTTAAAAATTTTAAAATTTTTTTTAAAAATATAAAAAATTTAATTAGATTGAAGTTGATACTAATTAGAAATACAAATAAAATAATAACAATCAACATGTAGTAAGATAAAGTTGCATTAATTTCTATCAATGAATTAAGGAAAGTTTCATTTAAAAATGATCCTACGAAACCTCCATTCCCATTTATATAAAGAGTAAAAGCATTAGAATAAAAATTAGCAAAGAAGAGAGCCCCAAATAATGAGTAAAGAATAATAAAAAACGTATTTTCAATTATTAAAAAAAACTCTTTATGTCTAATAATATTTATCCCGGTAAAAATAAATGTAAGTGAAATTAAATATGCAACTAAACCCACTGATTGAAAAAATAAATCAGAAACAAAACTTCCATGAAATCCTAAAGTATTTCTAATTTCTGTGTTATCTGGAAATATAAAATTAGGATCCTCAGGTGAGTAGGTTAGCAATGCAATTAATAATAAACAGCCTCCACTAAAAACAATTGTTCCAAAAATTTCTGCTAGTCTTTTAATTAAAAAATTAATGAATAAATTAGCTGTTTTTTTAATATCCATATGTATGAATCAATTTTACCACTTTGTATCATCTAATTTTTATTGTTAAAATTAAAAATAATATGAGAGTTTGTATTCTTGGAACTGGTTTATCGAGCCTTACATTGGCTAAAGCATTAGTAAATCAAAACATTTATGTAGATTTGTTAGCTCAAAAAAAAAATCTCTTAATAGATAAATCTAGAACAATTGGAATTACTAAAAGCAATATTGATTTTTTAAATAAAAATATAATCAATATTGAAAAAATTATTTGGAAATTAAAAAAAATTGAAATTTTTAGTGAAAATTTTAAAGATCAAACATTAATAGAATTTAAAAATAATAATAAGGAGCTCTTTTCTATCGTAAAAAATTATAAATTTTATGAGCGTTTAGAAAAAAGTTTAAATCAAAATAATTATTTTAAAAAAAAAAATTTTCAAAAAAAAATTAAATTTAAAAAAAAATATGAACTTGTAATAAATACTGATTTTTCAAATAGTATCAGTAGAAAATATTTTAGTAAAAAGATTATTAAAAAATATAATAGTCTTGCATATACAACAATTATCAAACACGATAAAATAAAAAATAATGTAGCTTCTCAAATTTTTACTAAACAAGGGCCTTTGGCTTTTCTTCCGATTTCTAACAGAGAAACTTCGATTGTGTATTCTTTAGATTCAAATTCTAAAAGAAAAAATGAAAATATTAATGATTTGATTAATAAATATAATGTAAAATATAAAATAAAAAAAATAGAAAAATCTAAATCATTTGAGTTAAAATCAATAAATTTAAGATCATATTATAATAAAAATATACTTGCATTTGGTGATTTATTACATCGAATTCATCCACTAGCAGGTCAAGGCTTTAACATGACGCTTCGCGATATTAAAATTCTTTTAGAAATTATTAAAAAAAAACGTGAATTAGGTTTACCTATTGATGATTCTGTAAATTCAGAGTTTGAAAAGAAAATAAAACATAAAAATTTTTTATTTTCAAATGGAATTGATCTTATAAATGAACTTTTCAAGTTAGAGAGAAAAACAAATGTTGATTTTGTAGGTAAGTCAATTCACTTTTTTGGTAAAAAACCATTCATTAATAAGATCTTTACTAGAATTGCAGATGAGGGATTATCTATATAATTTATTGGAGGGTGTTGTTGTTAAATTCATCGTAAGTATATGTGCTTAAAATTTCGGCAATATTATTTTTTCTTTCATTTAGATTTTGAGCCTCTAATAGCATTTGTTTTTCTTCTAAGGAAAAAGGAGATGCCATTGCAAGAGCATTAATCGTTTCATCTAAACTTTGTTTTTCTAAAGCTTTCCAATTAATAATAAAACCCTTTTTTTCAAAAAGATATTTTAAATCTTTAAAAATAAGTTCAAGGTCAGAAAATTTTAAATCTTCTTTTTCATTATTAAGATCTTTATTAAAGTTATCAAAATTTACTTCAAAAATTCTATATTTTTTTTTAACTTGCAATTCTTTCTTTTTTTCAAATCTTATAAGACCTCTCAGTTCAATCAAATATCGTCCATCTTCAGTTTCTTTAAAAGAAGTTATTTTACCCATACATCCAACATTATGAAGTTCAGGAATATGAAAAGTATCGGCTGAAGTTTTTGGTTGAATCATTCCAATTAATTTATTTGACCTCATGCAATCGTCAATCATGTCAATATATCTAGGCTCAAAAATATTCAGCGGAACTGAAGTTTTGGGAAAAATAATGAAGTTACTTAATGGAAATACTGGAATTTGTTTTGGCAGATCAATTTTGTTCATTATTAATGATTATATAATAAAATCACTTATTTTTAAAAATATTTTTATTAGGAGAGTTTGTTAACCTGAATTATTTTTTTTAGATTATTATTAATTGTAAATTTATGATCAAATTTCTCATAAGTTTGATCTTTCGTTAAATTTGCAAAAAATAACCAGTTTCGAATAATCATTATATCGTTAAATCCAATTCCTTTATTAGTGTTTTGTTTTTTTTTCATTAGGTTAAATTTTGGAAATTTTGAATCTACAATTTGTTCATAATTTTTCCAATCAGGATTATATTTTATATGAGTTTGTTCTGCATTTTCGTAACCTGGATATTTTTTATTAAATTCTGAACAACCCCTCTTAATATTTGCTGATAAATTTTTCGAAATTGAAAATTTGATAATTTCATCTACATTATTTTTTACAATTTTTGCCTCCTCAATTGATCTACAATAAATAAAACCTTTGTAATTTGATTTAGAATTAGATCTTAGATCAATCATACATTTTCTTAAATTATTATTTGGTAATAAAATATTATCAAAAATTATAAACAGTTTTATTAAATCAATAACATTTTCTAAATTAATCGTAACTTTTATACAAGAGAAACAAAATTCAGGAATAATCTCATATGTTTTAAATACAGAAAAATGTCTATCACAATTTAAATTTAAATCATTTCTTCTGAATATTTGAGTTTGTGTAAAAAATAAATTGTGAAAGTTTTTATTAATTATATTATTAGCTTCATTAAATAAATTTATAATATCATTGTCTTCAATTTTTTTTTTTAAAAAAAAATTATATTTTGAATTTTTAATAGCGAGATCGGTTTCAATAATTTTATTTTGATCGACGTTACTAATATTTGTTTGGTTTAGCTTTTCAGTTATTATTTCTATTAATTTATTGTCATTTGGGTTTAAATCCAAAGCTAATTTATAATATTTTAATGCTGATAAATTTTCTCCTAAATTTGAATAACATTTACCTATATTTTCATAAGTTTCCAAAAATTTATTATTTATTGTTAAGGCTTTTTTAAAATCTTTAATAGCATCATTAAAATTACCAAGTTCGAATGATGCTGATCCTCTTGCATTAAAACACATAAATGAATTATTGTTAATTTTAATTGCTATTGAATATGCTTCAAATGACTTCTTAAATTCTTTTAAATTTAAATAAATAAAACCTTTTAGACAGACTAAATCAAAATCACTTTGATGATTGCCAATATTATTAATTAAAGTTAAAGATTCTTTAAATTTATTATTTTTAATAAGTTTTATTATTTCTGGATATTTGTTTTTCATATCTTTTTTAAATATAATTTATCACTTATTTCAATTTTTTTATATTGCTTGCAATTCTAAAAGCCTCTATTTATAATAATTTTAAATAAGCGGGCATAGCTCAGTGGTAGAGCGTCTCGTTGCCAACGAGAAGGTCGAGGGTTCGACCCCCTTTGCCCGCTCCAAAAAATTTATGAGTGATTTAGCAAGTAAAAAATGTGTTCCATGTGAAGGAAATATCCCACCCTTTAATGCTGGTGAAATACACAAATATCTAAAAAAGGTTGATGGTTGGGAAGTTTTAGAAGATAAAATTGATGGTTTTCATTTAATAAAAAGTTTCAAATTTGATAATTTTTTAGACAGTCAAGAATTTGTAAATAAAGTTGGAGAAATAGCTGAGTCTGAAGGTCATCACCCTGATTTATGGTTCGGATGGGGTTATGCGAGAATTAAAATATACACGCATGCAATTAAAGGTCTTGCGGAGAGCGATTTTATTCTTGCGGCAAAAATAGACCAGATATCTAATGTCTAAAGTGTCTTGTCTTTGAAAAAACAAGCACTGTATCTGTTTCATTTGCAAAATTAATTATTTCTTTATCTCTTATTGATCCAGATGGTTGAACAACCGCTTTAACACCTGATTGTACTAATTTTTCAATACCATCTACAAATGGAAAAAAAGCATCTGAGGCTGCAACCAAATTATCAGTTTCAAGATTAAATTTTTTCATTTTATTTATTGCTATTTGACAACTGTCTAATCTACTTGGTTGACCAGATCCAATACCAACAGTTGTTTCGTTTGATGCTAAAACTATTGCATTTGATTTCACATATCTGCATACATTAAAAGCAAAAATTAGATCCTTAAGTTGTTTTGATGTTGGTTTTCTTTTTGATACAATTTTAAAATTTTTTTTTGAAAATAAGTTTAAATCCTCTGATTGAATCATTATAGCTCGATTAAATGATATAAATTTATGAAGTTCTTTTGATGTATAATTTGTTCCATCAATTAATCTTAGGTTTTTTTTAGTTTTTAATATTTTGAGAGCATTACTATCAAAACCATTTGCAATTATGACTTCTAAAAATAATTTATTTAACTCTTTAGCTAAATTTATTGTAATTTTAAAATTACAAGAAACTATTCCTCCAAAGGCACTTAAAGGGTCACAAGAAAGAGCTGATTTATAACTTTCTAAATTGTCATATTTAGTTGAAACTCCACATGGATTTGTATGTTTAACTATGACTGTTCCTCTGCCTTTTGGTAAAGATCTTGAAATTGTTAGAGCACTAAATATATCATTATAATTGTTGTAACTAAGTTGTTTTCCATGAATTTGTTTTAAATTTGTACTCGAACTAATTGAATAGATTGCACTTTGTTGATGAGGATTTTCTCCGTATCTAAGTTTTTCTGTGAGATTTCCATAGAATACTTTTTTCTTAGGAAAAATAGTATTTGTTTTTTTATTAAAATAGTCAGAAATAACGGAGTCATAATAAGCTGTTTCAGTAAAAGCTATCCTTGATAGCTTTTCCCTAAAACTTAAGGAAGTAGATCCTTTGAATTTTTTTAGTTCTTGAATTAATTCCTCATATTGATCTGAAGACGTTATTACAGCTACATCATTATAGTTTTTTGCTGCAGATCTAACCATAGTAGGACCACCTACATCTATATTTTCTATTATTTTTTGATGATTATTTGTTTTTTTTAGAGTGTTCTCAAATGGATAAAAATTAACTATGACTAAATCAATATTCTCAAAATTATTATCTTTAAGATCTTTTAAGTGAGATTTTTTTTTTCTTTTATTTAAAATTCCAGCATGGATTTTTGGATGAAGAGTTTTTACTCTACCCTCCAAAATTTCAGGGGAATTAGTAAAATCAGATACTTCTAAACAATTAAATTTTAATCTTTTAATCTCTTTATAAGTACCACCCGAGCTAATTATTTTAATTTTGTTCTTTTTTAAAATATTTAATAATGGTTTTAAGTTTGTTTTGTCAGATACAGATATAAGAGCTGTTTTAATTTTTTTCTTCATTACAACTTACTTATTTCCCACTTAATTAACTGCTCTTTTTCGTTGTTCATACCTGATATAAAAATATTTTGGTTTTGTTTATATGAATTTTTATTACCGAAATATAAACCATTATCAATATTAATATCAAAGTTATCACAACTAAATTTCCAACCTTCTTCATCTATTTCAATTAGTATAGATTTGTTATCTTGTGTTTTCATTACTTTTGAGTTTGGATCAAGATGAAATCTAATATCAAATTTAATTTCTTTATTTGAACTTTTTCTAAATAATTTATCATAGCCAACAAATTTCATTTGTTCTGGGTAGAACTCAATCTCTCTCTCATAAATGGTTCCAAATTTAATTAAATATCCATCATGTGTACCTGATATTTTCCAATAATTATTTTCAAAAACTACATTTTTTTTTGATACTTTTAGCCCTTTATCAACAATCAAATTTTTTTGATGCTTAATAAAATTACAAGAAGAATAATCCTCAATACTTAAAGCACAATGTAAAGCTGTACTTCTTGATAATTTATTAAATTTATTATTTTTATCTGAATAGTAACCAGCATTAGAAATTAATTTTTTATCATTAGAAAATATTTCAAATGATAAAGCTCCAGCCTGATAGTCGTTAGAAAACATTTTGCTAGGACTAGATCCAATATCAGCAGCAAGAATTATTTTTTTATTTTTTAATATTGCATATCCACCAAGTTCATTGATTTGATTTTTAAAAGTATAACCAAACCTTTTTAAATATTGATCAAATTCTTTATTTTCAGAAGAATAATTACCATTAAAAAAAACATCTTGTTTTATATTTTGCCAAATGAAAGCATAACTTGATCCCAAATAATAAATGGTCTCATCAATATATTCAGGTATTAAGCTCTGAGATTCTTTAAACCACTCTCTAATAATTATAAAGTATTTTAAATAAAATATTAATTGTCTGATATTTCTAGATTTTGTAAAACCCTGGTTGTCAATTGAAGATTTAATAATATTTTTTAATAAATTCAATCCATTTACAATATATTGTTTTTCATTTTTGTATGCTAATCCAGTTAAAATGATTGCAGCGCACCCAATCATTTTATTTTCTACTTCTTTTGAGTTTTTGATTTCATTTAACAAATGATTAGTTTGTTTTTGAATCATATAATCAAAAGTGGATCTGTATTCTTGGTCACTATCTTCGTAAGTGAGTTGATGATTTGATAACCATGAAATAATTCTTTTTGCTGTTAAATCAAATTCCCAGCTTTTTTTTTGATATTTACTATTATTTGAAATCCAGTTTTTGATAACTGTTTGTGTTGTTTTTTTTGAAGATTTTAAATCTAAGCTAAAAAACCAAAAAAAATTATTTAATTTTTCATAATCTTTTGAGCTTAAATTATTTTGCCAAATTGAATCAATAGCAAAGTCTTCAATTTTATATTTCTTATTTTGGTATTTTATTATAGACGAAAGCAAATGAGGACTTGGTTTATATTCAAAACTACTATCAAAAGTTTTTGATATTTTTTTTTCGTAAAAATTTGAATTTTGATATATTGATTTAAAACTATCTCTTATATTTAAATAAAATTGACCTAAAATGCCTAAGGAATTTGTATTAATCATTAACTTATTTTAATTTTAATAAATTAATATTTTTCTTTATATCTCCATCATTACTTTTGAACACTGTAGTACCGGAAACAAGAATGTTAGCACCAGCATCAATTGCACTTTTACAATTATCAAAATTTATTCCACCATCAATTTCTATGTCAAAATCTAAATTTTTTTGCTCTCTTATTTTTTTTAATTCTTTAATTTTATCTAAAACTTCTGGCATAAATTTTTGGCCGCCAAATCCAGGATTTACACTCATAATTAACACTAAATCTATTTGATCTAATAAATCTAATATTAAATCAATTTTAGATTCAGGATTAAGCGAAACTCCAACTTTTTTATTTTTTTCTTTTATTTTTTTAATTGAATTTTCTAAATTATCAGTTGCCTCAGGATGAATAGTAATAATATCTGCTCCTGCATCAGCATAAGCATCTATATATTTATACACTGGTGAAATCATTAAATGAACATCAAATATTAATGAACAATGTTTTCGAAGAGCTTTAATTACTGGAGGTCCTATTGTTAAATTAGGAACAAAATGACCATCCATCACATCCACATGAATCATATCAGCCCCACCTTCTTCAAGTCTTTTTATTTCTGACCCTAACTGACTGAAGTCAGCTGATAAAATTGATGGAGAAATTTGTATATTTTTCATTGATTGCTAGATTAACTAGTATCAATTTTTAAAATCTAAATGAATTAAAAAATTGATAAATTTGTCTAGAAATTTCACTCTCGAGAGGAAATGATAACATTCCCATCACTGAATAGCCTAAGATCCAAGGCATTAGATAAAATCTGATCATGTAGAAAAACCAAGCAACATATAAAGGCACTAATGGCCCAATAATAAAAGATGGAGTTATTGGTTTAAATAATTTTATTAAAGGATTGGTGTATTTTACAAATACTCTCATGAAAAAGAATTGAGAGTCTTCTCTTTGAAAAATATTCATTGCCACTCTTCCAATCAGTGTCCACATTATTACTCCAAGTACATAATCTATAAAATAAACTAAAGGATGAAAATTTGCTGACATTCAAAATTTATATTGGAAAATGTATTGAAATAAAAGGGGCGAAATTAATCGCCCCTTTAAAAGATTATTTAGTGTGATTTACCAAGAATTGTTTTACCACTCGGTACACGTACTTCATCAACCATTTTTTGAGTAGCTTTATCTGGTTCTGCAGTCATTAAACTAACTATTACCATTAAAACTAAACTAACAGCTGATCCGAAGATACCAAATGTTAACTGAGTAATTCCTAAGAATCCACTTCCACCAGTTCGTACCCAAACTAAGTACCAAGCACCGGCGATTAGACCTCCTAGCATACCAGCAATCGCACCTTGTCTATTAGCTCTCTTCCACCATACACCAAGTACAAGTGGGAAGAACAATCCAGACATCGCAAAATCAAAAGCCCATATAACCGAACCTAAGATTCCTTGAATTTCCATTGCTGCAATAGTTGCTCCAGCAAAACCAATTACTACAAGTAATACCCTTGCAACAAGTAGTCTTTTTGCAGTTTCCGCTTTTGGATCAATGATCTTGTAATAAACATCATGTGATATAGCGTTTGCAATCGCTAGAATCAAACCATCTGCAGTAGACATGGCAGCTGCCATACCTCCAGCAGCAACTAGACCTGAAATTACATAAGGTAATCCAGCTATCTCTGGTGTTGCTAATACAACGGCTTTACCACCCATGAAGAACTCATTTAATTCAACAGTTCCATTTCCGTTAAAGTCGCTGATAAACAATAGGTTTGCTTGGTTCCAGTTTTGGTACCAATCTATCGCTTCCACTTCTGCAAATGTCTTACCGATAATACCAGTTGGTAAATTCGGGTCGATCAATGATAACTTAGATAATGTAGCTAACATTGGAGCAGAAGAGTAAAGTAGGAAGATAAAGAATAATGACCAACCTACTGATTTTCTAGCTGCTTTTACACTTGGAGTAGTAAAATATCTCATCATCACGTGCGGTAATGAAGCTGTTCCCATCATCATCGCTAATGCTAATGAAATAAATGCCCAAGGTGTAGCGTTAACTGCAGAGTGAGCTTTAGTTATTCCTGCTAAGCCTTTAGGTACGTTCGCTAAATCTGCAGCAGAATTTTTAACAAATCCATACTGTTGCTCTAACTCAGCAATTCTAGCTACTTCATCAGCTAACATAAAGTGAGGAAAGAAACCTGCACCTATTTTGTTACTGATCCAGAATACTGGAAGTAAGTAAGCTATGATTAGAACGATGTATTGTGCAACCTGTGTCCAAGTTACCCCTCTCATACCACCTAACATTGAACATAATAAAATACTTATTAGTCCAATATAAACTGCGTATTGGAATGGGATATCTAGTGCAACAGATGCAATAGTACCTGTAGCGTTAATTTGTGCAGTCACATAAGTAAATGAAGCAACAGTTAAAACTACCACTGCGCTAAATCTAGCTAAATTACCACCGTATCGAGTACCTATAAAATCTGGAACTGTATAACAGCCAAATTTTCTTAAGTATGGTGCTAATAAAGATGCAACAAGCACGTAACCACCAGTCCAACCTACAAGTAGTGCCATATAACCGTAACCTTTAAAGTAAATACCACCCGCCATTGCAACGAATGAAGCACCAGACATCCAGTCTGCTGCAGTCGCCATTCCGTTGAAGACTGTTGGTACTTGCCTTCCAGCTACGTAATACGCATCTGCTTGGGCTGTTCTTGATAGCCAACCAATTAATGCATAGATGAATACAGTAAATGCAACAAAAGCAATACCAATTGCTTTTGCCGACATACCCATCTGTTCAGCAATTGCCATGATGATTATGAAACCTATAAATCCTCCTGTATAGATTCCGTAAACTCTAGGCAAGTTGTCTATAAAATTACCTTTAATCATTATTCGTCCTCTCTTTCGCTAAAGCCGAACTCTTCATCGATTTTTTCTTGTCTATTCGCAAACCAGAAAATCAGGATTACGAAAGCACCAAGAGATCCCTGACATGTAAACCAATATGTCCACGGATAACCGAAAGGTCCTGTGACCTCGTTCATTTCAGCTCCAAAGAGAAAGATGCCAATTGAGAAAACAAACCAAATTGCCAATGTTATAAATAACAATGACCTGGTTTTTTCCCAGTGTTTTTGTTGATTTGACATTTATACCTCTCTATTTAGTTATAACTGGGTAAAACCATAACCATTATCAGAGCTTTGAAAACCCTAAAAATTGATCATATTAGGTACTTATTTACTTACTTTTTTAAGATATAATTGGCGCAGTCAATAAAAAACATGGCAAAATACAAATTAACATGGAGAGATTTAAAAATTGAAGATTTAAAAACATATTTCTTCGCTATGTTTAAAGCGTTCATTCCCAAAAAAAAAATTAAAAATTTAGATGAACTTGAACAATTTATTCAAACAAAATCTGCTTGGGTTACTCAAGTTACTTTATATAATTATTTAAAAACTCGTATGGGAACGAGATATGTTCTTCATTTTGATAATGATGCCTTCATGTCCTCTGTTAATCTTGCGAAATGGAATATTTATTCCGTCTCATTACAAGATTTAACATTTTATACATTTTCACATTTAAAGGTAAATTTTAATTTTCAAGATATACAAAAAGCAAAAGAAATGTTTAATAAAATATTAGATGATGAAATCTCAAACAAGATGCCTTTAGATATTATCGAAGAAGCTAGAAAAAATTTTGATGAAAGATTAGAGAAAATTAATTGGGATATTTATTATCAAGACTTACCTTTTAATCCTAGTGCACTTTCATTGTATAAGTGGGCTCCTATAGCAGAAGAATTAAAAACTTTAGATCGTAAGATTGTTTTAAACTCCATGATTTTAAAGTGGGATGTTATTAAACAAGAGTTTAATGACTTAATTCAGTTTTAAATATTTTTTCTATTTTCAACTAAACTATCTACAACACTTGGGTCAGCTAGAGTTGTCGTATCACCTAATTGACCATGTTCATTTGCAGCAATTTTTCTTAGAATTCTTCTCATTATTTTTCCAGATCTTGTTTTTGGAAGTCCTGGAGTAAAATGAATAAGATCTGGAGTTGCTAGAGGTCCTATTTGCTTTCTTACCCAAAGCTTAAGATCTCTCTCGAGTTCACCAGTTTCGGTTTCACCAGCGTTTAAAGTAACATAACAATATAAACCATTACCTTTAATGTCATGAGGGTAACCAACTACAGCGGCCTCAGCTACTTTTGGATGTGCAACAAATGCACTCTCAATTTCAGCAGTTCCTAGGTTATGTCCTGAAACAATAATTACATCATCTACACGACCTGTGATCCAGTAATAACCATCTTTATCTCTTCTACATCCATCACCAGTAAAATATTTTCCATTGAATTGAGAAAAATATGTATCGATAAATCTTTGATGATCTCCATATACTGTTCTCATCTGTCCAGGCCATGATTGTGCTATGCAAAGTCTTCCTTCACCGGCGCCTTTTATCTCTTTACCGTTTTTATCAACAAGTACAGGCTTAATTCCATAGAAAGGTTTTGTTGCAGAACCAGGTTTCAGAGGAATAGCCCCTGTTTGTGGAGCGATCATTATGCCTCCAGTTTCTGTTTGCCACCAAGTGTCTACAATTGGGCATTTAGAATTACCAACAGTTTTATAGTACCACATCCAAGCCTCTGGATTTATGGGTTCTCCCACCGTTCCTAAAAGCTTAAGTGATTTTCTAGAGGTTTTTTTAACTGGTTTATCTCCTTCACGCATCAAAGCTCTTATTGCTGTTGGAGCTGTGTAGAAAGTATTTACTTTGTATTTGTCAACTATTTGCCACCACCTAGAACTATCAGGATAATTTGGAATTCCCTCAAACATGATAGTAGTAGCTCCATTCGCTAGGGGTCCATAAATAATATAACTATGTCCGGTTACCCACCCAATGTCAGCAGTGCACCAATAAATATCCTTTGGTTTGTAATTAAAAATATATTGATGAGTCATCGATGCGTAAACCATATAACCACCCGTCGTGTGAAGAACTCCTTTAGGTTTGCCTGTAGAACCTGAAGTATATAAAATAAACAAAGGATCTTCAGCGTTCATTTCCTCTGGTTCACAGTGGTTAGGAACGTCTTTGATTAAATCATGGTACCAAACATCTCTACTTTGATCCCAGTTGATGTAGTTGCCTGTACGTTTAACAACAATACATTTTTTAACGTTTGGACAACTCATAAGAGCTTCATCAACAGTATCTTTAAGTGGAATCATTTTTCCACCTCTAACGCCTTCATCTGCAGTTATAATATACTCAGACTCGCAATCATTCACTCTTCCAGAAATAGAGTCTGCTGAAAAACCTCCAAAAATAATTGAATGGACTGCACCAATTCTTACACAAGCTAACATTAAAATTGCTAACTCTGGTATCATTGTTAAATAAATTGTTACTCGATCTCCTTTTTTAATTCCTAATTTTTTCAAACCGTTTGCTGCTTTCGAAACTTTTTGGTGAAGTTGTTTATAAGAAATTTTTTGACTATCTTTTGGATCATCTCCCACCCAAATAATTGCAGTTTTATCTTTTTTATCTTTTAAATGTCTATCAATACAATTTGCTGAAGCATTTAAAGTACCATCTTCAAACCATTTAATTTTGACTTCTTTAGTACTGTATTTTACATCTTTAATTTTTTTATAAGGTTTGATCCATGTAATTCTTTTTCCTTCTTTTCTCCAAAACTCATCATTACTCTTTATAGATTGAGAATATTTTTGTTGGTACTTACTTTTGTTTGCTAAGCTGCTTTTAATCCATTCTGGTTTTGTTTTAATAACAATTTCAGGAGGCGCACTTCCATTCTCTTTTATTGCTTTAGATCTTTTTTTTACCTTTTTAGGGGACTTTTTTCTGACTTTAGATCTTTTCTTAACTTTTTTTGAGGTTTTTTTTCTAACCTTAGTTCTTTTTTTTCTTACTTTGCTTTTTTTCTTTTTTTTCTTTGGCATGAGATAATTTTTTTTTTAAATCTTACTCATGTTATTTATAATTTTCCAGCTTTTATAATCAACTGGCATTACAGAAAGCCTACTTTGCTTTATCAGAGCTAAATGGCTTAAATCCTTATTTTTTTTAATATTTTCGAGCGTTATAGGCTTTGAAAATTTAGACTTAAATTGAACAGTAACGGCAACAAATCTCCCTGTCTTGTCTGTTTTATCTATATAAGATTCTTTAATAACTTTTACTATTCCAACTATCTCTTTTCCTATGTTTGAATGATAAAAAAAACATAAATCTCCTTTCCTCATACTTTTTAAATTTTTTGCAGCTTGATAATTTCTGACACCATCCCAAGGTGCACCTTTAATCCCAGCTTTTTTTTGCTGATCAATCGACCAAACATCTGGTTCAGATTTCATCAACCAATATTGCATTACAATTGAACTCCAGCACCTTTGAGAAAAGCTGCATCTTCATCTAAAGGCCATCTAGGTTTTGCTGGATAATCTAAATTATTAAATTGATTTATTTTAAATTTTTCCAAACCTACCATTGCAATCATTGCTGCATTATCTCCACAAAACTCTACAGGAGGAAAAATACTTTTATAATTATTTTCTTCACATAGATTAAGTAACATTGACCTAATTTTTTTATTTGCCGCAACTCCTCCAGCAACAACGAAAATTTTTTCATTTAATTCATTTATTTTTTCAAATTCAGTAAAGGCAATTTTTGTTTTTTTATATAATATTTCCTCAATTGTTTTTTGAAAAGATGCTGCAAGATCATATTTATCTTGTTCTGATTTAATTGTTTTGCTTATCTTCAACACAGCAGTTTTTAGACCTGCAAAAGAAAGATTGCATCCTCCTTTGCTGAAAATTGGTTTTGGTAAATCATATTTTTCTGGATCACCTTTTTCAGCTAAAATTTCTATTTGAGGTCCTCCTGGAAATTTTATTCCTAAAAGTTTTGCCGTTTTGTCAAACGCCTCACCTAATGCATCATCAATAGTTGTTCCTAATCTTTTATATTTTCCAAGATTTTGAACACTTAAATATTGTGAGTGCCCACCTGAAATTAAAAGAAGTAAATATGGATAATTTAAATTTGAATTTAGTTTTGGACTTAAAGCATGTCCCTCTAAATGATTAACAGCAATAAAAGGTTTATTCATTGCTGTTGCAAAAGCTTTACCAAAACTTAATCCAACTGATAGACAAACAATTAATCCAGGGCCAGCGGTAGAAGCAACTGCATCTATTTCTTCAATTTTTCTCCCACTCTTATCTATAGCTTTTTTGACAATCCAATCAATTTTTTCAATGTGTGAACGAGCTGCTAGTTCTGGAACTACACCACCAAACTCCTTATGAACCTCCACTTGACTAGAAACAATATTAGACAAAACTACCGGGAATCCCTCTTCATTTTCAGTTATTAAAGAAGCTGCAGTTTCATCACAGCTAGATTCTATTCCAAGAATTAAGGGTTTTTTGCTCATTCAAATAGTTTTTAATAATTGTACAATCTTAATACAAGTAAGAAATAAATTTTTATGAATAAAAAAATAATAATTGGATCTAGAGGTAGTAAGCTTGCCTTACTTTATGCTCAACAAGCTAAAGATAAAATTATTGAAAATACCAATCTAGACAATGATGATATTTTAATTAAATCAATCACAACCAAAGGTGATGAGGTGCAGAATATAAGATTATCTGAGGTTGGTGGTAAAGGTTTGTTTTCAAGCAATATTGAAAAAGAACTTCAGTTAAAAAATATTGATATTGCAGTTCATGCGCTAAAAGATATGCCCGCTAACGAGACAGAAGGATTAAGGACAGATTCTTTTCTTGAAAGAAATGACCCTAGAGAAATTTTAATAACAAAGGATAAAAAGAAACTTAAAGACTTAGATGAAAAGTCAATTGTTGGAACCTCATCATATAGAAGAGAATTTCAAATAAAAAAAATTAGACAAGATTTAAACTGCAAATTAATTAGAGGAAATGTAGATACTAGAATTAGAAAATTAAATGAAGGAATGTATGATGCAATTATATTATCTTATGCAGGTATTAAATTTTTAAAATTTGAAAATGAAATCTCTGAAATTTTTTCTGCAGAAGAAATAATTCCTAGCGCAGGACAAGGTGTAATTGCTCTACAGTGCAGAGAGAATGATGACGAGACAATTTCTATTTTAAATAAAATTAACCATGAGGAAACACATAAAAGAGCTCACCTTGAAAGAAATATTTTAAAAGTTTTAGATGGAGATTGTGAAACAGCAATCGGAGTTCATTCGGTGGTTGATGGAGATAAGATTATTGTGGAGGCTGAACTTTTTTCTTTAGATGGCAAACAAAGGTTTTATGAAAAAAAAGTTGGTAATGTGAATGAATTTAGAGAACTTGGTACAGAAGTTGGGATACTATTAAAAACAAAATCAAACAATTCATATAAAAGATAGTATGCATATTTTATTAACTAGACCATTGGAAGATTGTTCAGAAATGATATTGAAATTTCAATCGTTAGGACATCAGGTCTCTCATCTTCCATTAATAAGAATTGAAAAAGTTAATTATGAGGAAATTAACTTTTCTGAATATGGTGGAATTGTTTTTACTAGTGCAAATGCAGTAAAATTCTTAAACACAGAAAGATTAGATAAAAATATTAAATGCTTTTGTGTAGGTAACGCCACAGAAAATAAAGCAAGAAGTATTGGTTTTCAAAATACAATCGCGGCTGAAGGAAATGTTGCAAACTTAAAAGAGTTAATAATACAAAGTTATGATTCTAAAAATAAAGAATTACTTTACGTTAGTGGTGAAACAATATCAGTTAATTTAGATCAACAGTTATTAAGTGAAGGTTTTAGCGTAAAAAGAATTATTAATTATAGAATAGATCATAACCAAAAATTTGATGAGAAATTTGTTAATGAATTAAAATTAAATATGCCCGAGATAGTCTATGTTTACTCCCAAAATAGTGCATCAAGTTTCTTAAATTTCATAAAGATTTACCAAACCGAAAATTTATGGATGAATACAAATTTGATGTGTATAGGCGAAAAAACCTCGTCAATATTGAACGAAATCAAATGGAAAAAGATTTTTCTTTTTAATCCTGGAGAAGAAGAGTTTTTGTTATATAAAATTTAAAAAATGGAATTAATTAATAATTTTTCTGAGATATTTTTATCAGTATGGAATAAAGGAATTCTTGGTGTTGATATTTTTCAAATCTTAATTGGTATTGGAATATTTTTACTATTCTTAATTTTTAGAGGTCTAATAAGCAAATTAGTTATTAAAAAATTAGAAATCATCTCGAAAAGAACAACTAATAAGTTAGATGATACTTTTGTTCAATCACTTGTAGGCCCAGCAAGATTTTTACCTATTGTATTAGGATTTTTTATTGCAAGCTACTACATGACTTTCTCAATAGAAGGAAGAGAAGTAGTAGATACAATTAATAGAACTTTGATTACTATCTTAATTTTTTGGGTAATTCATCAAATCATAGAACCCATCTCATACATACTTAGTGGTTTAGATAAATTATTAACAAGAGAACTTATTGGTTGGATAATTAAATCATTAAAAATTTTAATTTTTATTTTAGGTTTAGCTGCCGTTTTAGAATTGTGGGGAATTAAAATAGGTCCAATTATTGCAGGTCTTGGATTGTTTGGTGTTGCTGTTGCATTAGGTGCACAAGATTTATTTAAAAATTTAATTTCAGGAATTTTAGTATTAGTTGAAAAGAGATTTAAAATTGGAGACTGGATTACAGTTGAAGGAATTATTGAAGGTATAGTAGAAAAGATTGGATTTAGATCAACAACGATTAGAAAGTTTGATAAGTCTCTTGCAATTATCCCAAATTTTCAGTTTGCAGAAAATGCAGTAGTTAACGTAAGTGAAACTTCTAATTGGTTGATTAGTTGGATTATTACACTTCAATACGACACGACAGTAGATCAATTGAAAAAGATTAGAGATGAAATAGAAAATCACATTAACTCAAGTGAAGATTATAATACTTCAATTGGAGTTGCGGTAAGAGTTGATAAATTTTCTGATAGTTCGATAGATATGTATGTTAGGTGTTTTACAAAATCAGGAAGTTGGAATAATTGGCTAGATGTTAAAGAAAGGTTAGCAATTGCGATTAAAGAAATTGTTGAAAAAAATGGTGCTTCATTTGCTTTCCCAAGTCAGTCGATTTACGTCGAGAAAAAATGATAGCTATTTTTTATTTAGTTTTACAAATTTTAAAATTGTATTCTTACGTAGTGATTGCCAATGTTATTGTAAGTTGGCTAATTGCATTTAACGTTCTTAATACTCAAAATAGATTTGTTTATGCAATTTTAGAGTTGAGTTATAAATTAACTGAACCTTTCTTGAATAAAATAAGACGTTTTTTGCCAAATTTAGGTTCTCTAGATATTTCTCCAATCATTCTTCTTTTATTGATTTGGTTTATCGAAATGTGTATGAAGCTGTACATTGCACCAATGATTTTTTAGAAAAGAAATATGATTTTAATTGATGGAAAAAAAGCAGCCGCAGAATTAAGAGCAGAGTTAAAGGAAGAAGTCGCAGGGTTAAAATCAAAACATAATAAAGTACCAGGTTTAACAGTTATACTTATTGGTGATTTAACACCTAGTCAGATTTATGTGAGAAACAAAGAGAAATCAGCAAATGAGGTAGGATTAAAATCTGAGGTTATTAAATATCCAGACTCAGTTGAAGAAAAGACGGTTCTAGAAAAAATTAAAGAACTTAACAGTGATGAAACTGTTTCAGGAATTTTAGTTCAACTTCCTTTACCTAAGCATGTTGATAAACAGAAAGTTATTGAAGCTATTGATCCTTCAAAAGATGTGGATGGATTTCATCCAATGAATGTAGGCAATCTTTCATCTGGTTATGAAAGTTCTATACCTTGTACGCCACTTGGTTGTTATTTATTAATAAAAAAAATTGAACCTAATTTAAGCGGCAAAAAAGCTGTAGTTGTGGGTAGATCAAATTTAAATGGTAAACCAATGACACAACTTCTTTTAAAAGAAAATTGTACTGTAACTATAACACATTCAAAAACTAAAGATTTAAAAGCTGAATGTTTAGAGGCAGATATAATTGTTGCAGCTGTAGGTATACCCGAACTTGTTAGAGGAGACTGGGTAAAGAAAGATGCTATTGTTATTGACGTTGGCATTAATAAAACTGATAACGGCATAGTTGGTGATGTTCATTTTGATGAAGTTTCAAAAAATGCAAAAGCACTTACTCCAGTTCCTGGCGGTGTAGGTCCAATGACAATTGCTTGTTTATTAAAAAATACTATTGAGTGTTTTAAAAGATCACAAAAATAAACACTTTTTCTTATAAGTTTAATTGTCTCAAGGTTATTTAAATCAATTTAATTTTTATTGTATTTGATAAGCTTAACTTATGAAAAAGCCGAAATATGAATACAGGATTGCAATAATAATGATTTTGTTAACTGCAATACCAATTGGTGCGACCCAATTAGGGTGGTATTTATATGGTAAACAAGTTGGTTTTGATTATGGTATGATTGCAGGAGTTTTTTCTGTTATCCTAGCAGGGTATTTAATGTACAGAAAAGGTTGGAGAAACGAAGAAGAGGACGAGGACGAGGATTAATATGGAAAAAGTAATTTTTTTTGCACTTGCTGTACCAATACTAGGTTTTGTATTTTACTTAGGTGGCACAGCTATAATGAAAGGTTTCAAAGCAAAAGTTGAAAACAAACCAGCCAAACCAGAAGAAAAAGAAGAAGAAAATGAAACTCAAGTTTCTTCATCAAGTAGTAATGATCTTAGCAGCGAAATTACAAAATTAAACGAACTACACAAAAGTGGAGTTTTAACCCAAGAAGAGTTCGAAAAGGCAAAAAATAAACTATTAAATAATTAATAGTTTAATCATGTTCAGCGGATTTAAAAAAAAATTTGTAAAAGTAAATAAAGGGAAAATTTTTTGTAGATTTAAAGGGAACGGTCCTCCCTTATTGCTACTTCATGGATACCCTCAAACCCATGTAATGTGGCACAAAACTGCCCCAGAGCTTAGTAAATATTTTACTGTAGTTGTTGCTGATCTAAGAGGGTATGGAGATAGTTTTGTTTTACCTGGTGGAATTAATCATAAAAATTATTCTAAAAGAGAAATGGCCAAAGATATGGTTCAGCTAATGAGTAAACTGAAATTTAAAAAGTTTTGTGTTGCAGGTCATGATAGGGGTGGGAGAGTAGCTCACCGAATGGCAAGAGATTATAGAAATAAAATTATGGCTTTAAGTGTATTAGATATTTGTCCAACTCTCGATATGTACGAGCATACAGATATGAAATTTGCAAAAGGCTATTTTCATTGGTTTTATTTAATACAGCCAGCACCTCTTCCAGAGAAAATGATAATGTCAGATCCTAAAAGATGGTTAAAAAGCCGTTTTAACAGGTCATCCAAACTTGCGGTTGGAAGAGTTGAGGAAGAGTATTTTAGAGCCTTTAAACAAAAAAAAAGAATTCATGCAACCTGTGAAGATTATAGGGCTGCGGCTACTATAGATTTAAAGCACGATAAAAAAGATCGGAAAAAAAAATTAAATATTCCAATACAAGTTTTGTGGGGAAAAAGAGGAGTTGTTGGAACGCAATTTAAATCAGTTAAAATTTGGCAAAAATACACAAACAAAAAAGTTTATGGAGCAGAAATTAATTCAGATCATTTCATTCCGGAGGAAAGTCCAAAACAAACGATAAATCACTTAAAAAAATTTTTTTTAAAAAATGCTAAAAATAATACCAAATAAAAAAAATATTGGCGCAGAAATAAATATAAATTTAAAAGAAATTTCAAATAAAGATATTTTTAAAATTAAAAAAGCACTTAATAAATATGGAATGTTATATTTTAAAAAACAAAAATTAACTTCTAAACTTTATATAAAGTTTGCAAAGTATTTTGGAAAATTAGCCAACTATCCAAGATTGAAAGGTTTAAATAAAAAATTTCCCCAAATTACTGTAGTGCAAAGAAAATCAACTGATAAAGGACCAAGTTTTGGTGAGCAATTTCATACCGACTCAATTTATACAAAAAAGCCACCAAGATTTACAATGTTGCTTTCAAAACTTGTACCAAAAAAAGGAAAGGCCAACACAGAATTTTGTTCTCAATACCTTGCTTATAAAGAATTACCAAATTCAATAAAAAGAAAATTTAAAAATATTAAAGCTAAATATTCCTCTGAGGGTCCAATTTCTGTTACAACAAAAGAAAGAGTTAAAGAAAAAGGAAAAAATATTAAAGAACTTAAATCTTCACATAAAATAATTAGAAAAATCGGCACAAATTATTCGATTTATTGTAGCCCAGGACATTTTGTTGGTTTTAGTTCAAAGATAAAAAATCAAGAAAAGTTAAAAAAATTTTTATTTAACCATCAAATTAAGAAGAAGTTTCAGTTTTCATTGCCTTGGGAAAAAAATCAATTGGCTATATGGGATAACAGATCTATGCTTCATCAGGCAACACCCTTCAAGGGAAATAGAATTATGCATAGAATAACAATTAAATAATTTATGTTCACAATTTTTTTAGGACTTACTCCATTTATATTTATTACTTTTTTAGGGTTTGTATTTGGTAAGTTGAAAGTCTTAGACCTTAGTCATGCTAAAATTTTAAATCTTTTCTTGTTCTATATTGCAGTCCCAGCGTTGATAATTAAGCTAATAGCACAAAATGAAATTGGACAAGTGGATTTCAAACAAATTTTCTCTTATTTAATTATGCAATCGATATGTGGAATTATCGCCTACTTAATTACTTCAAAATATTTTAAAAGATCAATCCCAGAGTCAATTATTTGGGCTTTAACAGTTGCATTATCAAACCACGTGACTTTGCTTTTGCCAATAACAGAAATTTATTTTCAACAAAATGTAATTACACAAGTTGCAAGTATTATATTAATGGATGGGATAATTTTATTATCTGTAATCGCTTTTTTCCTCGAATTATCTACAAAAAAAAACGTAAATTTATTTAATTTTATTAAAAATTTATTTTTAAACCCATTTATTCTTTCAATAATTATAGGTCTATTATTTTTATTATTAAATTTTAATATTGATCAAACTCCGATCGAATACACTTTGTCTAAACTTGCAGCATGTGTTTCGCCAGTTGGATTGTTTGCAATTGGTATAACTCTTTCATTTTATACTAAAAATGTAATTAACAAATTATCCGTATCTATTTCAGTTTTAAAATTAGTTATTTCCCCGATAATTTTATTGTTAATTGGATTAGTGTTTTTTAATGCAGGATTGCCAGCTGAAATACCAGGTGCTTTCTTTGTGAGTGTTGCACCTTGCGGAGTTACTTCTATAGTTTTATGTGCCGCTTATAATGTAAGTCCCGAAAATATAATTAAAGCAATTTTTGTTTCTACATTTGCTTCTATAGGGACTATATTTTTTGCAATTAAGTATTTAACTCTATAACAATTTATCTAGAGGACTAACTTCTCCAATTTTAAAAATAATTGCATCTTCTTTATCAAATCCATATTTTTCAGCACTATCTTTAAATCTAATTGGGGGTTCCATAATCGGCTCTAATGACAAAACAAATGTTCCCCAATGCATTCCTAATACTTTTTTACTTTTTAGGTCTTGTGCAACATTCAGGGCTTCCTCTGGCGTAGTATGATATATAGTTTTATCAAACATTGGTTTGAAATTATAAGCCCCAATATTAATCATTGTCAGATCTATAGGACCATATTTTTCACCTAGTTCTTTGTAGATTTCCCCATATCCAGTGTCACATGCAAATAAAATTTTTTTATTTTTATGTTCTATTAAAAAATTACCCCACAAAGTTTTATTAGTGTCTGTTAAACTTCTCTTTGACCAATGAACTGCAGGAAGTAAAGAAATTTTCAAATCCTCATTTATAATTATTTGATCATACCAATCCATTTCATTTACATCTTTATATCCTTTGAAATATTTACCGAGGTTTAATGGCGTCAATACTTTTGCACTCTTGAAAGGAAAATTTCTAATTGTTGACATGTCCTGATGATCATAATGATTATGAGTAAGTAAAAATATATCCGTTTTAGGTATCTCATTTAATTTTATTGCAGGATCAGTAAATCTTTTTGGACCAAAGATTAGTGGTCCAGCGTTCTTTGAAAATACAGGATCTGTTATAATTGTAGTTCTACCTAATTTTATAAGATATGTCGCGTGACCTATCCAAGCAATATAATCATTATCTTTATATTTTTCTAAATCAGCTAATACTTTTTGTTTTTCAATAACATGTTCTTTTGGATAAGATAAATCAACTTTTTTTCTCAATTTACTAAAAGTTCTATAAGAAAATTTTCTTGACTTAGATATTATTACTGGAGATCCTTTTGGATTTCTGAAAGTGCCATCAGGCAAATGATGATAAGGTCTTTCTTTCATATTATTTTTTTTTCTCCATTAACCATAAGCTATTTCCTGCAAGAAAATATATTTTTCCATTAACAGGGTGAACTTGTATATCTCTTATTCTTCCAATTTTATCTTTGAAAATAATTTTTTCTTCTATCTTGGATAAATTTTGAAATTTTAATTTTCTCATTGATTTATCTTTTAAAGAAGTAATTAGCGCCTCACCGTTCCACTCTTTAAATTCATTTCCCTTATAAATAGTTATGGCACTTGCAGCTATTGAAGGCACCCAGTATTGGATTGCCTTCGTAAAACCTGGTTTCCATTTAGGTCCAATTTTTGACCCTGAATAATTTGTTCCACCCCAACCTAAAACTTTCCAACCATAATTCTCTCCCTTTTTTACTTCACCAAACCAATCACCACCTTTTGCACCATGGTTGCTTGCATAAATTTTTCCATCAAAAGAGGAATAGGTTAGACCTTGCGGATTACGAACACCAATTTGATAAATTTCTGGTAACCAATTTGATTTTCCTTCAAACTTAGGGTTATCTTCTGGAATACTACCGTCTAAATAAATTCTGATAATACTTCCAGGATGGTTTGTTGGATCTTGAGCAATCATACCACCACCTCTTTCACCAGCAGATGCAAAAAGATAATTGTCTTTTATAGCCAGTCTTGAACCGAAATGATAACCAGATTCTATTGGTGGTTCAGCTTGAAATATATTTTCGAAATTTAAATTTTTTTTATTTAATTTAGCTTTTGCAATCGAGGTGCTTGTTTTCCAATTCCCTCTATTTTCTGAATAAGAAATCCATAAGTGATTATCTTGGTAAATAATATCTAATAAACCTCCTTGTCCGTGTACAAAATAATTTAAGTCATGTTCAACTTCATAAACTTCCTGAGAAATAATATTTACTATTTTTATTTTTCCAGTTTTTTCAGTGATAATAAGCTCTTCATTACTTATAAAAGATGATCCCCATGGGTCACTTAAATCTGCCAATTTTTTAAAAGTAAAATTTTCAGAAAAACTTTTCGATGAAAATAATAAAAGGAAAAATATCGATAAAAAATATTTGATCACTTTATGAAAGTTTAGATCTACCACCATCTACAGCAATTATTTGGCCTGTAACCCAAGAACTGTCTTCTGTTAGTAAGAATTTAGCAAGAGCAGCGGAGTCTTTACCTTCTCCCAATCTTTTAAGGGGATGTGCTTTTGCAATACCTTCAGCTATAGCAGTATTTTTTAACATTGGTTCTGCTATTTTAGATTTTGTTAAACTTGGTGCCACACAATTTACTCTTATGTTTGGAGCGAATTCTGCTGCAAGAGAAACCGTCAATCCCTCAACAGCTGCTTTTGCTGATGCTATGATTGCATGATTGGTAAAACCTCTTTGAGCAGCAACAGTTGAAAATAACACTATTGAACCTTTATTTTTTTTTAAACTTTCCTGATATCCTTTAATTGCTTCTACAGCAGAATAAAGATTAAGCTTCATACATTTCTGAAAGTCTTGTTCATTTACCATTCTCAATGGTTTTAAATCAATTGAACCAACACAATAAGCTAGGCCTTTAATTTCAGAAATATCTGATTTAACTTTTTCTATAAACCCATCCTCTAAAACATCTGCAACTGTATGTGAGCATCCAAGTTTTTCAGAGACAGAGCTAAGTTCACTTTCATTTCTTCCAACTAAATGAATATCGTTTCCAGAGTTTTTTAATTGTTCTGCTAAACTTGACCCAATAGAACCTGTCGCACCAAAAATTACATATTTTTCTGACATAAAAAATTTTATTAGTTATATTTAACTATGAAGTTATTTTTTATACTTGGTAATCAATTATTTCCAACAAAATACCTAGACCGCTTCAAAAAAGACCACCTATTTTTTATGGCTGAAGATAAGGGTTTATGCACTTATGAAAAGCATCATAAACAAAAAATTTTATTATTTCTATCTTCTATGCGTTCTTATTCAGACCGATTAAGAAAAAACAAATTTAAATTAGATTACTTTAAAATCGAAGATAAAGAATTTAATGAAGATTATTTAAAAAAATTAAAAAAAATAATTACACAAAAAAAAGTAAATGAAATTTCTAGTTTTGAAGTAGAGGATAAATTTTTTGAAAAAAAAATTTCACAATTTTTAAAAAAAGAAAAAATACACTGGAATGTTATCCAAACTCCCATGTTTTTAAATTCAAGAGCTGAATTTAAAAATTATTTATCAAAATCAAAAAAACCTTTTATGGCAACTTTCTACAAAGATGTTAGAAAAAAATCTGGAATATTGATGGGTTCAGATGGTAATCCGATCGGAGGTAAATGGAGCTTTGATGAAGATAACAGAAATAAATTACCTAAAAATATTTCAATTCCTAAATTTCCAAAAATCAATGAAACCAGCCATACAAAAAAATTAAAGCCTATCATTGAAAAGGAATTTAAAAATCACCCAGGGAGTACAAATAATTTTTGGTTTGCAACAGAATACGAAGACGTAGTTAAACTTTTAAATTTTTTTATAAAAGAAAAATCAAACTTATTTGGTGATTATGAGGATGCAGTTGATCAAAAAGATAATATTCTATTTCACAGTGCATTAAGTCCCTATATAAATTTAGGTTTAATTACTCCTGAATTTGTTATCCAAAAAATTTTAGATTTTTATAAAAAAAATAAAATTAGAATGAATTCTTTAGAGGGCTACATTCGCCAGGTGATTGGTTGGCGAGAATTTATGCGTGGAATTTATCAGTCCTATTCTCAAGAAATGGAAACTGGAAATTTTTTTAAACAAAATAGAAAAATGAAAAATTCTTGGTACGATGGAACCACTGGTCTTCCACCTTTGGATTATGCAATTAAAAATGCCGTTAATCATGGTTGGTCACATCACATTGAAAGGTTAATGATCTTATCAAACATTATGAACCTTTGTGAAATTAAGCCAACAATTGTTTACAAATGGTTCATGGAGATGTTTGTAGACTCCTCAGATTGGGTGATGGTTCCTAATGTTTATGGAATGGGATTATTTAGTGATGGAGGAATTTTTGCGACCAAACCTTATATTTGTGGATCTGTATATTTTATGAAAATGATGGACTTTAAGAAAGGTGATTGGTGTAACACGATGGATGGTTTGTACTGGAGGTTCATTGATCGAAATAGAAAATTTTTTTTAAAAAATCCTCGTTTGTCGATGATGGTGAGGATATTTGACAAAATGAAATCTGAAAGAAAAAAATTAATTTTATCAGAAGCTGATAAATTTATAAAACTAAATACAATTTGATGAAAAAAGAAAATTTACCAACAAAAATTTGTCCAGTTTGCAAAAGACCATTTACTTGGAGAAAAAAATGGAAGTTGAATTGGGATAAAGTAAAATATTGTTCCAAGAAGTGTTCTAAGCTAAGCTAAGCTTAGTGAATATAATAGCACTACAGCATATTAAAATAGAAGACCCAGGTTATATTAAAGATTTAATGTTAGCTGATGGGTTTAACTTAACTACCATAGAGTTAGATGAAGGTGAAAAAATACCAAACGATTTAAGTAAATTTGATGGAATGTTTTGCATGGGAGGTCCAATGGATACCTATATGGAACAAGAATATCCTTGGTTAATAGAAGAAAAGAAAAGAATTAAAGAATTTGTTGTGAATTTAAAAAAACCCTATTTAGGTTTTTGTTTAGGTTGTCAGCTTTTAGGAGAAGTAGTTGGTGGAAAAGTGGTTAAATCCAAACCAGCAGAAATAGGGATTATGGATATTAATTTCTCTAATGAAAAAGATGAAGATAAATTATTTTCAAAATTTCCTAATACGATTAAAAGTTTACAATGGCACTCTTATGAGGTTCAAGGTATTGAAAATAATAAAGATATAACTTTATTAGCTTCTTCCCCAATCACCAAGTATCAAATTTTTAAATATCAAAACCATGCTTATGGAATTCAATTTCATATAGAAATAAAAGATACCACAGTCAATGAGTGGGGATGTGTACCGGAATACAAAAAAGCTTTGGAAGATCAGCTTGGCAATGGTGCATTAGAAAGGTTTGATCAATCTGCAAAAGATAACATGAAAGATATGAATAACTATTCTACAATCCTTTATAATAATTTTAAAAAACTTTTATGAATAATAAAATCTTTGAATGGGCAGGGGTTATAACTGCAATATTATATTCTTTGTTTGTTGCTTTAAATATAGGAATAGAATTTTTTGGTTTTTGTCTATTGCTTTTATCAGCTATTTTAATTGGAATTTGGGCTTATAGAGGTGGTCATAAAGGAATTTTGTTATTACAATTTTTTTATGCAACAGCTGGAATTATCGGGATGGTTCGTTGGTTTTAGTTAAAAGTCGAAACTATTTTGGGAATATAATTTTTAAAATTAAAAAATCCTTTATTACAGTATTGCCAAGCTAATTGATCAAGATTTCTATATAAAAAATTTATCTTTAAGTTATTTGAATTTAAAAAATCTAAATTTTCACCTACTGTTGGATACAAACCATAACAATTTTCAATATTTGTTAATTCACCAATATCTACAATCTGGTAATCAATAGATTGATCTTTTAATCTTTGTCCTTGATCTTCTATTAACTGAGATTTAAATTTCACTAATTTTTCACTGAGCTTTATGGATCTATTTTCATTTTTGTTAGAAACTAAGTAAATTTTTTTAAAGCTGTTATCTTTGAAATCAGTGATTTCAAATGAGAGATTATTTTCAAAAATTAAAAGATTTTTATTCTCAATATTTTGTGGGTTTGTAAAACTTTGTTTTATTATTTGATAAGATTTTTCTGAAATTTTTGGAGGTGCATTTTCATTTAATTTTATATTTTCAAATCTATTGTTAGTGAATTTTTTAATATTCCATTCACTAGCAAGGTAGTGTTTGCCTTGTGTTTGAACACCTGCAACCCATCGCCATCCAAGAGTGTTTGATGCAGCATCCCCATCATAAAGATGTTGCATGAAAAATTCTGCTCCTAACTGCCAAGGTAATTCTAGAGTAAAAATCCAAATACTAGCAAACCACATTCTTGTGTGATTATGCAAATAATTGTTATCTTTAAGTTCATTAACCCAAGCATTAAAGCACTCAATATCTGTTTTCCCATCAGTTGCAGAAAGATAATTTTGATTATTTTGAAATTCATTTTTTATTTGATTTAATTCAGCAAGATAATCTGTCCAAACATTTGGTCTTAGTTCCAACCAGCCTTTCCAATAAGTTCGCCATAGAACTTCTTGAATAAATTTTTCATTTTTTGAAAAAGAAAATTTACTCAGCGCTTTCTGAATGACTTCTTTTTCATTAATTATTCCATGAGTTATGTATGGTGATAAACAAGATATATTGGATCTGTTTTCAGGTCCAAAATCAAAATTTCTTAATTTTGAATACTCTGCAAGATTATTCTCAACAAAATTATTTAATAGATTTAAGGCCTTAGCCCTTGAAGCTTCAAATATCATTTTAAATTATTTTGATTTTTTTTTCTTTAGACCCAATTTGTCACTATGTCTTAATCTTAAAACAACAATTGCTCCAGCGATTAATAAAATTGCAACCGCTTCATAAACAAGTGCAGTAGGATCCATTTCTTTACCTTGCAAAATAATAAATCGCGCTAGTGCGGTAATTGCAATAAGAAGTGGAAGGGTAATACTTATAGATTGTTGGCTCCAAAAAACTCTTACCATTGCTAGAACTTCTAAATATAGAAACATCAATAATAAATCTGCTAGCGTAACTGATTGGTTAGTGAACATGTTTTTAATTTCAATCCCAACAGCAATAACCGTACTGATTAAGATAATAACCATTAAAGCTAATTGTAAGTTTTTTGCTATCTTGTCCATTATTTATCTTTACTAAATGGTAGCCATTTTTCAATTGCAGATTTTAACGGACCATCATATGGAATTGAATAAGAGTTTGGATTTGGGCTAGTTAAAACTTCAATTCCTTTTGAAAATACAAATATAAATACTATTACAAATACGATGACCATAATTTTAAAAGGATCAAAATTTTTTGTTTGAAAAACACTAGCTGATTTTGCTTCTGCTTTATGAAATTGTTTAAAGGTCATGTAGACAGCAAATATTAAACCAATATGAGCTAAAAAAAGTCCAGCCCATCCAAATGCAAAAGTTGTGTACGAAAAAATATATAAACTAAAAACTGTGGTCCAAATAAAACTTAAAACTAATAAAATTTGAAGTCTAACTGTTTTAGGGAGTGCACGCAGATCATTTTTACTATCATCAAATAAAATATTTGCAGCATCTTTCATCCAGTTCTTTATTGATTCCATATGATAAGGATATAATTTTTGGTGATTTAAACAAATGTTAATTTGTCCTAAACCTACCTATGAACGAAGCTTTTTTTTGTGAAAATTGATAAATCTTTCAACATTAGATTTATTAAATGACTTATTTTCTTCAAATGAAACCTTCTTCATTGAATAAGCACTGCTATTAGTAACTCTTGATTGAATTGTAATATTTCCTTTATACAATTTAAGCTTAACTGAGCCATTAACTTTACTTCTTTTTAGATCTACAATTTTTTGAAGTTTAAATCTTTCTTTTGAATACCAATAACCATTATAAATTAATTCAGCATATCTAGACATTACTTGATCTTTTTTATGCATAGTTTCTTTATCTAAAGTAACAGACTCAATTGCTCGATGAGCATTAATTAAAAGGGTTCCACCAGGTGTCTCATATACACCTCTAGATTTGATACCTAAAAATCTATTCTCTACCAAGTCAACTCTTCCAATTCCATTTTTACCTGCTAGGTCATTTAACTTTGTTAATAATTTAGCTGGAGAAATTTTTTTTCCGTTAATTCCAAAAGGATTACCATTTTTAAAATTGATAGTAACAAACGACGGTTTGTTAGGCGCCTTTTCTGGAGAAACTGTTCGTTGAAAAATAAATTCTGGTGCAGAATTTTTTGGATTTTCTAAAACCTTACCTTCAGTTGACGTATGAAATAAATTGTCATCCACAGAAAAAGGAGGTGCACCTTTTTTATCTTTAGGAATAGCTATGCCATGTTTCTTTGCATAATTAATTAAGTCTGTTCTAGATTTTAGTTTCCAAATTCTCCACGGAGCTATGATTTTAATTTTAGGACCAAAATAATGATAACCTAATTCAAACCTAACTTGGTCATTGCCTTTACCAGTTGCTCCATGTGAAACTGCATAAGCCTTAAATTTTTTAGCTACTCTTATTTGATCTTTTGCAATTAGAGGTCTTGCTATTGATGTCCCTAATAAATAAACACCCTCATAGATCGCATGTCCTCTGATCATAGGATAAACGTAGTCCTTAACAAAAATATCTTTTAAGTCTTTAATAATTATATTTTTAACACCAAATTTTTTTGCATTAGTTATAATTTTTTTTCTATCAATTTCCTGACCTACATCTGCTGTATAACAAATTACATCTGCATCATAATTTTCTTGAAGCCATTTTAAAATTATAGAGGTGTCGAGTCCTCCAGAATAAGCTAGAACAATTTTCTTTTTTGATTTCATTGAATTAACTACAAGCTTTTCTTGAAGCGTTATAAGCTTTAGTAAATCCTAGCAATGAGTAATGATCAATTGTTTGAGAACCTTGTTGATTGTATCCTGTAATCATAATTCTAGATCCTTTTCTCATTTGTTTGATCATTTTTAGTTCAATCTTATTGTCAGCAATCCATGCAAAACCTTGTTCTTTAATATCAAATTTAAATTTGTTTTTTCCTGAAGCAGCTGTTACGGAATTATTTTTGTTGAATTCATAACCCGGGGTAACACTTACTTCATTTTTTATATTGTCGTTTGGTCTAAATGCTACAAATAATTTTGCATCTCTTTTATTAGTTTTGGGTGCTTGTAAAATAGGTAAAGATTGCGCAAAGCATACTTTACCGTCAGTATCCATAACGACCATTGCCTCCCAATCTTTATATTTACCAATTTTTTTAATTTCCTGAGCTGAAACTTGAGCAACACCACTTATAAAAAATATTCCTAACAATATTATAATTTTTTTAATTATGGACATGGATTTGGATAAATTGTTTGTATGTGGTTAATTTCTTTAATGACATCATCAGATAAGTTTACATTTACACTTTCTATATTTGTTTTCAACTGCTCCATTGTAGTTGCTCCAATTATTACACTAGTCATAAAGTCTTGTATTTCACAAAATTTAATAGACATTTGACTCATATCTAGATTAAATTTTTCACTAATTTTATAATAGTGCTCAACGGCATCCTCTGTATTTGGCTTTCTATACCTTGTCCAGAAATCAAAATCTCTCTCCATTCTTGATCCTTTAGGAAAATTTTTATTTCTATATTTTCCACTTAAATATCCACTCGCAAGTGGAGAGTAAGCCAAGCAGCCAATATTTTCTCGTATAGAAACTTCAGCTAATCCAACTTCGTAAGATCTGTTTAATAAGCTATAAGGATTTTGAATTGACATCATTCTTGGTAATTTTTTGTCTTTAGATAATTGGAGATAATTTAAAACTCCCCACGGGGTTTCATTTGACAAACCAACATATCTTATTTTTCCCTGATCAATATATTTATTTAATTCTGCAAGAACGTCTTCAAATTTATTCCATTCGTTTTCTTTATGAACATAACCAAGTCTTCCAAAATTATTTACATTTCTTTCTGGCCAATGAAGTTGATATAAATCTATGTAATCAGTTTTAAGTCTTTTAAGACTGTCATTTATAGCAGATTCTAAATTTGGACCTCTAAAACTATTTTCTCCACTTCTTAAATAATCTCTTGCTGGGCCAGCAACTTTTGTTGCAAGAATGACTTTGTCTCTTTTCTTTGTTTTTTCAAACCAGTTCCCAATAATTTCTTCTGTATCACCGTAGGTTTCTTTTCTCGGAGGTACTGCATATAATTCTGCTGTGTCCCAAAAGTTTACTCCTTGATCTAAAGCAAAATCCATTTGTTCAAATGCTTCAAGCTCAGTATTTTGCTCTCCCCACGTCATAGTACCGAGACAAATTGTACTTACTTTAATATTGGTATTACCTAAATTTTTGTAATTCATTTGAAATATTAAGTTAAAATTTTGTTAATCTTTTAAGGTATCTTGAATAATTAGTAAAAGAATATATATATTACTTATTATGAAATTTGATAAAAACGGAATACTAAATAGAGCAAAAGCAGCACAACAAACAGCTGCTGTAATGGATGAAGGCTTAAGAGCCTACATGCTAAAAGTTTATAATTACATGGCAACAGGTATATTGCTAACTGGCATAGTAGCATTATTAACTTTCAAAATGTCTGTTGTTACTAACGATGCGGGTTCAATCGTTGGTTTAACGCAGATGGGGAATGCAATTTATTTATCAGGTCTTAAGTGGCTTGTAATGTTAGCTCCTCTAGGTATCGTTTTTTACATGAGTTTTGGAATTAATAAGATGAGTGCATCAAAAGCACAAACAACGTTTTGGGTTTTCGCAGCTTTAATGGGTCTATCTTTATCTTCAATCTTATTAGTTTACACTGGAATGAGTGTGACAAGAGTTTTCTTCATTACATCTGCAACATTTGGAGCGATGAGTATCTATGGATATACAACTAAAAGAGATCTTACAAAGTTTGGATCTTTTTTAATGATGGGTCTAATTGGAATAATTATAGCTTCAATTGTTAATATCTTTATGAAATCTTCTATGATGTATTTTGTGATTTCAATTCTAGGTGTTTTAATATTTGTTGGTTTAACAGCTTATGACACTCAAAAAATCAAAAATATGTATGTTGCCTCAGACTCAGGTGAGTTAATGGGCAAGAAAGCTGTAATGGGCGCTTTAACTTTATATCTAGATTTTATCAATCTATTTATAATGTTGTTAAGATTATTTGGGCAAAGAAGATAATTTTATTTTTGAAGTTTCTTCCAGTTAGTATTTTTTAATAAAATTCTAAGATCGTGAGAATTTTTTAATATTTTACCACTTGTATCAGTAATCAAGTATTTAAGATTTTTATTTCTAGGTTTAAAATTTTTGCAAATTTTATAAAGAGCATTTTCGGTAGCATTTCTAAAAACACTAAAACCCACTTGTTTACTTGAAATACTTAAACCGTAATCTTTCCAAGAACCTTCAGAAACCATCTTAGCATATAAGTCTAATATAATTTTTAGCTCATCTTTTTCAAAAAAATGTTTTTCTTCTATTTTATTAAGAGGATTATTTACTACTAATTTTAAATTACTACGCATCAATCTTATGTTTATTAATTAAAGGGATTTGAAATCCTGTAAAAATTATTGTTATTGGAAGCATTCCCCACACTTTAAAATTAACCCAAAATTCTTCTGTTTGAGTTCTCCAAACAATTTCATTTAATAAAGCAAGACCAAAGAAAAAATACATCCATCGTTTATTTAGAATTTCCCACCCAAAATCAGTAAGAGGAATAGATTTACCCATAATTTTTTTTAGAATAGGTTCATTGGTAAAATATTTCCCAAAAAATAATGCAAGAGCAAACATAATATTAATGATAGTTGGTTTTACATAAATAAATATAGGATCATTAAAGTAGATTGTTAATCCACCAAAAAAAGTTATTAAAATTCCACTTACTAAAGGCATTGGAGGAATTTTTTTTTCAAAGAACCAAACTACTGCTAATGCAACTAAAGTTGCAACTATCAGTGGAGGTATTGCTACTGATAAATTTTTACCACTATTGTAATAATAGAAAAAAAATATTGCTAAAGGACCGAAATCAGTAACAAATTTTAAAAAAGTTTTATTCACCAAAAAGATATTAACATATTTGCCACATCACAAAACATTTATATTTTTAGCATTGATTTTTATTTCTAAATACCCATACTAAGATCAATGCCAGTTCAAAAAGCTAAATTTTCAATTGGAGACATCGTAAAGCATAAACACTTTGAATTTAGAGGTGTAATTTATGATGTTGATTTTGAATTTAATAATTCTGAAGAATGGTATCAATCTATTCCAAAAAATGTGAGACCAAGAAAAGATCAACCATTTTATCACCTATTAGCAGAAAATGATGAGATAACTTATGAAGCTTATGTTTCTGAGCAAAACTTGCTGATGGATGACTCTGATGAACCAATAAAACACCCTTTAATTGAAGAGATTTTTTCGGGAAAAAAAGGGTCTAGTTATTTCAAGCTTTCTAATTAAGGCAACCATCATTCAACCACATTTAGCTCAAATCTAGGCCATACAAATTAGCTATATTTTTAGTATCTTCTGGTCAAGAGTGTTAAAAGTTAATTTCAATCTTATTATCTCCCCTCTGCATTCTTGATCAGAAAACTATTTCATAATAGAAATCACCAAAAAAAATTCTAAATTAAAATATGTTTAAACTTTTTGAACCTAACAAGATTTTCAAAATCACTTCAAAAGCACCTAAGTACGTTTTATTTTTGTTTATTGTTGTATTAAGTGTTGGTTTAGTTGAAGCATTAGTTATATCTCCTGAAGATTACAAACAAAGTGATGCAGTTAGGATTATGTATGTTCACGTTCCTGCCGCTTGGATTTCACTTGGAATATTTTCTTCTATAACTTTGTTATCTATTTGTGGTTTTGTATTTAGAAACAAAAACTTTTTTTTAATTTCTAAAAGTTTAGCTCCTTCGGGATTTGTTTTTAATATTATAGCTTTAGTTACAGGATCAGTTTGGGGAAAACCAACTTGGGGAACATGGTGGGCTTGGGATGCAAGAATTACTTCAATGTTAATATTAGCTTTGTTCTATGCAATGTATTTAATTGTATGGAGAATTTATGATAAGGAAGAAAAAGTCTATAAGATTTCAACTTTTATAACTATTTTAGGAATTATTAATGTTCCAATTATAAAGTACTCAGTCGATTGGTGGAACACACTCCATCAACCTGCATCTATTAATATTTTGTCAAAAAGCTCAATTCATTCATCAATGCTTTACCCATTATTGATAATGACTGCGGCATTTGCTCTTTTTTCATTGTTAATTTTCTTAATGAAATATAATACAGAACTGATAAAAATTAAAAATAAAGGCTTAGATAGATTATGATAAATGAATTACTTTTTATGAATGGATATGCGGTGTACGTGTTATCTGCTTTTAGCTTTACCTTATTAAGTTTCCTAGGTTTATATTTGGTAACTAAAATGCAATTTGTTAAAGAACAAAACAAATTTGTTGCTAAATTTGGATCACTTACTGCTGAGCAAGCTAATTCTGCAAAATCACAAAGAATAAATAAAGAAATTTTAGCAAACGTAACAAATAATTAACTTTTAAACCATGTATGGTCGAAAAGTTAAATTAAGATTTCTGTTTGTAGTAATAATCTTAATTACTTTAATCCTAACAACATTTTTGATTTTAAAATCATTAGAGGAAAATGTTGTATATTTTCAATCTCCTTCTGAAATAAAATCACTTTCTGAAATAGATAAAAGTAAAATGAGAGTTGGAGGAATGGTTAAAAAAGACTCTATTTCCATAAGTTCAAATGAAGTTAATTTTATAATTACAGACTTTAAAAATGAAATAAATGTTACTTACTCAGGAGCAGTACCAAATTTATTTGCTGAAGGAAAAGGGGTTGTTGCAGAAGGTTTTTTGAAAGATAGAAACTTTTTCTCTGCAACAAAAATTTTAGCTAAGCATGATGAAAATTATATGCCACCGGAAGTAAAAGAAGCATTAGGAGAAAAATAAATTGATCTATAGTCTTATTGGATATTATTCATTAGTAATAGGATTAATTATTGGATTATCATTATTTTATTTTTCATATAAAAATTTTAACAACTCAGATATATTAGATATCAAAATATTATCATTTACATTTTTACAATTATTTTTTGTTGTTATTAGTTTTTTGAGTTTGATTTTTTCTTTTGTTATTTCGGATTTTAGTAATGAAACAGTATTTAATAATTCTCACACTACCAAACCATTATTTTATAAAATAAGTGGAACTTGGGGGAATCATGAAGGTAGTTTATTATTATGGTTACTTGTTTTAACTTTATTTATTTTCTTATTTTTAATAAGGACAAAAAATCAACCAGTAAAATACAAAATTTTAACTCTAGTTTTTCAACAAATAATAATAGTTGGTTTCTTTTTATTTTTAATCAAAACATCAAATCCATTTAATTATATTTTTCCAATACCTACTGAAGGTCTTGGATTAAACCCAATTTTACAAGACCCTGCTTTAGCGATTCATCCACCTGTTTTATATTTAGGTTATGTTGGTTCTTCAATTATTTTTTCATCTGTTTTGGCAGCAACAAGTTTAAAAATTATTTCTACTAGTTGGGCATCCCATATAAAAAATTGGATTTTAATTTCATGGATATTTTTGACTATGGGAATACTGCTTGGATCAATTTGGGCTTATTACGAATTGGGCTGGGGAGGTTTTTGGTTTTGGGATCCAGTTGAGAATGTTTCTCTAATGCCGTGGCTTGCATTAACCACTCTTTTGCATTGTATTTTAGTATTAGAAAAAAAATCTATTTTAACTTCATGGGTAATAATTCTTTCTATTACAACATTTACATTGAGCATGTGTGGAACATTTTTAGTAAGATCGGGAATATTAAATTCAGTTCATACATTTGCTAATGATCCCGAAAGAGGTTTATTTATTCTTGTTTTTCTATTCATTTTGATTTTTTTATCTATTTTAATTTTTTTCTTTTTTCATAAAGATAATGACACAAAATCTTATAGTTTTTTTTGGTTCAGCAAAGAAACTTCAATATTAATTAATAACTGGTTTATGATGTATTTTTTATCAGTTGTATTAATAGGTACCGTTTATCCAATTTTTTTAGATGTAATTTCTTCTCAAAAGATATCTGTCGGACCACCATTTTATCATAAATTGATAATTCCATTTTTAATTCCATTTTTACTTATGATGGCGATAGGTCCAAAATTAAAATGGATCAAATCTCAACTAGAAGATAAGATTTATTTAATTTCTTTTTTGATTATCTCAATTTTATTAGCATTTTTAGTATTAAAAAATTTTAATCAAAATATTTTAATAAATACAATTTTGATATCGAGTGCACTTTATTTATTCTTTATGACGTTGAGAGATTTTTTTTCAAAAACATATAAAAATATTTCACAAAACATTGCTCATTTTGGATTTAGTTTATTAATCTTAAGTATTTTATTTAATAATTTATTTGCAAGCGAAATTATAACAAATCTTAAGGTTGGTGAAACTTTTGAAAATTCGAAAACTAAGATAGTTTTTGAAAGTGTTGATCAGAAAAAAGAAAAAAATTATAATGCTATTATTGCAAATTTTTCAATAAGTAATTCAAATGGTGAAGAGGATAGATTTTCGCCAGAGCTGAGAATTTATAATCAACCTGTCATTGCTACAAGTGAAGCTGATATTAAAACAACACTTATGTCAGATAAATTTATTGTAATTAATCTGGTTCAAAATCAAGATTTTTTCAACGTAAGATACCAAGTTAAACCATTTATGCTATGGATCTGGTTATCAGTAATTCTAATATCTTTTGGGGGCATTGTCAGTTTTTTACAAAAAAAATCATGAAAAATAAAATATTATCTTTTTCAGTTATTATTATTTTTGGAATAATATTTTTTATTTTTTACAAAGGTCTAGAAGATTCAAAAATATATATTCCAGATGTTAATACTAAAAAAGAGATACCAGTATTTAATACTAAAGAATTTTTTTCTGGAGAAAATGTAAAATCATCAAGTATCTTTGAGTTAGATAAGTTTTATTTATTAAATATTTGGTCATCCTGGTGTGTACCATGTCGACAAGAGCATCCTTTTTTGATGAATTTAAATTTAGAGAATAAATTAAATATTATCGGGATGAATTATAAAGATAATTTAAAAAATGCGGAAAATTTTTTAAAAGAACTAGGAAACCCTTATAAAGAAATCTTTATTGATTTAGATGGCACAATTGCAATTGAGTGGGGAGCATATGGGGTTCCTGAATCATTTTTAATTTATAATAATGAAATTATTAAAAAATATATTGGACCTATTAACCAAGAATTAGTTGATGAAATTAATTTATTGATAAAATGAAATTTCTTAAATTTTTTTTAATTGTTATAATATTGTTCACTTTAAGCAGTGTTAATGCTGAGGAAAACGACAAAAGAAATAAAATAACTAAAAATTTACGATGTCTTATATGTCAAGGTCAATCGGTCTACGATTCAGACTCTGAATTTGCAAACAGTTTAAAAATTGTAGTTGATAAAAAGCTTCAAGAAGGTCTTTCTGAAGATCAAATTTATGAATATTTTAAAAGTAAATATGGAGAATGGATACTTTACGATCCTGGTTTAAATAAAAATACATATATTCTTTGGTTATTGCCGATATTGATATTTTTAATCGGAGGTGCAATAATCTATAAAAGCTTTATAGTTAAAAAATAAATTAATTAGTGATGAAATTAAAAAAATTTTTAATAAGTCTGTTAATGATTACATTCGCATTTTCTTCAATTGCAGAGGAAAAAGTTTTAAAAGATCAAAATACAGAATTTAGTGTTTACACAGGAATGTTTGATTTTAGTGATGATGGAAAAAAATCAACTTTAATTGGTTTTCAACATCAGAATGAAAATTTAAATAGAGATACTTTTTTAGGAAATCTTTCTCCTATAACTGGATTTTTAATTACAGCTGATAATGCAGGATATATTTATACAGGTGTTCAAGCTCAATATAAATTAGGGGCATTAAATTTAACTCCTAGCTTTACACCAGGAATATATCACGAGGGAGATGGTAAAGACTTAGGCCATTTAATTGAATTTAAAAGTGAGTTACAAATTTCACTTGATCTGTCAAAAACAAGTGAATTAGGTTTTTCCTACAATCATATATCTAATGCAAGTCTAGGAGATAAAAATCCTGGGGCAAATAGTTATATGTTTAATTTCTTTAAAAACTTTTAATAAAGATACATCATGAATATCAATGACTGTTATAATTTTGAAGATTTTAGAAAATTAGCAAAAAAGAAATTACCCGCTCCTATTTTTCATTATATTGATGGTGGAGCAGATGACGAAGTCACTTTAAATAGAAATACAGATGCTTTTAATGATTGTGATTTAGTTCCTAATATTCTTAATAGTGTCGGCGAGCCAGATTTATCCACCACTGTTTTTGGTAGAAAAATCAGTATGCCGTTATTTTTATCTCCTACGGCAATGCAAAGTTTGTATGACCCTGAAGGTGATAAAGCTTCCGCAAGAGCTGCAGAGAAATTTGATACAATTTATAGCATGTCCACAATGGCATCTTTTTCAATTGAAGAGGTTGCTAATGTTTCTAGTGGGCCAAAACTTTTTCAACTATATATTCACAAGGACAAATCAATTACTGATGATTTGATTGAAAGATGCAGTAGAGCAAATTTTGATGGAATGTGCATTACTGTAGATACGCTAGTTGCTGGAAACCGAGAAAGAGATCATAGAACAGGTTTTACGACACCGCCTAAATTTACTTTGGATAGTTTAATGAGTTTTGCAATGAGACCTGGATGGGTTTTCAAATACTTTACTAATAAAAAATTTGAATTAGCAAATATAAAAAACAAAACTGATAAAGGCACTAATATTGCAAAATCAGTTATGGATTATATTAATGAACAATATGATCCAGCAATGAATTGGAAAGATGCAGAATATTGTATCAAAAAATGGAATAAGCCTATGGCATTAAAAGGTGTAATGTCAGTAGAAGATGCTAAAAGAGCAATAGATATTGGTTGTACAGCAATTATGATTTCAAATCATGGAGGAAGACAACTTGATGGATCAAGATCCCCATTTGATCAAGTTAAAGCAATTTCAGATGCAGTTGGTGATAAATTAGAAATTATTCTTGATGGTGGTGTAAGAAGAGGAACACATGTTCTTAAAGCTTTAGCCGCAGGAGCAACAGCATGTAGTTTTGGAAAAGCATTTCTTTTTAGCTTAGGTGCCGGTGGTCAAAAAGGTGTTGAAAGACTTTTAGAAAACATGCAAAAAGAAATTAGAAGAAATATGATTTTGATGGGCTGTAAGTCTGTTAAAGATCTTGATGCGTCAAAAATAATATATAGAGACTAAAATATAGGAGATTTAACAATTAATTAATAAAATTAATCATTTTATCTAAATAGACAAAAAAGTATTTTTCGTTTACTTTGGCGACTTTAATTTAAATTTTTATTATGGAACTAGCAAAATCTTTAAGTAGACTTGGAACAGAAAGTGCCTTTTCAGTTTTAGCTGAAGCAAAAAAACTTGAAGCACAGGGCAAACCTATGATTCATTTAGGATTAGGTCAGCCTGACTTTAAAACTCCAAAACATGTTGTGGATGCAGCTAAAAAAGCTTTAGATGATGGTCATCATGGATATGTTCTTTCAAATGGAATTTTAGAATGCAGACAAGCAGTAACTAGATGGATAAAGAAACGTTACAGTGCAGAAGTAGATCCTGAAAGAATTATAATTATGCCGGGCGGAAAACCAACAATGCATTATGCAATACAATGTTTTGGTGAGCCTGGAGTTGAAATTATTCATCCAACACCTGCTTTCCCAATTTATGAGTCTATGATTAATTATACTGGCTCAACATCAGTTCCTTATGACTTAACAGAAGATAAAGATCTTAAATTTAGTGCAGATAAAATTTTATCTTTAATTACTGATAAAACTAGATTGTTAATTTTAATCAATCCAAACAACCCAACAGGAAGTTTCGTAGAAAAACCAGAAATAGATAAATTAGCTGAAGGTTTAAAAAAACATCCTCACGTAACTATTTTAAGTGATGAAATTTATAGTAGACAAATTTTTGATGAAAAAGAAATGCCTACATTTTTTAATTATCCTGAATTAAGAGAAAGATTAATTGTGTTAGAAGGCTGGAGTAAAGCTTATTCTATGACGGGTTGGAGACTTGGTTGGAGTTTTTGGCCAGAGAATTTAGTTGAGCATGTAAATAAATTATTAATCAATAGTGTTTCATGTGTAAATGCAGCAGCACAGTTTGCAGGTATTGCAGCTTTAGATGGGCCTGATGATTCAATTAACGAGATGATGGAAAAATTTACATTGAGAAGAAAATTAATTCATGAAGGCTTGAATAGCTTACCGGGTGTAGAATGTAGTTTACCAGGTGGAGCATTTTATGCATTTCCTAAAGTTATTGGAACCGGAATGGATGGAAGCGAATTCTGTAAAAGAGCTATGCATGAAGCTGGAGTTGCTATAGTTCCAGGTACTGCTTTTGGAAAAACATGTAAAGATTACGTCAGATTTAGCTTTGCAGCCTCTCGAGATAACATTTCTAACGCATTGGAAAATATCAAAAAAATGCTAGGCTAAGCTATGTCTGAAATAGCTTTGCCAAAAGTTGATAGAACAATAGTCAGTAAAAAAGACTTAATTGTTAATAATCTAAAACAATTTACCGATAAAAAAAATGTTTTAAGTGAATTAGATGAAATAAGACCTTACGAAACAGATGCACTAGCTGCGTACAAAAATTTACCTTTAGCTGTTGTACTTCCTGAAAATACTCAGGAAGTAAGTGAGATATTAAAGTTTTGCCATCGAGAAAATATTAAAGTTATTCCAAGAGGAGCAGGAACTGGTCTTTCAGGTGGAGCTCTTCCATTAAATGATGCAATTTTATTAGGACTTGGAAAATTTAATAAAATTTTAGATATAGATTTTGATAACAAATGTGTTGTTACTCAACCGGGTGTTACAAATTTATCAATTACTCATGCAGTTAAGCATAAGGGGTATTACTATGCCCCGGATCCTTCAAGTCAGTTAGCTTGTTCTATAGGTGGAAATGTTGCTGAAAATTCTGGAGGTGTTCACTCATTAAAATATGGAACAACAACAAATAATATTTTGGGTGTTGAAATGGTTATGATGGATGGAACTATTTGTAGAATAGGTGGAAAAACTTTAGATCAAGAGGGGTACGATCTATTAGGATTAATCTGTGGATCTGAAGGATTGTTAGGTGTGATTACAGAAGTGACAGTTAAAATTTTAAAAAATCCACAAACTGTTAAAGCTGCTTTAATTGGTTTTCCAACAATTGAAGATGGAGGAAATTGTGTAACAGATATTATTTCAAATGGAATTACACCAGCAGGTATGGAAATAATGGATAAAGCATTAATTGATGCAACAGAAAAATTTGTTCATGCTGGTTATCCTATGGATGCTGAAGTTTTAATGATTGTTGAACTAGATGGAACGAAATCTGAAGTAGAAGAATTGTTTAAACAAATAAAACAAATAGCAGAAAAAAATAAATCAAATAGCTTTAAGTTAAGTAAAAATGAAAAAGAAAGATTAGGATTTTGGTCAGGCAGAAAAGCAGCTTTTCCTGCATGTGGAGCAATGGCGCCTGATTATTATTGTATGGATGGAACAATCCCAAGAGGAAAACTTTCAGAAATTCTTAAAGAGATAAGTAGATTATCGAAGAAGTATAATTTGGGAGTAGCAAATGGTTTTCATGCTGGAGATGGTAATTTACACCCATTAATTCTTTTTGACGGAAGTAATAAAGAGGAGCTTAGAAGAACAGAGGAGTTTGGTGCTGAAATTCTTAAAGCTTGTGTCAGAATGGGTGGAGCATTGTCTGGTGAACATGGGATAGGAATTGAAAAAAGAGAATTAATGTGTGAAGCATTTAATGACAATGATATTCAGCAACAAATAAATATTAAAATGTCATTAGATGAAAAAAATCTTTTAAATCCCGGAAAAGTTTATCCAATATTAAGAAAATGTGCAGAGGAAGGGAGAGTTCATGTTCACAGAGGAGAAGAAAAATTCCCAGATCTTCCAAGATTCTAATTATCTGTCACCCACAAGTGAGTTAGAGGTTTCAGAACTAATCAAAGAAGCTTATAAAAAAAAATTTCCAATTGATATCCATGGAAGTAATAGTAAAAAATTTATTGGATATAATGTTCAAGCGGCAAAAAGCTTAGATTTTTCAAATTTATCTGGAGTAATCGAATATCTTCCTGAGGAGCTATATATAAAGGTTAAACCAGGAACACTAATAAAAGATATAGAAAATATTTTAGAAAAAAATAATCAAGAACTTTCATTTGAGCCAACTGATTTTGGTTACCTTAAAGATGGAAAATCAAATAAAGGGACAGCTGGTGGATGTGTCTCTTGCAATTTTGCAGGCTCAAGAAGATTTAAAGTAGGTAGTGTAAGAGATTTTATTTTAGGTTTTAGAGGGGTCAATGGAAAGGGCGACATAATTAAATCAGGAGGCACAGTTGTTAAAAATGTGACTGGATATGATTTATCTAAATTAGTTAGTGGTTCTTTTGGAACATTGGTTGCTCTTACAGAAGTCACTTTAAAAGTTTCAGCAAAAAAGCCATCTCAAAATACAATTATAATTTATGAGAAAGATCCAAAAATCATTTCAGATTTATTTAATATGGTTTTGAGTTCAAGCAATGAAATATCAGGTGCAGTGTTTGTGCCAGATGAACCTAAATCTAAAAAATTTACACCAAATAAAAGTAAAGCATTTAAATTAAATGATTTAGATCAAGAGGGTGCCTTTTTTGCATTCAGAATTGAAGGGGATCAAAACTCTATTAATGAAAGAATTAAGGATATTTCAAACGAAATGGATTTAAAAAAGTACAAAACTTCAAATTTAGATATTTATCAATCCGATCTTTTTTGGAAAAGTATAAATAGTTTACAATTATTTTCTGAGACCAAAAATAATCTTTTAAGGGCAGTTGTGCCTCCTTCAAAGTCTGAAAACATGATGAGTTTTCTGAAAAATAAATACAGATATTTTATTGATTGGTCTGGGTCATTATTTTGGATTGAGGTACCCGGTGATCAAAATATAAAAGAAGTAAAAAATATAATAATTCAAAATGATGGATATGTAACAATAATTAAAAAATCCGAGGATTTTGAATTTATAGAAAAATTATTTACGATTGATGATACAAAACTAATGATATCAAAAAAAATCAAAGAAAGTTTTGACCCTAGAGGATTATTTAATCCTGGAAAAATGTATAAGGACTTTTAATGCAAACAAATTTCACAGAAACTCAACTTAAAGATAAAGATAATCAGTCTTCTGAAAAAATATTTAAAAAATGTGTTCATTGTGGAATGTGTAACGCAACGTGTCCTACGTATGGAATTTTAGGAGATGAATTAGACGGTCCTAGAGGTAGAATTTATTTAATTAAAGACATGTTAGAAAACAATAAAAAGCCAACTGAAAAAGTTGTGAAGCACATTGATAGATGTCTTTCATGTTACAGCTGTATGACGACATGTCCAGCTGGTGTTAATTATATGCATTTGATTGATCATGGAAAAAAATATATCGAAAAAAATTATGAAAGATCTACATTTGATAAATTAATTAGATATTTTTTATCTATTACTCTTCCAAATACTAAAGTTTTCAGACTATCAAGCTTTTTAGTTAAATTAAGTAAACCTTTTAAATTTTTAATGCCTTCAAGGATTAAAGATATGATTGATTTGATGCCAAGTAGTTTTCCAAAAAAGAATTTGCCAATTAAGGAAGTTTATAAAGCTTCAGGTAAAAAGAAAGTTGCAAGGGTAGCGTTATTAACTGGTTGTGTACAAAAAGAAATATCTCCTCAAATCAATGAAGCAACAATAAGATTATTAAATAGGCATGGGGTTGAGGTAGTTGTTCCAAAAAAAATTCGTTGCTGTGGATCATTAAATCATCATTTAGGAAAAGAGGAAGATGCTCATCAAGATTTTAAAAATAATATTAATACTTGGTATGAGGAGCATCAAAAAGGTAATTTAGATGCAATTTTGTCAAACACATCAGGCTGTGGAACTACCATGAAAGATTATGGATTTATTTTTAGAGATGATAAAGAGCTTAGTAAAAAAGCTAAAGTGATATCTGATTTAACAAGGGATATATCTGAATATATTTTTGAAAGTTTAAAATTAGATATAAAATCAAAAGGAAAAAAATATAAGGTTGCATATCACTCTGCATGCTCAATGCAGCATGGGCAAAAAGTTCATACTCAACCAATATCTTTACTTGAAAAAACTAATAATGAAATAATGGAAATACCAGAGGGACATATATGTTGTGGCTCAGCAGGAACTTACAACATCTTACAATCAAAAATTGCAAAACAGTTATTAGAGAAAAAAGTAAATAATATAGAGAGTTTAAATCCTGATTTTATTTCTACAGGAAATATTGGTTGTATTACCCAAATTTCTCATGGTACTAAAGTTCCTATATTACATACAATTGAAGTTTTAGACTGGTACACAGGCGGACCAAAACCTGAAATTTTAAAATAGGATTTATGAAAAAAGTTTTAATTACAAGACGTTTAATAAGAGAAAGTGAAGATAAAGCTTCTAAATTATTTGATGCAAAGTTTAATACTAATGATGAACTTTATTCTCAAAAAAAAATAATAGAAATGAGTGAAGGATGTGATGGAATTTTATCATCATTAACTGAAAAATTAGATGCAGAAACTATTAATCAATTACCAAACTCAGTAAAAATTATTTCTAATTTTGCAGTTGGATTTGGAAACATTGATTTAGAGGCAGCAAAAAATAGAGGCATAGCAGTAACAAATACACCAGAAGTTTTATCAGATGCAACAGCAGAAATTGGAATTTTATTAATTTTAGGAGCATGTAGAAGAGCTTCCGAAGGGATTGAGTCTGCAAAAGAAGGTGGATGGAAATGGTCTGCTGATTATTTAATTGGAAAACAATTAACGGGAACAAGATTAGGAATTTTAGGTATGGGTCGTATTGGCCAAAAAATTGCAAAAATCGCAAAATCTTTAGGTATGGTTATTCATTATCATAATCGTTCAAAATTAAGTGAAGATAAAGAACAAGGTGCAACATATCATGACAGTATAAAAAGTCTTTTTTCAGTCTCAGATGTTTTATCAATTTGTTGTCCAGCCACAAAAGAAACAGAGAACTTAATTAATAAAGAGACTGTTGAGTATTTTCCTAAAGGTGCTGTCATAACTAATGTTGCAAGAGGCGATATAGTTGATGATGAAGCTTTAATTGATGCATTGAATAGAAGAAAAATTTATGCAGCAGGATTAGATGTTTATAAAAATGAACCAAATTTAAATCCTGGTTATTTAAAAATTCCAAGTGCTTTTGTTTTACCTCATCTGGGGAGTGCAACAAAAGATACAAGAATTGCAATGGGAAATTTAGCAGTTGATAATCTAGATGAGTTTTTTAGAACTGGAAACTGTATCAATAAAGTAAATTAAAATGTCTCAATCAATAGCTTTCATTGGTGTTGGCAACATGGGTTGTCCAATGGCTGAAAATTTAATGAAGGCAGGAAAATCTGTAAAAGTTTTTGATGTTTCAAAAAAAATGCTTGAGATTGCAAAAGATAAAAATCTTAAGACAATTGAAAATTTAGATGACCTAATTACACATGATGTAGAAACAGTTATAACCATGCTTCCAGAGGGTAAGCATTCTAAGGAAGTTTATTTAGGAGATAATGGAATAATAAATAAAGTATCAAAAAATTGTTTGCTTATTGATTGTTCAACAATTGATATTCAAACTTCTATTGAAATTGGAAAAAAAGCTTCAGAAATAGGAATAGAAATGATTGATGCACCAGTTAGTGGTGGAGTAATGGGAGCCCAAAAAGCAACTTTAAATATAATGGTTGGTGGATCGAAAAAAGCATTTGAAAAAGCGCTTCCTTTATTAAGAATTATGGGAAAAAATATATTTCATGCAGGTGATTTAGGTAGTGGTAATGGTGCCAAAATTTGTAACAACATGGCTTTAGGTATTGCAATGATTGCTGCTTCAGAGTCATTAATGTTAGCAAAAAGATTAAACATAGATATTAAAAAAGTTCATGAAATTATGAAAAATGCATCTGGTAACAGTTGGCCAATTTCAGTATATCCTCCTTTACCTGGTTTAATTGATGGTACACCTTCTAATAATAATTATCGCCCAGGTTTCTCTGCAGGAATGATGAATAAAGATCTTAAACTTGCAAATGATTGTGCCAAGAGTGTGAATGCAGAAACACCATTAGGAAAAATGGCTTTAGAAATTTATGACCAATTTTGCAAAGATGGAAACGATACTAAAGATTTTTCAGCTATTTCCAAAGTTATAGGTGGCAGTGCTTGGGACTATCCTATCGATTAATTTGATCTACTGTAAGTGTTTATAAATTGTTGTTCTTGAAACGCCCAATTTTCTTGATGCAGCAGAAATATTATTTGTTTCGTTAAATGTTGATCTAATCAAAACACATTTTTCTCTTTTAATTTTAGTATCTTCACAATTTTTACATGCAGATGTTTTCTTTTCTGTTTTTGCTTCAATAAATTTGTTTTCTTTAAAAATTTGACTTTTAACCACAAACACTGATGAACCCAAATGATCAGTAATTTTTAATGTCTTATTATTTAATAAATCTGATGCAATAGATGAAAATGAATTCGTAAAAATTTTATTAAAATTTTCATTTTTTAGGTCAACCAATCCATTAAGCATTATTTTTGCATTGCTATTCGCACCCACAATTAAGCCATCTCCATTTACAGCTAATAATCCAACACTTGTTGTTGATAAATACTCTTGTCTAGGATGAAAAGATAAAATCAATTCATGTTCAAATTTTTTTAAAAATAACTTTGTTTCGATACTTCTAGTTGCAAGTTTCACTAAAGCTAGAGTATGTTGTTCTCTTGACATATAGTCAGTTGAAGCATCTATAATTCCAATAGTTTTACCATCATAATTTATTATTGGACTTGCGAAACAAGATATATTTTCATGTGCTATAAAAAAATGTTCTTTACCAGAAACAATTGTTGGTTTTTTTAATTCAACAGATAACCCTAAACCATTTGTACCACAAACTTTCTCAGCCCAAATAGATCCTGGTATAACAGTTTTACCTACATCTGTTTGAAGACAAGTTTTATCATAAATTGTATCAAGCACCAAACCATTCTCGTCTGAATACGCGACCATAAAATTAGTACCTGCAATTTGAGAGTATAAAAGTTCTAATTCAGGAATAACTATTTTTCTAAGAGCATCATTTTTTTCTTTAATCTCTTTTAATTCAATTGAAGATACGACGCTTTGTTTTGGATCTTGAAACGGATTAAGCCCCTCAGCAATACACCTCGACCAGCTATCAGAAATTTCTTTGCCCATCTCATAGGACATCATTCCTCTTTTTTTTAGAATATTTTTAAATTCTTTACTTGTTGAAGATAAATTTCCCATTTTTGAAAGATAAATAAAATTAAAGTGTTCAACAACTAACCACAGGTTGTATTTGTAAACTATTTGGACACTTAAAAGCGGCATTGACTCCATCGGACTTCGATTTTTTAATAAGGTTTTGAAAATTAAAAGGGAGAGAAAACGATGAAAGCACAGGTTTTGCACAAGTATGACCCAGAAATGAAAGAAAAAGTTTGGGTTACAGGCGAAGAAATGCCAGATCCAAAAATTGAGAAGGCATCAGATGTAATTGTTAAAATTGGTGCTGCAGGAGTTTGCAGAACAGATTTACATATTATTGAAGGAGTATGGAAACATATTCAAGATCCAGATGGAACTTTATTACCGTGTGTAATGGGGCATGAAAATGCTGGATGGGTAGAGGACGTTGGTAAAGACGTAACTGATTTTAAAAAAGGTGATCCAGTTATTTTACATCCATTAATTTCAGGAACAGGTGGTACATGTTTGGACTGCAGGAGAGGTAATGATATGCATGCTGCTGCTGGAGCATTTCCTGGATTAAGTATTAAAGAAGGTGGATACTCAGAGTTATTAAAAACAAGTGTTAGAAATTTAATTAAACTTCCAAAAGTTTTAGCACCTAAAGATGTTGCACCTTTTTCAGATGCAGGTCTTACAGCTTATAGAGTTGTTAAAAAGGCAACTAGACATTTATTGCCAGGTCAAAGCTGTACGATAATTGGTGCTGGAGGTTTAGGACATATTGCTATTCAATGTTTGAAAGCGATGTGTGCAGCTGACATTATTATTGTTGAGAAATCTGAAACAGCCTTAAAACATGCAATGGAACTCGGTGGTGATCACGGAGTTTTAATTGATGGAAACGAAATTGAAAAAGTTCAAGAACTAACTAAAGGAAAAGGTTCAGAAGCTGTTATCGATTTCGTAGGTGAAAAAGGATCTACTGCCATGGGAATTCAAATGACTTCTAATGGTGGTTTTTACTACATTGTTGGTTACGGAGAAGAAATTAAATCATTAGCAGTTGATTTAATTATTTCTGAAAAAACAATCGTAGGTAATTTAGTGGGAACGTGGTCTGAGTTATATGAATTGATGGAGTTAGCTGATCGAGGAAAAGTGAAGCTATCCATGCAAGAATATAAATTAGACGATGCTAATAAAGCGCTCCATGATCTTAACGACGGTAAGGTTAAGGGAAGAGCTGTTTTAGTTCCGTAAATAAGTAAAGGAAGAGAGAGGTAATAATGAAAATAATGAAAACTTGCTTGACGGCTTTAATATCAAGTTTGATGATATTTAGTCCTATGGCATATGCTGATAAGTGGAGCGATCAGTTTCCACATATCAAAGCTACAGGAGATATTCCTGGTGACTGTTCTTATGAGAAGATGTCTAAGAAAAATTACAAAGGAAAAACTCTTAAAATAAATACTCACGCAATACCGGTAATGGGTGAGCCAACAGCTTTACACGCTGAACAGTTTGAGAAATTAACTGGTGCAAAAGTTGAAGTTACACATACACCAGCAGGTGATTTGTACTCAAAAGCAATGGTTCCTTTCCAAGCTGGACAAGCTCCTTACGATGTTGTGTTTGGATTTTCTAACTTCATTAATGACTGGAAAAGATATTTAGCACCAGTTCCTAAGAAGTATATGAACTCACCTGAGATGAAAGACGTAACAAAATCTCACATGGGTGTATCATCTTGGGATGGAACTATGTACCAATACCCAGTTGATGGTGACAGACATTATCTAAAATACAGAAAAGATGTCATTGATAATCCAGAAATGCAGAAGAAATATAAAGCTGACACAGGTAATGAGTTAAGAGTTCCAAGAACTTGGAAAGAATACGCTCAAATGGCGAAATATTTCAATGATTGGGATTGGGATGGAGATGGTGAAAAAGAATATGGTTCAGCTGAAGTTATGAAAAAAGATGACTTAATGTTTGCAGCTTTTTTCAGCAGATCAGTTGCTTATGCTAAAAACCCTAGAACTCCAGGTGGTTTCTTTTTTGATTTAGAAACTATGAAACCAAACATCAATAACCCAGGTTTTGTTGAAGCATTAACTGATTGGGTTGAAGCTACTAAATATGTTCCTCCAGGAGGAACTAACTTTGGTCTAGGTGATGAAATCGGATCATTTGGTGGTGGACAAACTTTATTTAGTTTCTCTTGGGACGATGCATTTATTGCAGCAATGCAAGATGATAGCCCAATTAAAAATAAAGTTGGCGCAGCTCCACTTCCAGGCGCTGATAGAGTTTGGAACAGAGTTACTAATAGCTGGGAAAACCAATACAACCAAGCTCCTTACATTGTTTGGGGTTGGGCTGTAGGTGTTGCTAAGAAAAGTAAAGTAAAAGATATGGCATTTGATTATCTTTGCTTCTTTTCTAATGGTGCAAACCACCAAGCTGATTTAGCTATTGGTAGATTTGGTGTTAACCCATTTAAAAACTCAGACTTTGACCCTAACATTTATATTAATAGTATGGGTTGGGATCCAGAGATCGCTAACAGTTACACTCAAACACTTTTAGATATGGAAAAAAGTAATAACAGAGTTTTCCCTCTAAGAGTTCCAGGTGTATTTGAATTTACAAGTGCTGTTGCTACAGGAACTTCAAAAGCTTTAGCAGGACAATTATCTCCTCAAGAAGCTTTAGACGAAGTTGCTAAAGAGTGGGAAGCAATTGTAAGCAGAGTAGGTAAAAAAGCAGTTCAAGATGCCTATGCTGTTGGTGTTAAAATGGAAGACAACAAGCTATAATTATAAAATACTTTACGTGGCCATTAATTAAAATGGCCACGTAATATAAAAGTAATATAATCCTTTTTATATAAATGAATTTTAAGCATAAATATTTCTTTCTGTTTCCAGGTTTATTTGTATTGATAGGAATATTAATTTTTCCAATTATTTTCGTAGTTAGATTAAGTTTATCAGGATGGAATAGTTATAATCCTGGTTTAGATTACATAGGATTAGAAAATTACATAAGATTATTCACTGATGACCCAAGATTTTGGGAATCATTTTTTAGATTAAGTTTTTTATCAGTTACAACAGTTATCTTACAATATGTGATTGGTTTTGCATTGGCACATATGGTTTGGAAAGATATTAAATTTAAAAGATTTTTTAGAGTTCTTTTTTTAGTTCCAATGATGACAACTCCAGTGATCATGACAGTTATTTGGAGAACTTTTTTTCATGAATCTTTAGGACCGGTAAATGATTTGTTATCAGTTTTTGGTGTAGCTCCCAAGTGGTTGACAGATCCAGTTATTGCAAAATTTACAGTGATAATAGTTGAGGTATGGCAATGGACACCATTTATGTTTTTACTTTTATTGGCAGGGTTGTTGTCATTACCTAAAGAACCGTTTTTGGCTGCTGCAATTGATGGTGCTAGTCCCGTTAGAAAATTCATTTATGTAACATTTCCATTGATGGCGCCCATCTCAATTGGAGCAATAATTATAAGGTTAATTGAGGCATCAAAGATTATGGATACAGTTTACGTATTGACCTCAGGTGGACCAGGTACTTCTACGGAAACTTCAAGTTTTTATATCTTTATTAAAGGATTGAGAGAATTTCAGATGGGTTATGCAGCGTCGATGTCATTTACTTACTTAATAATCATGATCATAAGTCTAACTATTATAGCAAAAGTATTAACTAAAGTTTTATTAAAAGAATAGATAATGAATAAACTATATATTTTTTTGAAATATTTTTTTATTGTCGTTTGGACAGTATTTGTAATTGCTCCTTTTCTTTGGGCTTTAACAACATCTTTTAAAGATTTCCAGTCTGTTAATGGGGGAGTAACATATATTCCATGGGTTGATTTTGAGCCGAACTTAGAAGGTTGGAAGGTTTTAATTAAATCTCCAGCTAAAGGTGGAGTAGATATAATTGAACCATATTTTAATAGTTTGTTTGTAACTTGTACTGCAAGTTTAATTAGTATTATTCTTGGAACATTGTCTGCTTACGCATTATCAAGATACACATTTAAGGCAGGGTTTGTTAAAAATAATGACATTACTTTTTTCTTTATCTCACAAAGAATTATGCCACCGATTGTTTTGTCAATTCCATTTTTTTTATTTTTAAGTTCAATAAATTTATTAGATAGTCTAACGGGGCTAATTGTTGTTTATATTGTTTTATTAATGCCAATAGCTGTTTGGATTATGGTCGACTTTTTTAATAAAGTTCCAAGAGAAATTGACGAGACAGCTCTAATTGATGGTTGTAATCCTTATCAAGCATTTTTAAAAGTGGTCTTACCGAATTCAATACCTGGTTTAATTGTAGCAGGGATGTTTTGCATAATTTTTGGATGGATTGATTTTTTCTTTGCTTTTATTTTAACATTTACAGAGGTGCAGTTATTACCTGTTAAAATTGTTGCATTAAATTCATCAGTAACTCCTTGGTGGAGCTTATCTGCATCAGCTTTAGTTTCAGTAGCACCGTTAATTATTGTTGCATTTATAGTTGAACGATATTTATCAAAAGGAAATTTGTCAGGAGCTATTAAGTAATGGATTTAGTTGCTAATAATTTATCATACAAACCAGATGATCAATATCATTTAAACGAAGTATCGTTTAATTTTAAAGAAGGGAATCTATATACAATTCTAGGAAGAACGTTATCTGGAAAGACAACTCTATTAAAGACAATAGCTGGTCTTTTAACGCCAGATACTGGTGAAATTGAATTTGATGGTAAAAACTTTTTAAAAATTCCTGTCTGGGAAAGAAATGTTGCAATGGTTTATCAGCAATTCATAAACTATCCTCATTTAAATGTTTTTGAAAACATAGCCTTTCCTTTGAAACAAAGAAAAATAGATCAAAGTATTATTAAAGAAAAAGTAATGGACGCTTTAAAATCTGTAGGCTTGTTAGGTTATGAAAATAGAAAGATCCAAGAACTTTCAGGAGGGCAGCAACAAAGAGTTTCGCTTGCAAGATCTTTAGTCAAAAACGCTAAAATACTGTTGCTAGATGAGCCATTAGTAAATTTAGACTATAAATTGAGAGAGCAACTTAGAGAAGAGTTTAAGAACCTATTTTCTAAAGGGTTAGCAGATGAAACAATACTAATTTATTCGACTACTGATCCAAGGGAAACTATGGAATTAAATGGTGAAGTTATTGTTTTAGATGAAGGCAAGGTCTTACAAGTTGGTCCAGCAAAGGAAATATTTGAAAATCCAAACTCATTAAAAGTTGCTGAAATTTCTAATGATCCGCCAATGAATATAATAGAAGCTAAAATTTTAGATAATCATATTAGATTTGAAGGCATTGATGTAGAGGCCCCACAACACTTATCTAAATTAACAGAAGATGGTTTAAAAATCGGATTAAGATCTTCTGATATTGAACTTGGTGAAAACGGACATGAATTTGAAGTTGAGCTTGCAGAAATTAGTGGTTCAGAAACATTGCTACATTTAAAAAGAGGAGACACAAAAATTATAGTTTCAATAGAAGAGGTTCTAAATTTTAAGATACACGATAAAGTAAAAATTAATTTTAAAATTGATAGAGCTTATGCGTTTCATGCTGATGGAAAATTAGCATCTTCACCTTTTGGAGGTTTGAATGGCTAAAATTGATTTAAGTAAGATATCTCACTCATACAATCCAAATGATCCAAATCCAGTTTATGCTTTGAATCCTTTCTCAATGACATGGGAAAATGGAAATCGATATGCAATCTTAGGTCCTTCTGGATGTGGAAAAACTACAATGCTAAACATTGTATCTGGTTTAGTTAGACCTTCTGCTGGAAGAATACTATTTGATGACAAAGATGTTACAGATTTAAAAACAGAAGATAGAAATATTGCTCAAGTTTTTCAATTTCCAGTTATTTATAATACTATGACTGTTTATGAAAATTTGGCATTCCCACTTAAATGTAGAGATTTTTCTAAAAGTAAAACAGATGAAAGAGTTAATTCAGTTGCCGAAACTTTAAATTTAAAATCTTTTTTAAATTCTCCTGCAAGAAAATTAACAGCTGATCAAAAACAATTAATATCTTTAGGAAGAGGTCTTGTAAGAGAGGACGTAGCTGCTGTTTTAATGGATGAACCTTTAACTGTTATTGATCCAGATTTAAAATTTAGATTAAGAAGAAATCTTAAAGAAATTAATGAGCAATACAAAACAACATTAGTTTATGTAACGCACGATCAAAACGAAGCGATGACTTTTGCAGATAACATAATAGTCATGAGCGAAGGAGAGGTAGTTCAAACCGGTTCTCCGAAAGAACTTTTTGAAAGACCTAATACAACATTTGTTGGATACTTTATTGGATCTCCAGCTATGAACTTATTTGAAAGTGAAGCTTCCTCAAACAATAGTGTAAAGATTAATAATACCTTAATTAAAACTCATACAAATTTATCTAATTTAAAAACAAAAAATATTAAATTAGGAATTAGATCGGAATTCATTAAAATTGCACAAAATCAAAATGAAAACTTAGTTGAAGTTAATGTTGAAAAGGTTGAGGATCTTGGAAACTATAAATTAATCACTGCCAAAATGGGAGATCTTATAATTAAATCAAAAGTCAACCGAGAGACTGAAATACCAAGTCAGAATGTAAAGCTCCATATACCAGCAGAGAAATGCTGCGTTTATGAAGATAACAAATTAATTTAAAAGTAAATTCTATTATTAATTGAAAATTTTTTTAAAAATTGTTCAATGTGGGTCATTTTTGTCAACAATTTAGAAAGACTCTAATCTAAATCTATGCTTAAATTATTAAAGTTAATTAACTAGAGGAGAATCTATGATTAAAAATAAAAAGTCATTGAAGAGTTCTAAAACTCCTTCAAGACGGAAGTTCTTCAAAGCAGCAGCAGCAACTGGTGCAGCAGCAGCAACAGCTGTAGCAATGCCAAACGTTGCTTTTGGTGCTCCATTAACATTAAAGATGCAAGCAGCTTGGCCTTCAGGCGCTAATATCTTTTTTGAAATGGCAGGAGATTATGCAAAAATGGTTAGCGACATGTCTAATGGAGAATTGAAGATTGATCTTCAACCAGTTGGAGCTGTTGTTAAAACTTCAGAAATTGGTCAAGCGGTAAGTTCAGGTGTAGTTGATATGGGTCACTGGGTGACTGCATATTGGTACGGAAAAAATCCTGCTGCATCACTTTTTGGAACAGGACCTTCATACGGAATGTCATCTCAAGAAGTTATGGGATGGATGGAGTATGGTGGAGGAAGAGCTTTATATGATGAAGCAGTAGCAAGTGTAGGATTCAACTACTACGGTTTCTTCCATATGCCAATGCCAGCTCAACCATTTGGTTGGTTTAAAAAGAATGTAACTAAAGTATCTGATGTTAAAGGTATGAAGTATAGAACAGTTGGTCTAGCGACTAACGTTTTAACTGCTATGGGAATGGTTGTAAGACAATTACCAGGTGGTGAAATTCAACCAGCTATGAAAACTGGTTTAATTGATGCTGCAGAGTTTAACAACCCAACGTCAGACTCACAGTTTGGAATGCAGGATGTCTCTAAACATTACCACTTAGGAAGTTTCCACCAATCACAGGAAATGTTCGAAATACCGGTAAACAAAAAGAGATTTGATAGCCTTTCACCTGCTCATCAAGCTATCTTGAGAAACGCTGCTTACGCTGCTAACTCAGATAACTATTTCAAAGCATTAGTTAGATACTCGCAAGATTTATCTAAATTAATGAATGAGCATAAGGTTAATGTTTACCAAACTTCTGACGCTATCTTAGCTGAACAATTAAAAGGTTGGGATAAAGTTATTGGTGAGTTTGCTGCAAAAGATGCTTTCTTCAAGAAAGTGGTAGACTCTCAAAAAGCATACGCTAAGAGAACAATGAAGTATCTGTTGATGAATCAACCGAACTACAAATTAGCTTATGAAAATGAGTTTGGACCAATTGAGAAAGTTCAAATCTAATTAACTTTTAAATAATTATAAAAGGGGGTCTAAAAACCCCCTTTTTTTTTATCATAAATTAATATATTTTTCTGAAATGAATTCCTTCATTAAATTTGCCGATACGTTAAGTACTTCAATGGGAAAGGCTTTTTCTTGGTGCATAGTGATTTTAATGGGTGGAACAGTTTATGAAGTTGTGATGGCTTATGTATTTAATAAGCCAACTTTATGGAATTTTGATTTTAGTATGCAAATGTATGGTGCAATACTTATGATGTCAGGAGCATATTGTTTAGCTACTGAAGCTCATGTTAGAGGTGATGTAATTTATAGATTATTTAAGCAAAAAACACAGGCTTGGATTGATCTAGTACTTTATTTTATATTTTTTTTCCCCGGCGTTGTGGCTTTAGCCTTTTACGGTTATGAGTATGCAGCTTTGGCTTGGAAAATTAAAGAAACTAGTTGGAGCAGTCCAGCGCAAATTCAAATTTACATGGTTAAAACTATGATACCTGCTGCAGGTACATTATTAGTTATTCAAGGAATTGCAGAAGTTTTTAGATCTATCATTTGCATTAAAACAGGGCAATGGCCTATGCGAATGGTCGTTGCTGAGGAAACAGAACAGATGCTAATGAGAACCGCACAAGAGGAAGATAAAAATAATGTTATTTAGTCTAACAAATCCAGAAGTGGCAATTTTAATGATGGGCATATTCTTATTTGCAGTGCTTTTAGGTTTCCCAATAGCATTCACATTAATGGCAATGGGAATTGGTTTTGGGTATTACGCTTATTACGATGCTACTATGATGGAGCATATTTTTGACAACAGAATTTTCCAATTATTTGTTCAAAATACTTATACAGTTATGGATAATAATGTCCTTACAGCTGTCCCATTATTTTTATTTATGGGTTATTTGGTTGAAAGAGCGGGAATAGTAGCAAAACTATTTTTTGCAATAAGATTAGCTGCTCACAGACTTCCTGCATCTATGGCTGTAGCTGCTTTAATTACTTGTACTTTATTTTCTACGGCAACAGGAATTATAGGAGCGGTTGTTACTTTAATGGGATTACTAGCCTGGCCTGCAATGGTTAAAGCTGGTTATGATAAAAAATTTGCTTCAGGAATAATTTGTTCAGGCGGATGTTTAGGTATTTTAATTCCACCAAGTATTATGTTAATCGTTTATTCAGTAATTGCTCAATTATCACCGTTAAGACTTTTTGCAGCTGCAATATTTCCAGGACTATTATTAGCTGGTCTTTATATTGCATATGCAGTTACAAGAGCTTGGTTAAACCCATCTATAGCACCAAGACCACCAAAAGAAGACATTCCTCCAACGGGTGAAATTCTAAAAGAGGTATTAGTATCTTTTGTTCCTCTATTTGGATTAATAATGTTGGTTTTAGGAACTATCTTAGCTGGAATAGCAACTCCAGCTGAAGCTGCAGCAGCAGGAGCATTTGGTGCTCTGATTTTATCTTGGTTTTATAAAACTTTAAAATGGCAAAACTTTAAAGAGTCTGTATTTTTAACTGCAAAAACAACTGCAATGATAATGTGGTTGTTTATTGGATCTTGGACTTTTTCGTCTGTATTTTCATACCTTGGAGGTCATGAAGTGTTTGAGCATTTCTTTACATCAATAAATATTTCAACTTGGCAATTTTTAGTGATTACTCAAATTATAATTTTTCTTTTAGGTTGGCCTCTAGAATGGACAGAAATTTTAATTATTTTTGTACCTATATTTTTGCCTTTGCTAGAAGTATTTGGAGTTAATCCGTATTTCTTTGCAATGTTAATTGCATTGAATTTACAAACATCCTTTTTAACCCCACCGATGGCAATGTCCGCATATTATTTAAAAGGTGTGCAAAAAACTAATGTTGAACTTTTAGATATCTTCAGAGGAATTATGCCTTTCTTGGCAATTGTAATTTTTGCAATGTTTTTAATGTACATGTTTCCAGCGATAGCTCTGTGGTTACCTGAAACATTATTTGCAAATTAAATGATAGATATTTTTTCTTTAAAAGTTGAAGAAATCGCCTCAAAAATAAAAGACGCACAGCTGACTTCGGTTGAAGTATGCGAGAAGTATATTGAAAGAATTAATAAATTTGAAAAAGATGTAAAAGCATGGGTACATTTTGATAAAAAACTTTTACTAGAAAAAGCTGCAGAGGCCGACGAATATAGACGATCAGGAAAACCCACAGGACCTTTGCATGGTATTCCAATAGCGGTGAAGGACATTGTTGGAACAGTTGATATGCCAACAGAATGTGGAACGGTAATTAGGAAAGGAAAATCTTATTCACAGAATGCAGAAATTATTGATTTGCTTTTAGCGGCTGGTGCAATTGTAATGGGTAAAACTGCTACAGCCGAGTTAGCTTATCTTGGTCCACCTAAAACAACTAATCCACATGATCACTCTAGAACTCCAGGCGGTTCTTCAAGCGGGTCTGCAGCTGCTGTTGCATCATTTATGGCACCCTTATCAATAGGATCTCAAACTGGTGGTTCAGTTATAAGACCAGCATCTTATTGTGGAGTGGTCGGATATAAACCAACTTATGGATTAATTTCAAGAAATGGAGTGCTTAAAACTTCTGAAAAATTAGATCACTTAGGTGTGTTTGGTAGAACAGTTGAAGATGTAGCGTTGCTTGCAAAAGTTTTAATTAAAAAAGATAAATTTGATAGCGCAACAGTTTATTATTCAGCTGATGGCATGCTAGAAGAAACAAAAAAAGGACCTTTGTTTGAACCAAAATTTATTTTTTATAAAACAGATCATTGGAAAAATGTTGAAAAAAAATCTAAAGAAGCTTTTGAATATTTTATTAAATCTTTCAAAAAAAATATCGAAATTTTTGATACACCATCTTATTTTAAAGACATTCATAAATATCATCAGATAATTTATGAAACAGATTTAGCAAACAATTTTGGATTATATTACAAAAAGTATAAAAAAAAATTATCTAAACCCATGCAGGATGCTATTGTAAAAGGTAATAAGCATTCTGCAAAAGAGTATGCCGAAGCTATAGATTTTATGAAAAGAAGTTATGAGTCTTATGAAGAAGTATTTGAGGATTATCATGGGGTATTGTCACCTTCTAGTCCCGGTGTTGCCCCTAAAAGCTTGAAGAGTACGGGCTCTGCAGAGTTTAATAAAGTATGGTCCTATTTAGGAACTCCAAGCATTTCTCTTCCACTTTTACAAGGAGAGGATAAAATGCCATTAGGCGTACAATTAATTGGTGCAAAATATGATGATCATAGATTTTTAGGTGTTGCTAATTGGCTAGAAAAGGAATGTAATAATTAAATGCAAAAGTTTACAGTATTTTTAGGAACATTACTTGCAACTGCATTTCTAGTTGGCTTGGCTACCACTTTAACAAGATCAACTATGATTGGTTTCCTAGATGTCTTGCCAGTTTATATATTGATGGCAATTGCAATTTTTATGATGGTGTACGAAGCCTTTTTTGACAAAAAATAATTTTAATTAATCTCTAATTTACTACCTCAGATTGTAATACCAGTAGCTGGAGCTATTTTTATTATAGACTTAAACTTTTATTTGTAATTAACTCGCGTAAGTTAATTAACTTATATGAGGAGAGACTAATGATTAAAGAAAAAAAATCATTGAAGGTTTCTAAATCACCTTCAAGACGTAAGTTCTTTAAAACTGCAGCTGCAACTGGTGTTGCTGCTGTTGCTTTATCTGCTCCAGCTGTTGCCAAAGAAAGAGTTGAAGCTTCTATGGTAGCTACTTGGCCTAGAGATTTTCCAGGCCTAGGAACTGGTGCACAAAGACTTGCTCAAAGATTAAGCGATATGAGTGACGGTAGAATTCAAGTTACTTATTATGCTGCTAACGAAAGGGTAAAAGCATTTGACTCATTTGACGAAGTTGCATCAGGTAACTCGCAAATGTATCACGGTGCTGATTACTACTGGGTTAAAAAACACCCTGCTTTTGGTTATTTTACTGCGGTTCCATTTGGTTTCACATATGCTGAAATGAATGCGTGGTTAAAATTTGCTGGTGGACAAGAACTTTGGGACGAATTAACTGATGATTTCGGAACACAAAGTTTTGCAGCTGGTAATACCGGAGTGCAAATGGGTGGTTGGTTTAATAAGAAAATTAGATCAGCTAATGACTTTAAAGGTTTAAAAATGCGTATGCCTGGTTTAGGTGGACAAGTTCTTGGAAAACTTGGTGGTTCTCCAATTTCACTTCCTGGTGGACAAATTTATGAAAACCTTGTGTCTGGTGCAATTGACGCAACTGAATGGGTAGGACCTTGGAACGATGAAGCTATGAAGTTCCAGGAAGCTGCTAAGTATTATTACTATCCAGGAATGCATGAACCAGGATCTACACTAGCTTGTGGAGTTAACAAATCTTGGTTTACTAGTTTGTCAAAATCAGATCAGTTAATTATTAAAACTGCATGTGATTGGGCTGACACAACTACAATGGCTGAATACAATGCTAAAAACGGAGCTGCACTAGCACGATTAGTTAACGAAAGTGGAGTTAAACTAGAGAAGTTTAACGATAAAGTTTACGATGCTTTCGCTAAAGGTGCTGCTGAAGTTTTCGATGAAGTTCAACAACATAGTGCTCTTGCTAAGAAAGTACATGCTGCCTTTGTTAAAGGTCGTAAGGAAATTGGTGCTTGGACTAACTTGTCTGACGGGCCATATGTTGCTCAAAGAAATAGAGCATTAGGAGTATAATTAATTCTAATTATTACTGAGGGCCCTTAAATGGGCCCTCTTTTTATATATCATTAAAAGATTTTTAATATGATGGCGAAAAATAACTTATCTATTTTAATAAGAATATTTAGTTATTCTATTTTAGCCTTAACATTAGTTTTTCTAATTAATAATGTTTTAACAGTTTGGTTTGATTGGCCAGGAGTTAAAAAGCTTTTTGCTCATTACGAATTATTTGGTTTTAAAAAATTAAATAAGCCTTTAGAGGGACTAGCAATAAACTTATCATATATTCAATTACTATTTTATTTTATATCTCTCATAGGAGTTATATTTTTTGTTTTGAAATCTATAAAACAAACATTACAGACAGACTCTGAGATCTTAACAAAAATTACAGCTTACGTTGTGAGATCTTCTTTCTGGGCTGTATTAATTGTTGGAGTAGCAGATTTTTTAATCTCATTTATGGTTGTAGAGAAACTAGTTGAGCCAATTTTTGGTGAACAACTTAAAATTAATTTAGTAATACCTGCCTTTAGAATTACATATATACATTTTCCTTTAATATTAGCTTCTTTTGTAATTGGTTATTTTACAAGATCTGTAGGGTTTATTTGGTTAGCAGTTTTAGTAGTTGGAAGTGAATTTTTAATTGTATTATCAAGATTTATTTTTCAATATGAACAAGCATTCCAAGGTGACTTAGTTCGTTTTTGGTACGCAGCCCTTTATTTATTTGCAAGCGCTTATGCATTAATTCACGAGGGCCATGTAAGAGTTGATGTTCTTTATACTGGTTTTAGTGAGCGTAAAAAAGCATGGACTAATGCAATTGGGTCATTAATTCTAGGAATTCCTTTATGTTTGATTGTAATATTTTTAGGCATGGGGGGCAAAGCTAGTATCATCAATGGTCCTGTAATTTCATTTGAAATTACGCAGCAAGGTTCAAACGGATTATATTTACTTTATCTGATGGCAGTTTATTTAGCTGTGTTTGCAGTAAGTATGTTAACTCAATTCACTAGCTACTTTATGAGTAGCAGTCATAAACTTTTGAAGAATTAAATAATGGAACATTTATTTTTAGCTTTACTTGTAATTATAATGATTGGAGCATTAGCTTCTGGTTTTCCAGTAGCTTTTGCATTACCTGGATCAGCAATAATTTCAATCGGGCTTGCTGCTTTTTTTGGTTACTTATTTGCAGGAGATAGTAGTGCTTATTTTGCTGTTGATGGCCCCAAAGAATGGTTAACCGCCGGTATTACAAACTTTAGAAGTAACTACTGGGATGTAGAAACTGATACTTTAATTGCAATTCCTTTATTTATTTTCATGGGGATTATGCTGCAAAAATCAAAAATTGCGGAAGATCTATTAGTTACAATGGGGCAGTTGTTTGGACCTATCCCCGGAGGTTTAGGAATATCAGTAATTTTTGTTGGGGCGTTACTTGCAGCTACCACAGGTATTGTTGGTGCAACAGTAATAGCAATGGGATTAATATCATTACCCACAATGCTTAATAATAAATACGATAAAAGTTTAGCAAGTGGTATTGTTTGTTCATCAGGAACTCTTGGGCAAATCATACCTCCTTCAATTGTATTAATTATTATAGCAGATCAATTAGCTAGCGCAGCAGACGTTGCAAATACTATGCGTCAGACTGATTACAAAATTTTAACTGGTGAATTTAATATGCCTGGAGAATTTAGAGTGGGATCTACCTCTGCAGGAGATATGTTTTTGGGGGCATTATTACCTGGTTTAGTATTGGTTGGTTTATATATGATTTATGTATTTGTTTACGCAAGACTAAATCCCAAGGCAGCTCCTCCCGTTCCATTTAAAGGAAGTTTTGACTCAAAATTTTGGATTAAGGTTTTAATAGTAATTATTCCTCCGCTTGCTTTAATTTTTGCAGTTTTAGGATCTATACTTTTAGGTATTGCAACCGTTAATCAAGCCGGATCAATTGGAGCAATAGGTGCAACCATGATGGCTGGTTATCGTTTACATAAAGGTAAAAAAGATGCTTACTATCCAATTATAATTGCAATTTTATCTGTTATTCCAATTTATATTTTGTCTAAGAATTATAATTTAAATATTAAGGCTGTAGAAACTAGAGATCTTACAGCAATTTTTATCACAGGATTTTTTACAATTACTTTTTTAATTGGAATTGTTTGGAGTTTTTGGAGAGCATACAAAATTGAGAATGTTTTAAGAGAGGTTGTTACAGAAACATGTGTAACAACTTCAATGGTTTTTATAATTTTATTAGGTGCAGCAATGTTAACCTCTGGATTTAGAGCATTTGGAGGTGAAGAGCTAGTAAGAGATTTTCTTCAAGATTTGCCAGGGGGATTTTGGACACAGTTTATTGTTGTAATGGCAGTGATTTTTTTACTAGGTTTCTTTCTTGATTTTATAGAAATAGCCGTTGTTGTTGTTCCTATCATTGCTCCGATATTATTAGCTGAACCAGGAGCTAATGTAAGTGCAATTTGGCTTGGTGTAATGATTGGGGTGAATTTACAAACCTCCTTTTTAACACCACCGTTTGGTTTTGCATTATTTTACTTAAAAGGTGTAGCTTCAAAACTTGTTACTACTTTAAATATCTGGAAAGGTGTTGTTCCATTCATTATTTTACAATTAATAGGTCTTGGAATTGTTGGTTTCTATCCATCATTAGTAAACTATCTACCAGCAAGAACATATTTAACATCGAACGTCGCTCCACCGCCGATGAATCCAAAGTTACAATATTGCTTACAAGAGTATAAATTTGCGATTTACAACACTGAAGAACAAAGAATTACTAATGCAATAAAAGACATGCAGAAATTAACTCCCGCAAATCTTCCAATGGATAAACTAGATATTTTTGAAGAGCATTTTGATAATGCGTTTGGGACTTTTGCTATTGTTAAAAAACTTCAAAAAACAGAGCAAGAATATGAATTATTTACAAAAGATTATAGGGACTTGCATTTCAATGTAAGAAAAATTGAGAAAAAAATTAGAAAAATAGACCAGAAAATTAAAAAAACAAAAGCTGAAATTAGAAATTTAGATGATGATAATTTATCAGATAAAAATAAATTAGAATTAAAGATCGAGAATTACGAGTTAGAAATTAAAGAACTTCAAAATAAAGTTCCTGAAAATTGGAAAGCTAAAAATGGAGAGTTTGATATATTGCACAAAGCAAAAAATACAAGAACTAAAAGATATAGAAAAAACGTTGATGAAGCTTATGAAACTCTGGATCAAATAGTAATGTTTATAAACGATAATGAAAAATTAAAAGAACTTTCACCAGAAATAAAAGAATTAAAATATAATATTGATAATAAAAATTACGAAAACGCAATATCAATAATTGATAATCTTTTTGAAAAACTAGGAGAAATTTCTGGAACCGAAGAATTTGCAAATAAATTAGATGACCTAATATCTGTTATAGATAATGATGAGGTAGATGAGCAAAAATTGTCTGAAGTAAGTTCAGAGACTTTTGATCTTTTTAATTTAGAAGTTTCATGGAGAGATGATGCTAATAAGAATTTGATGCCTGAATTAATCAAATATAATGATGTTATTAAACATAATATTGGTCTTAGACTTCAAAACAGATTAACTAAAGAACAAGCTAAATTTGTTGCAAGGTGTAACTCAGTTCATAGAGATATATCTTTAAACTTTTAATTAATGGAAAATTATATTTTACCAAAAAAACAGGCTATTATTGTTTTTTTTGTATTTGCATTTGGTTATTTTTTATCATGTTTGTTGCGTGCAATTACTGCAACACTTTCTCCCGTATTAACCTCAGAATTTAATTTGTTAGCAGCTGATTTAGGATTGTTAGCTGGAGGTTATTTTTTAGGTTTTGCTTGTATGCAAATACCCCTTGGATATTTGTTAGATAAATATGGACCAAAAAAAATTGTCTCTTCTTTTTTATTAATCGCATTAGTTGGAACAGGATCATTTGCTTTAGCTGAAAGTTTTTCTGGATTATTAGTTTCGCGAATTCTAATTGGTGTAGGTGTAAGTGCTTGTTTGATGGCTCCGTTAACGGGTTACAGAATATGGTATGCAGAAAATCAGCAACAAAGAGCAAACTCATGGATGCTAATGATTGCATCATTAGGTTTTTTGTCATCCACATTGCCTGTACAACTTTTATTACCTAGTTTCGGATGGAGATGGATATTTGGTGGTATCGCTATCTTAATTTTAATTAGTATTTTTTTAATGTTAGTTTTTATTCCAAAATGGAATTTAACTAAAAATAAAGAGTCAGAAGAGCCAAGAAATACTGGAACCTTATCAGAAGTTTGGAAAAATAGATTTTTTATAAGTGTAATTCCAATGGGCTTATTTAATTATGGGGGCTTAATGGCTATACAAACTTTATGGGCAGGCCCATGGATGACTAGAGTTGCTGGTTATACACCACTTCAAAGTGCTATAGGATTGTTTTGGATCAATGTAACTATGTTGGTATCTTTTTTCTTGTGGGGTTATTTTTTACCAAAAATTTCAGGTATAGGTTTTACAGCAAAAAGAATACTTAAATTAGGTTTACCAATTAGTTTTTCTGTAATGTTTGTGATTATATTGCTAGGTCCAAAAGCGGGTGCATTCTACATAACTTTATTTATTTTAAGTTCAATTTTTTTATCAGTTACACAGCCAGCTGTGGGACTATCTTTTTCAGGTTATTCTGCTGGTAAAGCACTAACTTCATTCAATTTATTAATATTTGCAGGAACATTCATAATGCAATGGTTAATGGGCTTAGTCATAGATATTGTTAAAGGTATGGGGCATACAGAAATATTTGCGTTTAAATCTGCTTTTTCTGTTTTCTTAATCTTAAGTATTATTTCTTATATATTTTTTTTAATATTAAATAGAAAAAAATATGAAAACAAAACGTAGGAATTTTTTTTTGGAATTATTTTTTGGTATTATTGCAATTTATTTAATTATATTAGTTTTCTTATTCTTTTTTCAAAGAAATTTAATGTATCATCCTGATGAGAATAATTATTCTGGAGATAATTTAGAAGTTAACATTGAAAAAGTTACTATTAAAACAACAGATAATATTAATCTTTTAGGCTGGTTTCATAATAAAAATTTAAAAAGTTATAAAACAATAGTTTATTTTCATGGAAATGCAGGGACACTTGAAAACAGAATCCATAAATTAAATCATTTTAAAGATATGGACGTTAATTTTTTAATTATTGCGTGGAGAGGGTTTAGTGGAAATAAAGGAAAACCAAGTGAGAAGGGTCTTTATATTGATGGTTCTAGTGCAATAAATTGGCTTAAAGAAAAAGGTCTAAATGAAGAAGATATAATTATTTATGGGGAGTCATTAGGAACTGGAATTGCTACTGAAATTACTCAGAATAAAAATTTTGCAGGATTAATCTTAGAAACGCCCTTCACATCAATGATAGAGGCTGCGAAAAATTTTTATCCATATATTCCAGTAGGTTTAATTTTAAAAGATAAGTATGAAAATAATGAAAAAATTAAAAATATTAATATCCCAGTTTTAGTAATGCATGGTGAGGCTGACCAAATAGTTCCATTTTGGATGGGTAAAAAAATTTTTAATTTAGCAAGTGAACCCAAATATTCATATTTTACAAAATATGACGATCATATGATGGAATATGATGATAAACTTGTATTAGCTCTTAAATCATTTGTTGATAGTTTAAATTAAGCCACAATCTAAACAAATATAACTCAAATTTTTTTTTTAAGTTACATTATGAAAAATCTTATCATATTTTTTATTATCTTGTTTTCTTTAAGTAATTTATCAAATGCTAAAGAAAATTTAGCATCTGTAGATAGCCTTTTTCATATTGATCAAATGAATTCACATGATGAAAATTTTGCATTATATTTTAAAACCCGCGAAAAAGCCGTCTTGGCTCGAGGAGAAAATTCAAATTATATTAATGATTTTCCAAAAGATCTTTATATTTATAACTATAATACAAAAGAGTCTTTGCCATTAATCTCTTATGAATGGTTTCCCAAAACTGCAAAATATTTTTTGCAAGAGTATGATTTCCCAGTTTTCCCAGATGATTTTGCATATTATCTTTTAAAAGATAATAAAACTCTGGTGATGATTAGTGCTGTAAAAAGTTTAAAAGCCAATTTTAAATTTGATATTGTTGAAAAAAAGTTAGAGCTTTATCCCGTAAATGGAAAATTTGATTTTATTATTTCTTCTATAGCTAAAAATTGTGGACATTATGAATTTAAAGAAAATTATAAGTGTAGTTTTTATAAACCTTTAATTTCTAGTACCTTAATTAATTAATTTGAGTAAATGCTTCTGCGAATTTTTCAGCATCAAAAATTTGCAAATCATCTTCTTTTTCACCTAATCCAAGGGCAATAATTGGTAGTTTATATTTTTTAGCAACTGCTAAAAGGATACCTCCTTTTGCTGTACCATCTAACTTTGTCATAATAAGACCAGTTATTGGAATAATTTTATTAAATTCTTCAACTTGATTAATTACATTTTGACCTGAAGTTGCATCCAAAACCAAAATAACATCATGTGGAGCATCAGGATCAATTTTTTTAGTAACGTTTGCAATTTTTTTATATTCTTCCATCAAATTTTTTTTATTTTGTAACCTCCCAGCTGTATCTATTAAAACTTGATTGAAATTATTGTTTAATGCCTCTTCAATAGCCTTGTAGGCAACTGATGCAGGATCAGAGCCTTGAGATGATTTTGTAATTTGAACATCAACTTTGTTTGCCCAATTTTCTAATTGTTCTATAGCTGCCGCTCTAAAAGTATCTGATGCAGCTAGCATTACTTTGTTTCCATTACCTTTTAATATTTTACTTATTTTTCCAATAGTAGTTGTTTTTCCAACACCATTAACACCTGAAATTAATGTTGCATTTAATTTTTCTTTTTTTTTAAAGAATTCAATATTTTCTAAAGGTTTCATTATTGAAATAATATAATTTTTTAAAATATTATTTATTTCTTCGGTTAAATCTTTATTGGGATCAATTTTTGTTTGAGAAATTATTTCTCTTATTTCTGAGGCCGAAACAATACCAACATCTGATTGAATTAAGTAATCTTCAATTTTGTCTAATGTTTTGTCATCAATCTCTTTTTTTACAACTATATCTCTTAAACCCGTTGTAAAAGCTGAGGCGCTTTTTTTAAAACCTGATTTAAATTTTTCAAAAATTCCCATTAAATTTTAAAATTTATCTCCTCAATATCTGAAACTGGTCCTTTCATATGAATAATATTGTTTTCATCAATTGAAATTGTCAATCTACCTGTAGAAAATTCAATATCAACTTTATCATTTATCAATCCGTTTTGTTTTGCGGCAAAAGCTGTTGCGCAAGCTGCAGTTCCACAAGCTTTGGTAAGTCCAGCTCCTCTTTCCCACACTCTAACTTTTATTAATTCTTTGTTAACAACAGTTGCTAAAGTAACATTACATTTTTCTGGAAATAGAGAGTGGGTTTCAATTTTTGGTCCAATTTTTTCTATTTCAAAATTTTCGTTGTTATCGACAAAAAAAATTACATGTGGGTTACCAACATTTACAGCTATTCCACCAGAAAATTCTTTATTATTTTTATCATTAATTTTAATTCCTAAATTATTAGTGTTTAATTCTTTGGATAATGGAATCTCATTCCATTTAGTTTTTGCAACACCTATTTCCGTAGAGACTATTTTGTCTCCAACAATATTTGATTTTAATTTTCCAGATAAAGTTGTTAGGACAATTTCTTTTTTGTTATTTTCTTTGCCTAATAAATCAGCAATACATCGTGTACCATTTCCACATGCCCCAGACATTCCTCCATCTGAATTATAAAATTCTAATGAAGCATCTGAAATATCATTTTTTTTAATCAAGATTAATTGGTCACAACCAATAAATTTTCTGTCACAAATTTTTATTATTTGCTCTTTCGTCAAATTTGTTACTGTTTGCCTATTATCTATGATGACAAAATCATTACCTAAACCGTCCATTTTAAAAGCTTTAATATCCATATATAGATATTTAACTTATTTATTGACTTTTTGAACCTCTATTATAGGTTGTTGCCGTTTCCGCAAAAACATTAACTTTGCGGTGTCTTTGGAAACAAAGAGATCGACACTAGTCAGCGAGGGTTCGCCCACTAGTGCGTTACTGCTATGCGTAATAAATATGTTTGAAAATTTAACAAATAAATTTGAAGAAATTTTTTCTTCTCTAAAAAAGTCCCCTTCACTTGATGAAGCTCAAGTAGATGAAGGCTTAAGAGGCATTAGACAAGCTTTGCTCGAAGCAGATGTTTCTTTGGATGTTGCAAAAGATTTTATCGAAAAAGTTAAACCAAAAGCATTAGGCCAAGAGATTATAAGGTCTACCTCACCAGGGGATATGGTTGTTAAAATTGTTTATGATGAGCTTGTAGACTTATTAGGTTCTACAAATAATGAAGTAAACTTAAACGCAGTACCTCCTGTACCAATGATGTTAGTTGGATTACAAGGTTCTGGTAAAACAACAACAACAGCAAAATTAGCAAAATTTTTAGAAAATAATAAAAAGAAAAAAGTAATGATGGTCAGTCTAGATATTTACAGACCAGCTGCACAAGAACAACTTAGATCTTTAGGAGAACAAAATAATATTTTAACTTTACCTATTATAGAAGGTCAGCAACCTGCTGATATTTGTAGAAGAGCAATAAGTGCTGCTAATTTAAATGGAGCTGAAATAATTTTATTTGATACTGCTGGTAGAACTCAAATCGATTTACAAATGATGAGTGAGATTAAGCAAATTGAAGCTGTCATTAATCCAACAGAAACTTTCTTAGTTGCAGACTCTTTAACAGGTCAAGTTGCAGCCTCAGTGGCAAAAGAATTTAAAAATACAGTTAATTTATCTGGAATTATTTTAACTAGGGCTGATGGTGATGCAAGAGGTGGTGCCGCAGTGAGTATGAAATATGTTTCAAACGTTCCAATTAAATTTTTAGGGATAGGAGAAAAAATAGATAATCTTGAAGTATTCCATCCAGATAGAATTGCAAACAGAATACTAGGTATGGGGGATATCGTATCCCTTGTAGAAAAGGCGGCTCAAGATTTAGGAGAAGAAAATCTTAAAAAAGCAGAGGAAAATTTAAAAAAAGGTCAATTCTCTATGGAAGATTATTTATCTCAATTAAGACAAATGAAAAAAATGGGTGGCATTGAGGGAATTATGTCTTTTATGCCTGGAGTTTCTAAAATTAAATCCCAAATGGATTCAGCGGGAATTGATGAAAGTATAATTACTAAAAATGAAGCTGTTATTTTATCAATGACAAAAAAAGAAAGAGAGAACCCAAAAATAATAGATGGTTCTAGAAAAAAAAGAATTGCTAATGGCTCTGGCACAGATCCGGCCACTATCAATAAATTGCTTAAGCAATTTAAAATGATGTCTGAAATGATGAAAAAGATGTCAAAAGGAAATCTGAAAGGTATGTCAGATAAAGGTATACCGCCAGAGCTATTTAACCAATTAAAGTAAAAAGGAGAAGAAATGTTAAAATTAAGATTATCAAGAGGTGGAACAAAAAAACGTCCTGTTTATAAAGTTGTTGTTGCCGACAGTCGTTTTGCAAGAGATGGAAGATTTATAGAAAAGGTTGGTTTCTTTAATCCTCTATTACCAAAAGAGAAAAAAGAAAGAGTAGGCCTAGAAGCTGAGAGAATTAAATATTGGCTTGGTCAAGGAGCTCAACCAACAACTAGAGTAGCAAGAATTTTAGGTGAGAACGAACTAATGCCTATGCCTGCAAATGGAAATAATCCAAATAAAGCAGTGCCAAAAAAAGAAAGAAATAAAAAAGAAGAGGATAATAAAGAAGCTCCAAAAGCAGAAGCAGCTCCAGCAGCAGAAGCTCCTAAGGAAGAAGCTCCTAAGGAAGAAACTCCAAAAGCAGAAGCTCCTAAGGAAGAAGCTCCAAAAGCAGAAGCAGCTCCAGCAGCAGAAGCTCCTAAGGCAGAAGCTCCTAAGGAAGAAGCTCCAAAAGCAGAAGCAGCTCCAGCAGAGGAAAAAAAATAATTTAAAGATTATTTATGTGGCAAGCTCAAGTGTTTACACTTTATCCAGAGGTTTTTCCTGGTCCTTTATCTAAAGGACTTTATGGAAAAGCTTTATCAAATAATTTATGGAAACTTAAAGTTGTAAACATAAGAGATGCAGCTGATGACAAACATAAAACAGTAGATGACACACCTTATGGGGGTGGTTCAGGGATGTTGTTAAAAGCAGATGTTCTTGCAAAGTCTTTAGATGAAAACAAAAATGAGAGTGAGAGAATTTTATACTTATCACCAAAAGGAAAAAAATTTGATCAAAATTTAGCAAAAGAGCTAGCTAATGAAAAATCTCTGTCTTTAATTTGTGGTCATTTTGAAGGTGTGGATGAAAGAATACTTTCAACAAGAAATATAGAGGAAATTAGTATCGGAGATTATGTTTTGTCAGGCGGGGAGTCGGCGGCATATGTAGTTATAGATAGTATTTTAAGATTGCTGCCAGGTGTATTAGGAAATGAAAACTCTAAATTAGATGAAACCTTTGAAAATGGTCTTCTAGAGTACCCTCAGTATACAAAACCTCAAATTTGGGAGGAAAAAGCTGTACCAGACGTGCTATTATCAGGTGATCATAATAAAATTAAACACTGGCGTTTATCTCAATCTGAGGCTATAACACGCGTCCGAAGACCAGATTTATGGGAAAAATATAAGAAGAATTAATTTGATAAATACTAACATGAAAACAATTGAAGAAATAAACCAGCATAACGTTAACAAAATTCTTTCAGAGAAAAAAATTCCAGAATTTCATCCTGGAGACGTTGTTAAAGTTGGTGTGAGAATTACCGAGGGTAAAAAAGAAAGAATTCAATATTTTGAGGGAGTGTGTATTGCTAAAAAAAGCAGAGATCTAAACTCATCTTTTACGGTTAGAAAAATTTCATTTGGAGAGGGTGTTGAGAGAACTTTCCCACTATTTGGAACTTTAATTGATTCAATTAAGGTTATTAGATCAGGTAAAGTAAGAAGAGCAAAACTTTATTATCTAAGAGACAGAACCGGTAAATCAGCAAGGATTGCAGAAAAAATTAGAAAAAAAATTGGTATTGATATCGAGGCAAAACCAGAAACAGTTACAGAGGAAAATGTAGCTCCCACAGTTGAAGCAACTAAAGAAGAGGCTCCTAAAGCAGAAGCAGCACCTAAAGAAGAGGCGGCTCTAGCAGCAGAGGCTCCTAAAGAAGAACAAAAATCAGAAAGCTCTACAGAAAAAAAATAATTTTTTTTTCAATGTCTACAACATTATACGATAAAATTTGGAACGATCATCTAGTTGATCAACAAGATGATGGCACATCTTTACTTTTTGTAGATAGACATTTGATTCATGAGGTGACAAGCCCCCAAGCTTTTGAAGGATTAAGAAATTCTAATAGAAAAGTTAGGCACCCAAATTTAACTTTAGCAGTTGCAGATCATAATGTTCCAACAACTGACAGATCAAAAGGTATTTCAGATGAAGAGTCAAAAATTCAAGTAGATACTTTAGAGGCAAATTGTAAAGAATTCGGTGTTCAGTTATTTGGTATGGATGATAAGAGGCAAGGTATCGTTCATATTATAGGACCTGAACAAGGTTTTACTCAACCAGGCACAGTTATTGTTTGTGGAGACAGCCATACAGCAACACACGGAGCATTTGGTGCTTTAGCATTTGGAATAGGAACATCAGAGGTTGAGCATGTTTTGGCAACTCAAACTTTAGTTCAGAAGAAAGCTAAAAATTTTAGAATCAATGTTAATGGTGAACTTCCTTTAGGAGTTACTTCTAAAGATGTAATACTTCAAATAATTGGAAAAATAGGTACAGCAGGTGGTACAGGATCTGTTGTGGAATATGCTGGAGATTTAATAAGATCTTTAAGTGTTGAACAAAGAATGACTATTTGCAATATGACAATTGAAGGTGGTGCAAGAGCAGGGTTAATTGCACCAGATGAAAAAATTTTTGAATATTTAAAAGGAAAACCAATGTCTCCAAAAGATGAAAATTGGGATAAAGCTTTGAACTATTGGGAAACTTTAAAAACAGACGCTGATGCTAGTTTTGATAAAGAAATTAGCCTTAATGCAAATGAAATTTTACCCATGATTACATGGGGTACGTCACCACAAGACGTAATAACAATTGATGGAAAAGTTCCAAATCCAAATAATGAGACCGATGAAGATAAAAAAAATTCAATTGAAAGAGCTTTAAAGTATATGGGTCTAAAACCTGACATGGCAGCCACAGATATAAAAATAGATAAAGTATTTATTGGTAGTTGTACTAATGGCAGAATAGAAGATTTGAGAGAAGCAGCAAAAATCCTAAAAAATAAAAAAGTATCATCGCATGTTAATGCTATAGTAGTTCCAGGGTCAGGCTTAGTTAAAGAACAAGCAGAGCAAGAAGGACTAGATAAAATTTTTGTTAGCTCAGGGTTTGAATGGAGAGAACCAGGTTGCTCTATGTGTTTAGCGATGAATGCCGATAAATTAAAGCCAGAAGAAAGATGCGCCTCTACATCAAATAGAAATTTTGAGGGAAGACAAGGTAGAGGTGGTAGAACTCATCTAGTTAGTCCAGGAATGGCTGCAGCAGCTGCAATTTCAGGTAATCTAGATGATGTCAGAAAGTATCAAAATTAAATGCAAAAGTTTAATAAATTAAAAAGTATCCCAGCTTATTTACCAATTGTAAATATTGATACAGATATGATAATTCCAAAACAGTTTTTAAAAACTATCAAAAGAACTGGTCTTGGAAAAAATTTGTTTTTTGAAATGAGATATGATGATCAAGGCAAAGAAATAAATGATTTTGTGTTAAACAAAGATCCATTTAATCAATCTAAAATTTTAATTGCTGGAAAAAACTTTGGATGTGGTTCATCAAGAGAACATGCTCCTTGGGCTTTATTAGATTTTGGAATTACTTGTGTAATTAGTTCAAGTTATGCAGATATTTTTTTTAGTAATTGTTTTAAAAATGGAATTTTGCCTATAATCCTTGAAGAAGAAAAAATCAAAGAGCTATCTGAATACGCAAATAGACAAGAAGAAATTTCTATTGATTTGCAAGAGGAAAAAATAGTTTATGGAAATAATGAGCTAAAATTTGAAGTTGATCCATTTAAGAAAAAATGTTTGTTAGAAGGGCTTGATGATATCGCTTTATCACTAAAAAAATCAGAAAAAATAGAGAAATTTGAAAAAAATTTAAAAAACGAAAAGCCTTGGGTATTTAATGATTAAAGTAAAAAAAAGAAAAATACTTTTACTTCCTGGTGATGGTATTGGTCCGGAGGTAATAACAGAGGTAAAAAAAATTATTAACTGGTTTAATGATAAAAAATCTTTAGATTTTGAAATTGATCAGGAGCTAGTTGGTGGTTGTTCTTACGATAAACATGGTACCCCAATCACTGATGAGGTTTTTTACAAAGCACTAGAAAGTGAAGTAATTATGCTTGGAGCAGTCGGTGGTCCTACATGGGATAACCTAGAATTTTCTAAAAAACCAGAAAGAGCATTATTAAAACTTAGAAAAGAATTAAAGCTTTTTGCTAACTTAAGGCCTGCAATTTGTTTTAAACAATTAGTCGATGCTTCAACCCTAAAGCCAGAAGTAGTTTCAGGACTAGATATAATGATAGTAAGAGAGTTAACGGGTGGTATATATTTTGGTGAACCTAGAGGAATTAAGCCAATTGAAAATGGAGAAAGAAAAGGAATTAATACTCACACTTATACGACTAGTGAAATTACTAGAGTAGCTAGGATCGCTTTTGATTTAGCTAGAAAAAGATCAAACAAGGTTACTTCGTGTGAAAAATCAAATGTGATGGAAGCAGGACAATTGTGGAAAGAAGAAGTCCAAGAACTTCATGAAAAAGAATACAAGGATGTAGAATTAAGTCATATGTTAGCAGACAATTGTGCTATGCAGCTTTTAAGAAACCCAAAACAATTTGATGTAATTGTAACAGATAATTTGTTTGGAGATATGTTGTCAGACCAAGCTTCAATGTTAACGGGATCTTTAGGTCTTTTACCATCAGCATCTTTGGGTGCAAAAAATAAAGATGGTGAGATGAGAGCGATGTACGAGCCTATACACGGGTCAGCTCCAGATATAGCTGGTAAAGGGATAGCAAATCCAATTGCTTCTATTTTGAGCTTTGCTATGGCACTGAGGTATTCTTTAGATCTTGATAAAGAAGCAGATATTTTAGAAAAAGCAGTTCAAGATGTTTTAAATGATGGGTTAAGAACTAAAGATATAATGTCAGAAGGCATGAAAGAAACTTCCACTTCAGCAATGGGTGATGCGATAATTTCAAAATTGCAATAAAACTAGAATTATTCTAAGCTTTAAATATGCCAAGTTACACCGCACCAGTAAAAGATATGATGTTTCTCTTTGAAAAATTAAGAGACAATAAAAACTATAATGAGCTTGAAAAATATAATGAGGTGAGTGCAGATCTTGTTAAAGATATTTTAGAAGAAGCAGCTAAAATAAATCAAAATTTAATTTTACCTCTTGCTAAAGCAGGTGATGAAAATCCAGCAATATTAGAAAATGGTGTTGTCAGAACACCACCGGGTTACAAAGAAGCATATCAGAAATACATTGAAGATGGTTGGACGTCATTATCTTGTGACCCCAAATATGGAGGCCAAGGAATGCCAAAAACAGTAAGTGCGTTCTTTGATGAAATGCTTTCCTCAGCCAGTTTGTCATTTAAATTATATAGTGAACTTAGTATTGGTGCCTACAATTGTATTAATCATCATGCTTCAGATGAAATTAAAGATAAATATTTACCAAAAATCGTCGAAGGTAAATGGAGTGGCACTATGTGTTTAACAGAACCAGTCTGTGGTACAGACTTAGGTTTGTTAAAAACCAAAGCCGTCAAACAATCTGATGATACCTATAAAATTAGTGGTCAAAAGATTTTTATAACTTCTGGTGATCATGACTTAACTGAAAATATTATTCATTTAGTTTTAGCAAGATCAACAGACTCTCCTGCGGGCACTAAAGGAATTAGTTTATTTTTAGTTCCAAAATTTATTGTAAATAAAGATGGTAGTGTTGGTCAAAGAAATGGAATTTCAACAGGATCTATTGAAAGCAAAATGGGAATTAAGGGTTCAGCAACATGTGTTTTAAATTTTGATGAAGCAACTGGTTATATGATTGGTAACAAAGACAAAGGTCTTAGTGCCATGTTTACCATGATGAACCTTGAGAGAATAGTGGTAGGCATTCAAGGTTTAGGAATTTCTGAAATTGCGTATCAAAACTCACTTGCTTATGCAAAAGAGAGAAAGCAAGGAAAAACAAATAATTCAAAATCTACAAATGGTGCAGACTTTATAATTGATCATGCGGATATTAGAAGATCTTTACTAAATATGAAGTCAATTATTGAGGGAGAAAGAGCATTATGTTTTTGGTTATCACAACAAACTGAGGTGAGTCTTTATCATCCTGATGAAAAGATTAAACAAGAAGCTTTGGATTATGTTTCATTGATGACACCAGTTGTTAAGTCATTATTTACAGATTTAGCTATGGAAATTACGAACGACGCGATGCAAATACATGGTGGATATGGGTACACTAAAGACCAAGGAATAGAGCAATTATATAGAGATAATCGTATTACCCCAATCTATGAAGGAACAAATTCTGTTCAGGCAGCAGATTTAGTATTTAGAAAATTATCAAATAAAAATGGCGATGTTATCAATAAGTTTTTAGATATGATTAAATCTGAATGTGATAGTAAAAATGAAAAAGTAAATACATTTTCAAAAGAATTAAATCATTATTTAGATATTTTATCTAAGTTTACCGACTGGATTAAGGATAAACATAAAATCGAAAAAGACGATGTTAGTGCTGCAGCAAATGATTATTTAAGAAGTCTGGGATATGTTTCAATTGCTTATGCTTGGATCAAAATTTTAGATGTAAGTTTTAGTGATTTTGAAAAAAATAAGGAATTTTATAGTGATAAAATAAATACAGCAAAATTTTATTTTGATAAGGTATTGCCAAGAGCTGAGTATCATTACAAATCCGCTATTTCTGGAAGTTCTAATATAATGAATTTTAAGTTTAATTAATAATGAATCATTACGAGACAAATTTAGATAAAAATAAAGCTAATTACGTACCACTTACTCCATTAACGTTTCTTAAAAGAGCAAGGGAAATTTATCCAAATTATGAAGCTATAATTTATGAAGATAGGAAATATACTTGGGAGGAAGTTTACAAAAGAGCTGTAAAATTTGCTAGCGCACTGTCAAAAATTGGAATTAAAAAAGGAGATACAGTTTCGTTTTTGGCCTTCAATACACCTGAGATTTTCGAAGGACATTACTCAGTACCTATGGCAGGTGCAGTATTGAATACAATTAATATAAGACTAGATGCAAATACAATTTCATATATTTTAGATCACAGCGATGCAAAGGTGCTAGTAGTTGATAGACAATTGCATGTAGAAGTTAAGAAAGCATTAAAAACTTTAAATAAGAAAATTACAATAATTGATATAGATGATAAAAATGCAGATCAATCGAAATCAGAAAAAATTGGCGATTTAGAATATGAAAGTTTTTTAAATACAGGTGATGAAAATTACGATTGGCAAATGCCAGAGGATGAATGGCAAGCAATATCATTAAGCTATACGTCAGGTACTACAGGAAATCCCAAAGGAGTAGTTTATCATCATAGAGGTGCATATTTAATGTCTACAGGAAGTTCTGTAGCTTGGAACATGCCAAATAGATTAAATTTTTTAACAGTGGTTCCAATGTTTCATTGTAATGGTTGGTGTTATCCATGGACAGTTCCGATGTTAAATGGAAGGACAATTTGTTTAAGAAATATTGATATTAAAAAAATTTTTCAATTAATTGAAAAATATGAAGTAACCCATTTTGGTGGTGCACCAATTGTATTAAATATGATTACCGGAGCACCAGAAAGCGACAAAAAAAAATTAAAACAAAAAGTTTATGTCTTAACGGCTGGAGCACCTCCACCAAGTATAATTTTCAAAAAAATGAAAGCATTAGGTTTTGAAGTTATGCATGTTTACGGTTTAACAGAAACTTATGGACATGTTACCCAGTGCGCTTGGAATGATGAGTGGAACAATTTTGATGAAGAAAAACAAAATGAAATTAAAGCTAGGCAAGGTGTGAGATATCCAAATACTGAAGGTGTAACTGTTTTGGATCCAGATACTATGAAAGAAGTTCCTAAAGATGGAAAAACAATTGGTGAAATTATGATTAGAGGAAATGTAGTAATGAAAGGTTACTTTAAAGACAAAGATGCTACCGATAAAGCTATGAAGGATGGGTGGTTTCATAGTGGTGATCTAGCCGTGATGCATCCTGATGGCTATGTAAAAATACAAGATAGATCAAAAGATATAATTATTTCTGGAGGAGAAAATATTTCCTCAATTGAAATAGAAAATACACTTTCTAAACATCCATCAGTTTCTATTGCTGCAGTTGTTGCTAAACCAGATGAAAAATGGGGCGAAGTTCCTTGCGCATTTATTGAAATGGTTAAAGATAAACCGGTATCTGAAAAAGAATTAATTGATTTTTGTAAGGAGACTTTAGCAGGATTTAAAGTTCCTAAAAAGGTTGTGTTCTGTGATTTGCCAAAAACTTCAACAGGAAAAATACAAAAATTTGAATTGAGAAAACAAGTTTAGGTAATTTTTGAATTTTCAATTAGAAAATAAAAATGTTTATGCTTCTGATGCAGGACAGGGCATTGATCAAAATAAAGATACAATAGTATTTCTTCATGGGAGCGGTCTTTCTCATATTGTTTGGTCTCTAACAGAACAATTTTTTTCAAATAATAATTTTAATGTTTTATCTATTGATTTGCCTGGGCATGGTAATTCCGATGGTCCTTGCTTAGATAGTATTGAAAAAATAGCTGATTGGTTAGAACGGGTTTTTAACGAACTAAATCTAAATAATTTAATTTTAATTGGTCATTCCCAAGGTTGCTTGGAGATACTTGAATATGCTCACAAATATAAAGATAGATTAAAAAAGTTAGTCTTTATTGGAGGCTCAAATAAAATGCCAGTACATCCAGATTTAATTGATCTAGCAAAAAATGGGGACTCCGATGCAGTTAAATTAATGATGAAGTGGGGTTATGAAGGTTCAAAAAGATTTATTGGAGGTAACCCAGTAGAAAAAATAATACAATCACCTCGAGATATAAGAGACATACTGGCGGTAGACCTTGTAGCATGTAACAATTACAAAAATGGTTCTGATGCTGCTAAATTAATACAATTCCCATCAATGTTTATTTTTGGCTCTTTAGATAAGATGGTAAATCTAGAAGCTGGAAAAAAATTTTCTAGTCTAATTAATAATTCATCTACACATATAATAGAGGGTTGTGGACATATGATTATGATTGAAAAAGCATTTGAAATGAGAGACAAAGTTTTAGAATTTTTGAAAAAATGAAAAACTTTTTAATCGCAAAATCAAGAAGACTTAGAAGTACTCCATATACTTCTCGAATTGAGGAACAGGGTGTTACAGCTTATACAATTTATAACCATATGTTGCTTCCAGCTGCCTTTGGTTCAATTGAAGAATCTTATCATCATTTAAAAGAGCATGTTCAGATCTGGGATGTAGCAGCTGAAAGACAGGTAGAAATTTCAGGAAAAGATTCTGCAAAACTAGTTCAGTTGATGACTTGTAGAGATTTATCAAAATCTAAAGATGGAAGATGTTATTATTGTCCGATTATAGATGATAATGCTGGTTTAATTAATGATCCAGTTGTTTTAAGAATTAACGAAAATAAATGGTGGATTTCTATTGCAGATACGGACGTAATATTATTTGCAAAAGGATTAGCAATTGGAAATAAATTTGATGTTGAAATCACAGAGCCAAAAGTTGATATCATGGCTGTACAAGGTCCAAAATCATTTAAATTGATGGAAAAAATATTTGGAGAACAGATCACAAAATTAAAATTTTTTGGTTTTGATTATTTTGAATTTGGAGGTGCAAAACACCTTATCGCACAATCTGGATGGTCTAAACAAGGAGGCTATGAAGTATATGTTCAAAATACAGAAGCTGGCTTAAAACTGTATGATCATTTATTTGAAATTGGAAAAGAATTTAATGTTAAACCAGGATGTCCTAATTTGATTGAAAGAATAGAAAGTGGACTGTTATCTCATGGTAATGATATGGATAATGGAGATAATCCTTATGAATGTGGTTTCGATAAATATATCAACATAGATAGTGATGTTATCTTTTTAGGAAAAGAAAAATTGAAGACAATTAAATCTGAAGGAATAAATAAAAAATTAATGGGAGTTAAATTTGATATAGAGAAAATAAGTTTAACAGGATCTTTAGATCTTACTGATGATCAGAACAACATCGTTGGAGAATTACGGTCAGCATGCTATTCACCACATTTTAAAAAAGTGATTGGTATTGCCATGATGAAAAAATCACATTGGAATGTAGACCAGAAGGTAAAAGCAAGCATAAATAGTGATATTTGTAGTGGTAAAGTTTGCGATTTACCTTTTATTTAGTATAACAGCTTTAAAATGAACATAGCTATAGTAGGTGCAACAGGAAATGTTGGTAGAAAAACTCTTGAAGTATTTGATAAAAAAAACTTTAAGTTTGATGATCTATATTTAGTTGCCTCAGAAAAAAGTGCAGGAAAAAAAATCTCTTTTAGAAATAAAGAGTATGTTATTGAAAATTTAGAGACATATGATTTTTCAAAAGCAGATATAACTTTTTTTGCAGCTGGAGGAAAAATTGCTGAAAAATATGCAGAAAAAGCTGCCAAGCACACAATTGTAATTGATAATTCGAGTTTTTTTAGAATGGATCCAGATGTTCCATTGATCGTCCCACAAGTGAATGCAGCTGAAATTAAAAATATGAAAAAAAATATTATTGCAAATCCAAATTGTTCTACAGCACAACTTGTTATAGCACTTAAACCACTACATAATTTATTCAAAATAAAAAGAGTTGTAGTTTCAACTTACCAATCTGTTTCGGGTGGTGGCAAAAGTCCAATGGACGAATTAATAGATCAAACTAAACAATATTTAGATGGAAAAAAAATAGAGTCAAAAAATTTTACTAAACAAATCGCTTTTAATGTTATTCCACATATCGATGTTTTTGCCGATGATGGATATACAAAAGAAGAATTAAAAATGACAAATGAAACAAAAAAAATATTAGATGATTCAATAGAACTTACAGCCACATGTGTAAGAATTCCTGTTTTAGTTTCTCATTCAGAGTCTGTTAATATAGAATTTGAAAAACCATATACTTTAGAAAAAGTGAGAGATGTTTTAAGTAAAGCAGATGGTTGTGAGGTTATTGATAAAAGAGAAAATGGAGGTTATAGCACACCATTTGAAGCAGCTGGGAGTGATGAGACATATATATCTAGAATTCGAGAAGACAAAACTAAAAAAAATTCATTAAATTTGTGGATTGTATCAGATAACCTGCTTAGAGGTGCAGCACTTAATTCTGTTGAAATTGCTGAAACAATTATTAACTCAAAATAAAATATGGAAGACAGACCTTTATCACCACACATACAGATTTATAAATGGCATATTTCTTCATTAGTATCTATTTCACATAGAATTACAGGAATAATCAATTTTTTTGCGATCACATTAATCTGTATTTGGTTTACATTAATGCTTTTAGGAGAAAGTGATTATCAAATTATTAAAATTTTTTTAGAAACTTTTTTAGGTAAGTTTATTTTAATCGGAATAACCTGGTCATTTAGTTTTCAAATGTTAAGTGAAGTAAGACACTTGATTATGGATTTAGGTTATGGATTTGAATTACAAACAACAAAAATTACAGGTTTGTTAGTTATTTTTGGTTCGATTGTTTTAACTATCTTAATTTATTTAATTGGTAGAGGATTAATATAATGCTTCCAGTAACAAAAAAATGGTTATTCTTAAAAATTAGTTCTGCAATCTTATTACCTTTAATGCTTTGGTTTATTATAAATTTAGTGAATATCTATGATAAAAGTTATTTTGAAATAGTGAATTTTTTAACAAAACAACCATCTAAATTCCTAATTGGATTATTTTTAGTTATTGCTTATTTTTTTTCAGCTTTGACTATAAGTGAGGTTTTTGAAGACTATATTAACGATAAAAAAATCAAAAATGCCGCAAACAAAATCCTAAATTTTTTTGCTATAATAATTCCAGTAATTACAATAATTGTAATTTTTAACTTAAATACATGAAAGCATATAATATTATAGACCATGAGTACGATGTTGTTGTACTTGGTGCAGGTGGATCAGGTTTAAGAGCGGCAGTAGGGCTCAGCGAAGCTGGCTTAAAAACAGCTTGTATCTCAAAAGTATTTCCTACCAGAAGTCATACATCAGCTGCACAAGGTGGAATATCAGCAGCACTAGGAAATATGGGAGAAGATGATTGGAGATGGCACATGTATGACACTGTCAAAGGTGCAGATTGGTTAGGTGATCAAGATAGTATTGAATATCTTTGTAAAGAAGCACCTAAAGCAGTTTTAGAGTTAGAGAAATATGGAGTTCCATTTAGCAGAACTGAAGAAGGAAAAATTTATCAAAGACCATTTGGTGGAATGACAAAAAATTATGGAAATGGAATAGTTCAAAGAACTTGTGCTGCAGCTGATAGAACAGGACATGCTATTTTACACACATTATACGGACAAGCGTTAAAGCATGATACAGAATTTTTTATAGAATATTTTGCATTAGATTTGTTGATGAAGAATGGAGAATGCAAAGGTCTAATTGCTTGGAATTTGAATGATGGCACAATTCATAGATTTAGAGCGCACACAGTAATTATTGCTACTGGTGGTTATGGAAAAGTTTATTATTCAGCAACATCAGCACATACTTGCACTGGTGATGGCAATGCAATGGTTTTAAGAGCTGGATTACCGCTTCAGGATATGGAGTTTGTTCAATTTCACCCAACAGGAATTTATGGCCACGGCACCTTAATAACAGAAGGTGCGCGAGGAGAAGGGGGTTATCTTACAAATTCTAAAGGTGAAAGATTTATGGAAAGATATGCTCCAAATGCAAAAGATTTAGCATCAAGAGATGTTGTTAGCAGATCTATGTCTATTGAGATTAATGAGGGAAGAGGTGTTGGAAAAGATCAAGATCATGTTCATTTGAACCTAAGTCACTTAGATAAAGATATAATTGAAAGCAGGCTTCCTGGAATTACTGATGCAGCGAGATTATTTGCAAATGTAGATGTAACTAAAGAACCAATTCCTGTTGTGCCAACAGTTCATTATAATATGGGCGGTATTCCAACAAACTATAAAGCAGAAGTATTAACTGTAAATGGCTCAGAAAAAACTGTTCCAGGTTTAATGGCTATAGGAGAAGCGGCATGTGTCTCTGTTCACGGAGCAAATAGACTTGGTTCTAATTCTTTAATTGATTTAGTAGTATTTGGAAGAGCAGCAGCAAAAAGAGCAGCTGAATTAGTTAAGCCAGGAACACCTCATGAAGAAATTCCAGAGTCAGAAACACAAAAATGTTTAGATAGATTTGATAAACTTAGAAATGCACAAGGAAATAATAGTACTGCAGAACTTAGACTTTCAATGCAAAAAACCATGCAGTCGAAATGTGCAGTTTTTAGAACTGAAAAAAATCTTAAAGAAGGTGTTGATGAGATTAAAAAAACCTATGATGGTATGGACTCAATTTCAGTCAAAGATAGGTCTTTAGTATTTAATACTGATTTAGTTGAAACATTAGAATTTGATAATTTAATAAGACAAGCAGTAACTACTGTAGAATCTGCATATCATAGAAAAGAGAGCAGAGGTGCTCACGCGAGAGACGACTATCCAAAAAGAGATGACGAAAAGTTTATGCAACACACTCTTGCTTGGTGTGATGGAAAAAATACAAAGATTAGTTACAGAGCAGTACACAAATCAACTTTAACAAACGAAGTTCAATATTTTCCACCACAAGAGCGAGTATATTAATGGTTCAGCTAAGCTTACCTAAAAATTCAGAGGTTAAAAAAGGCAAATATTTTAAAGACAAAACTGGATCTAAAAATTTAAGAAAAGTAAATATTTATAGATGGGATCCATCGACAGAGGAAAATCCTAGGATTGATACATACGAAGTTGATATGAATAATTGTCCATCTAAGGTGCTAGATATTTTAAATAAAATTAAAAACGAAATTGATCCTACATTGGCCTATAGACGGTCTTGTGCTCATGGTGTTTGTGGTTCTTGTGCTATGAATATGGGAGGAAAAAATGGACTAGCCTGCACAACTCCTCATGCAGAGATAGACGGTGACATCGATATTTATCCTCTACCTCATTTAAAAGTTAAAAGAGATTTGATTGGTGATTTAGATGGTTTATATAAACAATATCAATCTATTGAACCTTGGTTAAAAAATAACTCAACAAAACAGACAACAGAAATTTATCAGTCTAAAGAAGATAGAGCAAAACTTGATGGTGCTTACGAATGCATTATGTGTGCTTGCTGTTCTACATCTTGCCCAAGTTATTGGTGGAATGGAGATAAATATTTAGGTCCTGCAGTTCTGCTACAAGCTTATAGATGGATTATTGATAGTAGAGATGAAGAGAGAAAAGCTAGATTAAAAAAAGTTTCAGATGAATTAAAATTATATAGATGCCATACAATATTAAATTGTACAAATGCATGTCCTAAGGGCTTGAATCCAGCAAAAGCTATAGCTGAAATAAAAAAAATGTTAGCAACAGCTAATGTTTAAATAGACTATTCGATATTTTTGATCTAAAACACCGTATTCATGAAATTAATAGAACACTTCGTAAACGGTAAAATAATTCCGGGATCTTCAGATAAAAAAGGAAAAGTTTTTAATCCAGCAACTGGCGAACAAGAGTCAGAGGTAAGACTTGCCTCAAAATCTGATCTAGACAGTGCTGTTGAGGTAGCAAAAAAAGCATTTGAAACTTGGTCTTTAAAACCTGCTCTACAAAGAGCTAGAATAATATTTAAATTTAAAGAATTAATTGAAAAAAATTCTGATGAATTAACGAAGTTAATAGTTTCAGAACATGGAAAAGTTTATGAAGATGCAAGAGGCTCTTTAACTAGAGGACTTGAGGTGGTAGAATTTGCTTGTGGAATACCACATTTATTAAAAGGTGAGTTTTCAGAAAATGTTGGTACCAATGTTGATAGTTGGTCAATTAGGCAACCATTAGGAGTTGTTGCGGGTATCACACCTTTTAATTTTCCTGCTATGGTACCAATGTGGATGTTTCCAATAGCAATAGCTTGTGGAAACAGTTTTATTCTTAAACCATCAGAAAAAGACCCTTCTTGCGCAATAAGATTGGCAGAACTACTTACTGAGGCTGGTCTTCCAGAAGGAGTATTTAATGTAATAAATGGAGATAAAGAAGCTGTTGATGCAATTTTAGAAAACAAAGATATCAAAGCTGTTAGTTTCGTAGGATCTACTCCTATTGCAAAATATATTTATGAAAATTCAGCTAAAAATGAAAAAAGAGTTCAAGCTTTGGGTGGAGCAAAAAACCATTTAGTTGTTATGCCAGATTGTGATTTAGATGGTGCAGTAAATGGTTTAATGGGTGCTGCTTATGGTTCAGCTGGAGAAAGATGTATGGCTCAATCAGTTGCGGTTGCGGTTGGAGACATCGGCGATGAACTTGTATCAAGATTATCAAAAAAAGCTGAAGCTTTAAAAGTTGGTCCTGGAATGGATAAAGCATCAGAAATGGGACCTTTAGTTACAAAAGAACATTTAGAAAAAGTTACAAGCTACGTTGATTTAGGTGTCGAGGAAGGAGCTAAGCTAGTGGTTGATGGTAGAGGTTTAAAACTCCAAGGCTATGAAAATGGTTTCTATATAGGTGGATGTTTATTTGATCACGTAAATAAAGATATGAGAATTTACAAAGAAGAAATATTTGGTCCAGTCTTATCAGTTGTTCGAGTAAAAACTTTTGAAGAAGCTGCAAAATTAATTAACGACCATGAGTATGGAAATGGAGTTAGTATTTATACAAGAGACGGTGATGCAGGCAGAACTTTTGCAAGTAAAATTCAAGTAGGTATGGTTGGTATTAACGTACCTATCCCAGTTCCAATGGCATTTCATAGTTTTGGCGGTTGGAAAAGATCATTATTCGGAGATAGCGGAATGCATGGTATGGAAGGAATAAAATTTTACACTAAACTTAAAACAGTAACATCTAGATGGCCTTCAGGTGTCCGATCAAATGCGGAATTTGTTATGCCAACAATGAAATAAAGGAAATAAATGACAAAAATATCTTTAATTGGTGCAGGCCAAATAGGTGGAACTCTTGCACATTTAATAGGAACAAAAGAATTAGTTGATGAAGTTGTTTTATTTGACGTAGCTAGCGGTATTGCAAAAGGAAAAGCATTAGATATTGCACAATCTTCATCTGTAGATGGTTTCAATGTTAGGTTTTCAGGAACTGATAACTATGAGGATATAAAAGATTCAGATGTAATAATAATTACAGCAGGTGTTCCAAGAAAACCTGGAATGAGCCGAGATGACCTTCTTGGAATAAATTTAAAAATTATTAAACAAGTTGCTGAAGGGGTAAAGAAAAATGCTCCTAACGCTTTTGTGATCTGCATCACCAATCCTTTAGATGTCATGGTTATGGCATTTCAAAAATTTTCAGGTTTGCCATCAAATAAAGTTGTTGGTATGGCAGGTATCTTAGATAGTTCGAGATTTAAATTATTTTTATCATTAGAACTAAATGTGCCAGTAAGAGAAATTGAGGCAATGGTTATGGGTGGTCATGGTGACACCATGGTTCCTATGCCAAGATTTACAAAAATTTCAGGTAAACCATTGTTGGATCTTGTAAAGGATGGAAAGATTTCTTCAGAAAGAGTTGAGGAAATTAATCAAAGAACACGAGATGGTGGTGCGGAAATAGTTAAATATTTAGAAAAAGGATCAGCCTTTTATGCACCAGCAGCTTCAGGTGTTCAAATGGCAGAAGCATATTTAAATGATCAGAAAAAATTATTACCCTGCGCTGTACAATTAAATGGAGAATATGGTGTGAAAAATGTTTATGCAGGTGTTCCTGTTATCATTGGAAAAGATGGTGTAGAAAAAATTGAAGAAATTAATTTAGATGAAAAAGAAAAAAAAGAATTTATGCATTCAATAGATGCTGTAAAAGCTTTATGGGAAGCTGCATCTAAAATAGATCCTGATTTATCTAAATAATAATGAATATTCACGAGCATCAAGCTAAACAAATATTAAAAAAATATGGAGCTGAAGTTCCCGAAGGAGTATTTGCGCTTAATATTGATGAACTTATTGAAAAAGCAAAAGCACTCAAAACTGAGAAATATGTGCTTAAAGCACAAATTCACGCGGGCGGCAGAGGAAAAGCTGGTGGTGTAAAAATTTTAAACACTATTGAGGAACTAACAGTAGCAGCTAAAGAATTACTGGGTAAAACACTAGTTACTCATCAAACTGGCCCTGAAGGTAGAGAAGTAAAAAGATTATACGTAGAAGAATCATCAAATATAGATAAAGAATTTTACTTATCTTGTCTGGTTGATAGAGCAAGTTCTAAAATCGCTTTTATATCGAGTGACCAAGGAGGGATGGACATTGAAGAAGTTGCAAGCAGTTCACCTGAAAAAATTGTAACCACAAAAGTTGATATAGGTGATGAAATTTCTGAGACAGATTGTGAAAAAATAATTAATATTTTTAATTTAAATGAAGACGCAAAAAAACAAGCAATTAAATTAATTAAATCAATTTATAAAATGTTTGTGAGTACTGATGCTAACATGGTTGAAGTAAATCCATTAATTTTGACAAAAGAGGAAAAAATTGTTTGTTTAGATGCAAAAGTTAATTTTGACTCTAACGCTTTATTCAGGCATCCAGAAATTATTGAATTAAGAGATTTAAACGAGGAAGATCCTACCGAGATAGAAGCTAGCAAGCATGATCTTGCATATATCAAGCTAGATGGAAGTATTGGCTGTATGGTGAATGGAGCTGGATTAGCGATGGCAACAATGGATATAATTAAATTGTACGGTAAAGAGCCAGCAAATTTTTTAGATGTAGGCGGTGGAGCATCTAAAGAAAAAGTATCTGCTGCATTAAAGATAATTCTCTCAGATAAAAATGTTAAAGGTATTTTAATTAATATTTTTGGAGGAATAATGAGATGTGATGTCCTTGCTCAAGGAGTAGTTGATGCAGCCAAGGAAATAAATATTAGTGTTCCTCTAGTTGTACGTTTAGCAGGTACAAATTTTAAAGAGGGAAAAGAAATTCTTGATAATTCTGGTTTAGAATTAATTTCAGCAGAAAATTTAGATGATGCAGCTAAGAAAATTGTTGAGGCAATAAAATAATATGTCAGTTTTAGTAAATAAGAATACAAAAGTTATTTGTCAGGGATTTACAGGCGCGCACGGAACTTTTCATTCAGAACAGGCTATAAAATACGGCACCAATCTTGTTGGTGGAGTTACGCCAAAGAAAGGTGGACAAAAACATTTAGACAGACCAGTTTTTAACAGTGTATTAGAAGCAAAAAATGAAGTAGGTGCTGACGCAACTATGATTTATGTACCTGCAAAATTTGCTGCAGCAGCAATAATTGAAGCTATTGATGCATCAGTTGAACTTATTGTTTGTATAACAGAGGGAATTCCAATCCAAGATATGCTTAAGGTAAGACAAAAATTAATTGGCTCTAATAGCAGATTGATAGGACCTAATTGTCCAGGAATAATTACACCAGATGAATGTAAAATAGGAATCATGCCAGGTAGTATTCATAAAAGAGGAAGTGTTGGAATTGTATCAAGGTCAGGCACATTGACATATGAGGCAGTAGCTCAAACAACTGAAAATGGACTCGGTCAATCAACTTGTATAGGAATTGGTGGAGATCCTATTAACGGAACAAATTTTATAGACTGTTTAGATTTATTTTTAAATGATGATGAAACAGAGTCTATTTTAATGATAGGTGAAATTGGAGGAAATGCGGAAGAGGAAGCTGCTGAATTTGTAAAAAATCACAAGATCAAAAAGCCAATAGTTGGATTTATTGCAGGAATTACTGCTCCTCCAGGCAGAAGAATGGGACATGCTGGAGCTATAATTTCAGGTGGAAAAGGTGGAGCTGAGGATAAAATTAAAAAAATGGAAGAATGCGGTATTACTGTTGCCAAATCACCATCAATTATTGGAAAAACTTTATTTAATAAACTGTCTAATTGAAAAATAATATTAGAGGGATATATTAAATAAAAAAGATGTCTTCATCAAAAAATCTTGATTTCGAAAAAACTTCATTTTTAAATAAGTCTAATAGTGCATTCATTGAAGAAATGTATTTAAAATTCATTAATAAAGATGCAGATCTTCCAGAAAGTTGGGCAAATTATTTTGAAGGAATTGGCGAAGAATTAAATGTAATAGCAAAAGAAATTAATGGTCCATCATGGGGACCAACTAAAAAAAAGATTGATATTGATGAATTACAAAAAAAAATAGAAGAACAAGATAAAAAAGATTTTGATAATGTCAAATTAGACACTTCAGAAAAATTTAATTTTCAATTACTTGCTGACTCAAACAAAGATTCTATAAGTGCCGTAGCATTAATTAGAGCATATAGACTAAGAGGGCATTTATTAGCAGATTTGGATCCTCTAGAAATGAGAGAGTCAGAGTATTTAGATGAGCTTCATCCAGATTTTTATGGTTTTAAAAAAGAAAATTATGATAAGAAAATTTTTCTAAACGGGGTAATTAATCGTAAATATGCAAATATAAGAGAAATACTTAAGTTTATGAAGAAGACCTATTGTGGAAAAATAGGTTATGAGTTCATGCATATTTCAAACCCAGTTGAAAGAAAGTGGTTTAGAGACAGGATAGAGCAAGATAAAAATGCACTTCAATTTACAAAAAATGGTAAAGAAGCAATTTTAAATAAATTAGTACAAGCAGAAGGATTTGAAAAATTTTTAGCTACTAAGTATGTGGGAACAAAAAGGTTTGGTTTAGATGGTGGAGAAAGTTTAATACCTGCCCTTGAACAAATAATAAAAATTGGTGGGCAAAATAATATAAAAGAAGTTAAGATAGGCATGTCTCATAGAGGCAGACTTAATGTATTGGCAAATGTTTTACAAAAATCTTATAAAAGAATTTTTAACGAGTTTGCTGGTGAATTTAGTTCTGACAGCGAAGATAGCGCTGGAGATGTCAAATATCATCTTGGAGCATCATCAGATAGAGAGTTCGATGGAAACTCAGTTCATGTAAGTTTAACAGATAATCCCTCACATTTAGAGGCTGTTAACCCTGTAGTTTTAGGACAGACAAGAGCTAAACAATTTTTCCATCAAGATAAAGAGAGAAACAAAGTTATACCAATACTCATTCATGGAGATGCAGCTTTTGCTGGTCAAGGAGTTGTTGCTGAATGTTTTGCGATGTCTGGATTACCAGGTCACAATACTGGTGGAACAATTCATATTATTGTAAATAATCAGATAGGATTTACTACTAGTCCAAGATTTGCTAGGTCTTCACCTTATCCATCAGATGTTGCAAAAATGGTAGAAGCACCGATCCTTCATGTTAATGGAGATGATCCAGAAGCAGTTGTTTATTCGACTAGAATAGCAACAGAATTTCGTTTAAAATTTAACAGAGACGTTGTTGTAGACCTAATTTGTTACAGAAGGTTTGGACATAATGAGGGAGATGAGCCTGCATTTACCCAACCTTTAATGTATAAAAAAATTAGATCACACCCTAGCGTTTATAAGATTTATGGAAATAAACTTGTAAATGAAAACTCTATAACGCAAGAATTATTAAATCAAAACGTTAAATCATTTAAGGATTTACTTGATGAACAATATAAGAGTGCAAAAGACTATAATCCTAAAATAGAATGGTTTGAAGGAACTTGGTCAAGATATAAACCTGAAAGAGGCAAAGATAAAAGAGGTATAACGGGCTATGAGGAAAACAAATTAAAATTAATTTCAGATAAAATAAATATTATACCTGAAGAAAAAAATATTCATAAAACTATCTCTAAAATATTTAATGCTAGAAAAGAAAGTATTGAAAAAGGTACTGGAATTGATTGGTCTTCAGCAGAAGCGCTTGCTTTTGGATCATTGCTTGAAGAAGGATATCCAGTCAGACTTGTAGGACAAGATTCTGGTAGAGGGACATTCAGTCAACGACATTCTGTTTTAAGAAATCAACTAGATAACTCCAGGTATGTTCCTCTTAATAATATTTCTGATAATCAAAAGCATTTTGAAGTAGTAGATAGTTTTTTATCTGAACTTGCGGTTTTAGGTTTTGAATATGGTTACAGTCTTGTGGAACCAAACACTCTTACTCTTTGGGAGGCTCAATTTGGTGATTTTGCAAATGGAGCTCAAGTAGTAATTGATCAATTTATTGCATCTGGGGAGAGAAAATGGAATAGAGCATCTGGTATAGTAATGTTGTTACCTCATGGATATGAAGGACAAGGACCAGAACATTCTTCAGCAAGATTAGAGAGATTTTTACAATTATGCTCAAACGACAATATGCAGGTAATGAATTGCACAACCCCAGCAAATTACTTTCATGCTTTGAGAAGACAAATGCATAGAAGTTTTAGGAAGCCTCTAATTATAATGACACCAAAATCACTATTAAGAAATAAATACTGTGTATCAAATTTAGAAGATTTTAACAAAAACAACACCTTTCATAGAGTTCTATGGGACCATGCTATTGACCCTAAGTCTAAAGGATTTATTGAACTAAAAGAAAGTTCTAAAATTAAAAAAGTAATTCTTTGTTCTGGAAAAGTATATTTTGATTTATTAGATGCTAGAGAAAAGTTTAAAAGAGATGATGTTGTGATGTATAGAATAGAACAATTATATCCGTTTCCAGCAAAAGCTTTAGTTAAGGAGTTAAAACCATATGCTAAAAATGCTCAATTTTTTTGGTGTCAAGAAGAACCAAAAAATATGGGTGCCTGGTTTTCAGTAAGAGATTATATCCAATGGACATTAGACACTTTAAAGGCTAATAATAACAAAATTTCTTATATAGGAAGAAGCCCAGATGCAACTCCTGCAACAGGATACGCCAAAAGGCATAATTCTCAACAACAAGAAATAATTAACGAGGTGTTTGATTAATTATAATGAGTGAAAAAATAGTAGTACCAGTCCTTGGCGAAAGTATAACAGAAGCGACTGTTGCAAAATGGCTTAAAAATCCAGGAGATGCAGTTGAAGCAGATGAGCCAATTGTTGAACTTGAGACAGATAAAGTAAATTTAGAAGTGCCATCACCAATTTCTGGAATATTGACTGAAATTAATTCACAAGATGGATCGGTTGTTGAAGTAGGAGCATTATTAGGTTCTGTATCAGCAGTTAGTGGGGCGGTTAAATCTGCACCAATAAAGAAAGAGGAAATAAAGAAAGAGCAAATTACTCCTAAAGAGAGCAATGTAATAAAATTAGATGCTAGCAAAAAAGAACCAAAAATATTTGAAGAAAAAGAAATTAGAAAATCTAAAGAAAAACCTCTAGTCTTAACAGAGGAAGTTAAAACAGAAGTTGCTCCAAAAAGAGATATGAGTCCAACTTTGTCTCCAGCAGTGAGAAAAATAGTTGCTGAAAATAATATTGATATTAATTCAATTCAAGGCTCAGGCAAAGATGGAAGAGTTTTAAAAGGAGATTTAATAAGTTTGATGGGTGCAAATCCAAAACCATCTGAAAGAAAAATTCAATATGGTGAGGAAGAACGAATTAAAATGACCAGGTTGAGACAGACTATTGCAAAAAGATTAAAGCAAGCTCAAGAGAATGCTGCTCTTTTAACAACATTTAACGAAGTTGATATGAGTAGTGTAATGGAAATGAGGAAAGAAAATCAAGAGGATTTCCAATCTCGTTATGGAATAAAATTAGGATTTATGTCTTTCTTTGTAAAAGCATGTGTAGTTGCTTTAAAAAATTTCCCTGCAGTTAATGCTGAAATTGATGGTGATGAGATAATATATAAAAATTATTATAATATTAGTTTTGCAGTTGGAACAGATAAAGGCTTGGTTGTTCCAGTTTTAAGAAATGCAGATGAATTATCCTTTGCTGATATTGAAAAAAATATTAAAGAAATTTCAGAAAAAGCGCGAGATGGAAAGCTAACGATTGAAGATCTCCAGGGAGGAACATTTACAATAAGTAATGGAGGTGTGTATGGGTCCATGCTTTCAACACCAATACTAAATTTACCTCAGTCTGGTGTGTTGGGAATGCATAATATAGTAGAAAGACCTATTGTTGTAGATGGTGAAATCAAAATAAGACCAATTATGTATTTAGCATTATCATATGATCATAGAATTATTGATGGAAAAGAGTCTGTATCTTTCCTTAAAATGATTAAAGAAAATTTAGAAGACCCTAGAAGGTTGTTTTTAGATATTTAAATGTCAGAAAAATTTCAAGCTGTAGTTATTGGAGGTGGACCTGGTGGTTATGTCTGTGCAATCAGACTTGCTCAATTAGGATTAAAAACTGCATGTATAGAGTCTAGAGGGTCTTTGGGAGGTACTTGTTTAAACGTTGGTTGTATCCCATCAAAAAGCTTACTTAATCTGTCTGAAGAATTTCATAAAGTAAAAAATTTAGCAAACAAAGGTATTGAAGTTGGTGAAGTAAAATTAAATTTAGACAAAATGATGAAAAGCAAAGATAAAGCTGTAACAGTTCTTACCAAAGGTGTTGAATTTCTTTTGAAAAAAAACAAAGTTAGTTACTTTAAAGGACATGGAAGTTTTAAATCAAAAAATGAAATTTTAATAAAGGATGATAAAAATAAAGAAACTGTCATCCAATCAGAAAAAACAGTTATTGCAACAGGATCAGTTCCAGTTTCATTACCAGGAATAGAAATAGATGAGAAAACAATTGTCTCATCAACAGGTGCCTTAAAGTTAGAAAAGGTACCTAAGAAAATGGTTGTAGTAGGAGGAGGCTATATAGGATTAGAGATGGGATCTGTATGGTCTAGACTTGGAGCAGAGGTGCAAGTTGTTGAATTTTTAGATCATATTACACCTGGAATGGATAAAGAAATTTCTTCAGAATTTATGAAAATTTTAAAAAAACAGGGTATGAAATTTAATATGCAAAATAAAGTTGAAACAATTAAAAAAAATGCAGCAGGTGCAGTGGTTTCAACAGTAGATAAAGATGGTAATAAAAATAATTTTGAATGTGATGTTGTTTTAATCTCTGTTGGCAGAAAACCCAATACAGATGGTTTAAATTTAGAGTCTGTAGGAGTAGATCTTGATGAAAGAAATAGAATTAAAACTGATAAAATTTTTAAGACTAACGTTGAAAACATTTATGCAATAGGCGATGTAATTGTTGGTCCAATGCTTGCACACAAAGCGGAGGATGAAGGTATAGCAGTTGCAGAAAACATAGTTGGTCAATCTGGACATGTAAATTATGATACAATTCCAGGAGTAGTTTATACAACGCCAGAAGTAGCATCAATCGGTAAAACTGAGGAGCAATTAAAAGAATTAAATAAAAAATATAAAGTAGGGAAATTTTCGTTTATGGCCAATTCAAGAGCCAAGGCCATAGATGATGCAGAAGGTTTTGTTAAAATTTTAGCTGATGAGCAAACAGATAAAGTATTAGGTGCACATATAATTGGACCTCATGCAGGAGAATTAATTGCAGAGATTGGTGTTGCAATGGAATTTGGTGCAAGTGCAGAAGATATCGCCCGAACTTGTCATGCTCATCCAACGTTTTCTGAAGCAGTTAAAGAAGCTGCTTTATCAGTAGATAAAAGAGCAATACACTCTTAATTTTTTTTCATATTATAAAAATATGAAATATCCGATTCTCGTACCAAATATTTTTAATCATCCATTTACTTATGAAAGTAATTTAACTCTTAAAGTTGGAGATTATGTAATGGTACCTTTTGGAAAATCAAAAATTACCGGTGTTGTTTGGGACGAATTTGAAAAAAATAATAATAAAAATTTTAAGACTAAAAAGGTAATCAAGAAATTAGACGTTACTCCATTAAAAAAAAATACAATTAATTTTTTAAATTGGTTTGCAGAATATAATCTTATCCCAAAAGGTATGGCATTAAAGTTAGTGCTCTTAAGTAGTGATGCGGTAGAGAACAAAGAAACTCAACTTTATCAAATATTTGATAGCAAAATTAAGCAAAACTTAATCAAGCTGTCTAGTGATCAAAATAAATCTCTAAAAAAAATGAATGTTTCAAATAAAAAATTTAGAGTTCATGTTTTACAAGGCACAACTGGATCAGGAAAAACTTTAGTTTATTTTGAAGCATTAAAACCACTGTTAGAGAAGGATTTTCAAGGATTAATTTTATTACCAGAAATAGGTTTAACTAGCCAGTTTGAACAAAAATTTTTAGAATATTTTGGTTTTAAGCCCGCAGTTTGGCACTCAGGTATTTCAAAAAAAAAGAAAGAATTAATTTGGAGTGGCGTTTCTAATGGTAAAATAAAAATAATTATTGGTGCAAGGTCTTCATTATTTTTACCATTTAAAAAATTAGGAATGATAATTGTTGATGAGGAACATGATCAATCATTTAAACAAGATGAAGGCATAACCTACAATGCTCGTGATATGGCAATTTCTAGAGCATCTTTTGAAAACATTCCAATAAATTTGATTACTGCTGTTCCTTCAATAGAAACTTTTGAAAATATTAAAAAGGGTAAATACGAGGTTTCTAGATTAAATGAAAGATATCAAAAAGCAGCTTTACCTAATTATGAAATTATTAATTTAAATAATACCAAACTTGAAAAACAATCATGGCTATCAAATAAAATTATTGAAAAAGTTAATTTACATTTGGAAAAAAAAGATCAAGTTTTGTTTTTTTTAAACAGAAGAGGTTTTTCTCCAAATGCTTTATGTAATAAGTGTTTTACAAGTTTTACATGTCCAAATTGTAGTATCAATTTAGTTTATCATAAAAATAAAAATAACTTATTATGTCATTATTGTGGATACAAATCCGATCTTAAAAGGGACTGTACAAAAGAAGGCAATTGTGAATTTATTTTTAGCGGCCCTGGTGTCGAGAGAATTTCAGAAGAAGTAAAAAGAAAATTCCCTGGAAAAAAAATAGAGATTTTTTCAAGTGACACAATGAATAAAAAAGATTCTAAAGAAAAAATAGATAAAATTATTAATAATGAAACGCATATTTTAGTTGGAACTCAATTAATTTCAAAAGGTTTTCATTTTCCAAGCTTAAATTGCATTGTAGTTGTTGATATTGATCTTTCATCTCAAGGACATGATTTAAGAGGGGCAGAAAAAAATTTGCAGCTCTATCATCAACTTTCAGGACGTGCAGGAAGAACAGGAAAACCAGCAACGGTATATTTTCAAACTTATGAAAATAATACTAAGATGATTTCAGAAATTACAAGTAAAAATCCAGATATTTTTTTAGAAAGAGAACTAGAGATAAGAAAAAAAAATAAACTACCTCCATTTCAAAGGTTTATTTCTTTAATCTTAACAGGAGATAATGAAATTAAATTAGAAAAAGAAGCTATTAATTTTAAAAATTTCATTGAAAATAAAATTGAAGGAAAAATATTAGGGCCTGTGAATGCCCCATTATTTAGATTAAAGAGAAAATTTAGAATTAGATTTTTAATCAGAGGCTTAAAATCCATGAAACTACAAAGCTCTCTTGCAAAAATTATTCCAAAATATAAATTTTCTTCTGGAATAAAACTTTCAGTTGATGTTGATCCAATTAACTTCAATTAACCGCAAAAAAGAGGCCTTTTTTACGAATCCGCTACTTGAAGACATAAGGGTCATATGCTATTTAGGGCGTGATTTTTAAATAATCTTCAACATTATAGAGGAACCAAGTTGAGTAAAGACACCGGATTTTCAATAACTTCAGCCGAAAGGTATTCTCTTGCGCTTTTTGAACTTTCAGAGGAAAACAATCTTTTAAGTCAGATCGAAGATCAGTCTTCATCTATTCTTAATTTAATTGAGCAAAGTGAAGATTTTTCTAATTTGATTAAAGATCCAACTACAAGCCAAGAAGATTTATTAAAAGTAATCAATACAATCTCTGAAAATAATAAATTTGAGTCTTTATTTAAAAATTTTTTAAGTTTCTTAATTCAAAAAAGACGTTTCTTTTTTATTGAGCGTATCCTTAAAAGCTTTATTGAGATTTGTTCAAGAAAAAGAGGTGAACTTAAAGCAGAATTAAAATCAGCAAAAGAATTATCTAATGAAGAAATTGCAAAAATTACAGAGGAGTTAACAAAAAATTTTAGCTCAAAAATAAAATTAAACTACAAACATGACGAAAGTTTAATAGGAGGTTTGGTAGTACAAGTAGGAAGTACTATGGTCGATACCTCAATTAAAAATAAATTACAACAAATCGAAAATAGAATGATAGAGGCATAAATGGAAATAAATCCTTCAGAGGTTACAAAAATATTAAAAGAACAAATTAAAAATTTTGGTGACAAAGCAGAAGTCACAGAAGTTGGTCAAGTTTTATCAGTTGGAGACGGTATTGCTAGGATTTATGGTTTGGATAATGTTCAAGCTGGTGAAATGGTAGAGTTTGCAGATGGTTCAAAAGGTATGGCTCTAAACTTAGAAAGTGAAAACGTTGGTGTCGTAATTTTTGGTGATGACAGAAATGTTAAAGAAGGGGATGTAGTAAAAAGAACGGGTAATATTGTTGATACTCCAGTTGGAAAAGAATTATTAGGAAGAGTAGTGGATGGTTTAGGAAATCCTATTGATGGAAAAGGACCATTAGATAAAGGAATTAAAAAAAGCAGGGTTGAAGTAAAAGCTCCTGGTATTATTCCACGACAATCAGTAAGTGAACCAATGCAAACTGGTCTTAAATCAATTGACAGTCTAGTTCCGATTGGAAGAGGGCAAAGGGAATTAATTATCGGTGATAGACAAACTGGTAAAACAGCAGTTGCAGTAGATGCAATTATTAATCAAAAAAAAATCAATGAATCTGGTGATGAAAAACAAAAATTGTATTGTATATACGTTGCAGTTGGACAAAAAAGATCAACAGTAAGACAAATTCAAAAAACATTAGAAGAAGCTGGAGCTATGGAGTACACAACAATCGTTGCTGCTACAGCATCAGACTCTGCTCCTCTACAATTCTTAGCACCATATACAGGTTGTACTATGGGCGAGTATTTTAGAGATAATGGAATGCATGCATTAATAATTTATGACGATTTGTCTAAACAAGCAGTTGCTTATAGACAAATGTCATTGCTATTGAGAAGACCTCCAGGGCGTGAGGCCTATCCTGGAGATGTATTTTATCTTCATAGTAGATTACTTGAAAGAGCAGCTAAATTAAGTGACGAACATGGAGGTGGATCACTTACTGCACTGCCAATTATTGAAACACAAGGTGGTGACGTATCCGCGTTTATTCCAACTAACGTTATTTCAATTACAGACGGACAAATTTTCCTTGAAACAGAACTATTTAACCAAGGTATAAGACCTGCAATTAACGTAGGTTTATCAGTATCTAGGGTTGGCTCATCAGCTCAAACAAAAGCGATGAAAAAAGTTTCTGGTTCAATGAAACTAGAGTTAGCACAATACAGAGAAATGGCAGCTTTTGCTCAATTCGGATCTGATTTAGATGCATCTACTCAGCAGCTTTTGAATAGAGGCTCTAAACTAACTGAACTTTTAAAACAAAAACAATATTCACCGATGACTGTTGCAGAACAAGTTATTTCAGTATTTTGTGGAGTTAAAGGTTATCTGGACGATATTGATTTAAAAGACGTTGCTGAATTTGAGAGCAAGATTATTGAAAAATGTAAATCAGATATGCCTGAAATTATCGAGTCAATTTTAACTTCAGGAAAACTTGAGGAAGATAAAGAAAAATTACTTGTTGAGGTAATCACTCAATTAAAAGGAAATTTTAAATCTTAATAATTTATGGCAAGTTTAGATGACCTAAAAAAAAGAATAGCTAGTGTAAAGTCTACACAGAAAATTACTAAAGCTATGAAAATGGTCGCAGCAGCTAAATTAAGAAGAGCTCAAGAAAGCGCTGAGAAGGGAAGACCTTATTCTGAAAAAATGAATAATGTTATTTTAAATTTATCAAATGGTATATCTGATAAAGAAAATGCACCAAAGTTATTGTCAGGTACTGGTCAGGAAAAAACTCATCTTTGTGTGGTGATGACTTCTGATAGAGGTTTATGCGGCGGATTTAATTCTAATATTATTAAAAAAGCTAAAAGTTATTTTGCAAAAATTTTAGACGAAGGTAAAGAACTTAAAATCATTACAGTAGGCTCAAAAGGAAACGACCAATTAAAAAGAGTTTATGGTGATAAAATAATTGAAAATATTTCTTTCAAAGAGTCTAAAAATGCAAATTATTTTGATGCTGACAAAGTTGGAAAAATGGTAATTGAAAAATTCGAGGCAGGTGAATTTGATGTTTGTACAATTTTTTATAACCAATTTAAAAATGTAATTACTCAAATTCCTCAAGCACAGCAAATAATCCCTTTAAATAATGAGGGAGAAGAAAATAGTTCAGAAGAAAGTTACGAATTTGAACCAGATGAAGATGAAATTTTAAGCAATTTATTGCCAAAGAATATTTCTACGCAAATATTTAAAGCAATGTTAGAGAATTCAGCTAGCGAACAAGGGTCTAGAATGAGTGCAATGGATAATGCAACCCGAAACGCAGGTGAAATGGTTGACAAACTTACTATCGAATATAATAGAAGTCGTCAGGCAGCAATTACAAAAGAACTAATAGAAATCATATCAGGAGCAGAAAGTTTATAATTATGAGCAAAGGAATAATCACACAAGTTATTGGAGCGGTAGTAGACGTAAAATTTGATGGTGAACTACCAGAAATTTTAACAGCATTGGAATGTAAAAATGGTGATAACAGACTAGTTTTAGAAGTAGCACAACACTTAGGTGAAACTACTGTTAGAACAATTGCTATGGATGCTACTGAAGGATTAAAAAGAGGTGATGAAGTTACTAATACCAATGCTCCTATTCAAGTTCCAGTTGGACCTGAAACACTTGGAAGAATTATAAATGTGATTGGTGAACCAATTGATGAAAGAGGTGAGGTTAAGACTAAAGAAAGTTGGCCAATTCATAGAGCTGCACCTGAATTTAATGACCAATCAACAGAAACTGAAATACTTGTAACAGGTATTAAAGTTATTGATTTGCTTGCGCCTTATGCAAAAGGTGGAAAGATTGGATTATTTGGTGGAGCAGGAGTAGGAAAAACAGTTTTAATTATGGAATTAATTAATAACGTTGCAAAAGCTCATGGTGGTTTTTCAGTTTTCGCAGGAGTTGGAGAGAGAACTAGAGAAGGAAATGACCTTTATCATGAAATGATTGAGTCTGGAGTAATTAAAAAAGAAGGAGCTGGTTCAAAAGCTGCTTTAGTTTATGGTCAGATGAATGAACCTCCTGGAGCAAGAGCAAGAGTTGCACTTACAGGGTTAACTGTAGCTGAATATTTTAGAGATCAAGAAGGTCAGGACGTACTTTTCTTCGTAGATAACATCTTTAGATTTACTCAGGCAGGATCAGAGGTTTCGGCTTTGTTAGGAAGAATTCCATCTGCTGTCGGATATCAACCGACATTAGCTACTGACATGGGTAACCTTCAAGAAAGAATTACGACTACAAACAAAGGGTCAATTACATCTGTACAAGCAATTTATGTGCCTGCTGATGATTTAACAGATCCTGCTCCAGCGACATCGTTTGCACACTTAGATGCAACGACTGTACTTTCAAGACAAATTGCTGAAATTGGTATTTATCCTGCAGTAGATCCACTTGATTCTACATCAAGAATTTTGGACCCAAGAATTGTTGGAGATGAGCACTATAGAGTAGCAAGAGATGTTCAAAGAATACTACAATCATATAAATCACTACAAGATATTATAGCTATTCTTGGTATGGATGAGTTATCAGAAGAAGATAAATTAGTTGTAGCAAGAGCAAGAAAAATCCAGAGATTTTTATCTCAACCATTCTTTGTTGCAGAAGTATTCACTGGTTCTCCAGGAAAACTTGTTGATCTTGACTCAACTATCAAAGGTTTTGATGCAATCTGTAAAGGTGAGTATGACCACTTACCTGAAGCTGCTTTTTATATGGTTGGAACAATTGAAGAAGCTATAGAAAAAGCTAAGAAAATGGAACAAGAAGCTGCTGCTTAATGAGCGAAGAGTTTAAAATTGAAATAGTAAATCCTGAAAAATCTTTTTTAGTAAAAGATGATGTTTCAGAAGTTGTGGTCCCTGCTTTTGAAGGAGAGATGGGAATATTGAAGGATCATATTTCTATTATTTCCTTTTTAAAACCTGGGATAATTAAGATTTTATCAAAATCAGGTGATGAAAATTACTATGTTGAAGATGGGATTGTTGAGTTCAAAAATAACAATTTATCTATTTTAACAAGTACAATTTTTAATCTTGCTGATATGGATAAATCAAAGCAACAAGATTTACTTAAACAGGCAGAAGAAGAGGCTAATAAAAACGATATTAACGATCAATCTAAATATTTAGCAGATCAAAAAGTTGAAGTTTTAAAAACTCTAAATTAATTTTTTTACTTTTTCTTTAAGTTCTTTGTAAACATGATGTTTAAAATCAACAACAACATCAGTAATTAAATCTAAGTCAATCCACTTCCAATCTAAAAATTCTGGATTAGATGTATTAATATTTATTTCATTATCATTTCCAATAAATCGCATTAAAAACCATTTTTGCTTCTGACCTTTGTACTTACCTTTCCAAATAATACCTAGTAATCTATCAGGTAAATCATAGGTTAATGTACCATCTAATTCTTTTATAAGTTCTACGCTTTTGATACTTGTTTCTTCCTCTAGTTCTCTAAATGCAGCTTTTAAATTATCCTCTCCCTCATCAACACCACCCTGAGGCATTTGCCAAAAATTTTTAGGATTATCTATTCTTTTTGCTACGAATACTTTATTTTCTTTATTTAATAACACAATTCCGACCCCACTTCTCAGTGGTAAATCTTTTAAATTTTTATTCATATTATCCGTTAAGTAACTTAATAGCGTAGTTTAATTGATTATCAGTATCAGTTTTTATTCTAAAATCATCACCTTCTTCATTTACTTCAATATCTGGTCTAACACCTACTTCAGAAATAGATTTTCCAGAAGGAAGATAGTATTTTGCAACAGTTAATCTGATAGCACCACGATTTTTTAAAGGAATAATGGATTGGACAGAACCTTTACCAAAGCTATTTTCACCAACGATGATTGCTCTTTTGTGATCCTTTAAAGCTCCTGCAACAATTTCAGATGCAGATGCTGAACCATAGTTAATTAAAACCAATAGTGTTTTTCCATCGGTAATATCTCCTTTTTTTGCAAACCATTTTCTATTTTCAGATTTTTTTCTGCTTTTTGTTGAAACTATCTCTCCATTTTCCAGAAAAAAATCTGATATCTTTATTGCTTGAGATAAAAGACCTCCAGGATTATTTCTTAAATCTAAAATAAATGAATTTAAGTTTTTATCTTTTTTAAGTTTTTTAATTTGTTTTTCTATTTGATCACTGCTGTTATCATTAAATGACGTAAGCCTGATGTATCCTATACTTTCATCTATAATTTCAGATTTAACAGATTGAACCTGAATAACTTCTCTTATTATATTAAATGTTAAAGCCTTTTTTTCACCTCTTCGTCTTACTGTTAACTCTATTCCAGAACCCACAGGTCCTCTCATTAAATCAACAGCTTCACTCAATGATTTTCCTTGGACCTGAACATCATTTATTTTTACTATGTAATCACCAGCTTTTAATCCAGCTCTGGACGCAGGTGTATCATCTATTGGTGAAATTACTTTTACCACACCAGCCTCCATGCTAACCTCAATTCCTAATCCACCAAACTCACCACTGGTTTCTGTTTGCATTTCATCAAATATTTTAGGCGACATGTAGGATGAATAAGGATCTAAAGATTGTAAAAGTCCATTGATAGCAGAGTCCATACTCTCAGATTGATTGAACTCATCAACATATTCTTTATTAATTTTTTCTAGAACCTCACCGAAGAGATCAATTTTTTTATAAATATCAATTTCAGCTGAAATAACTGTTTTATTTAAATAAAAAACAGAAAAAAAAATTAATAATAAAAATTTAATTTTTTTCATATCATCACTTTTTCTTTTGGAATTAGCTCTGACCAAATTTTTTCTAATTCATAAAATTTTCTTTTTTCTGGATGAAAAATATGAACAATCAAATCAATTCCATCAACAAGTTTCCATTCTCCACTTTCTTTACCTTCAATTTTTGAGTCTTTTACACCGTTATTTTTAAGTTTTTCTAAAACTTGTTCTGACAAGGATTGAATATGTCTAGATGAAGTTCCACTTGCTATGATCATGTAATCAGCCATAGAACTTTTGTCTTTAAGATCAATAGTTACAATGTCTTGAGCTTTATTGAGATCTAGTGTGTTGATTACAATTTCTTTTAAGTCTGAAATTTTGTCCATTAATTGATTTTAGATTATCAAATTTTTCTTAATTGAGAAGATGAAATGTTGACTTTATTAAACTCAATAAACTCTAGATTGGCCTTACTAAGTTGCTTAAATGTCTTTGATTTTAAAGAATTTTTTTTATACCCATGTCGATCAAAAACTAGAATATTACATTTTTGTGAAATTAATTTAGATTTATGCCATTTATGAAAATTAATAAGGTTGTCGGCACCCATTAAAAAATAAATTTCAATGCTTTTATCTTTTTTTAAATGATTGATTAAATTAATAGTTTTATTTGACTTAATAATTTTTTCATAAAATTTAACCTTAATAAATGAATTTGTACCAATTATTTTTTTACAAAATTTAATTCTTTCAGCAACAGATGTCTCGCTCTCTATTTTAAATGGATTTTTTTTTGTAATTGCCCAAATAACTTTTTTGAGTTTAAATCTTTTTTTTGCTTCCTTAGAAATTGCCAAATGTCCTTTATGAGCAGGATCAAACGATCCACCCAAAACACCAATTTTTATTTTTCTGCTATTCAATTTAATTTCTTATTTTACCATTACTAGTGATTTCATATTTATATGAAATCAATTGATTTAAACCTACAGGACCTCTTGGTGGTAGCGTATTGGTAGAAATTCCAACTTCTCCACCAAATCCAAATTCACCGCCATCAGCAAATTGAGTTGAGGTATTATGCATTGCAATTGAGCTTTTAACATTTTTTAGGAAATATTTTGCTGTTTTTTTATTTTTTGTGATGATGGAGTCAGTGTGCATAGTTCCATATCTATTAATATGCTTAATTGCCTCTTCAGAATTTTTAACAACTTTAACAGATACAATTGATGCTAAATATTCAGTTGACCAATCTTTTTCTTTTGCAGGATATATTTGACCTTTGTAATAACTCTTTAAAATCTTATCACCAATTATTTTACAACCACTATTTTCAAGTGCCTGCAAAACAGGATTACTAAATTTTTTGACTATATTTTTATGAATAAGAATAGTTTCAGTTGCACCACAAATACTTGTATTTCTTAATTTAGCGTTATAGACAACTTCCTTAGCCATTTTTAATTCTGCATCTTTATCTATATAAGTATGACAAAGTCCCTCTAAATGCCCAATTATAGGTACCTTGGATAATTCTAAAACTTTTTTAACTAAATTTTTTCCACCACGAGGTATTATGACATCGATATATTTTTTCATTTTAGAAAGCATTATATCTACGAGTTTTCTTTGTTTTGAGTCGATAAATTGAATAAAGTTTTCATCAACTTTATTTTTTTTAAGTGCTTTTCTAAACAACTTAGCTAGAGCTTTATTTGAATTTATGGCCTCAGAGCCTCCTTTCAAAATCACTACATTTCCAGATTTAAAACAAAGACTAGCAACATCTGAAGTTACATTTGGTCTACTTTCATAAATAACACCAATAACTCCAATTGGTATTGATACTCTTTTTATGCTCAAACCATTTGGTCTTTTCCATTTTTCTAAAGTGTTATTTATAGGATCTCTTAATTTAGCTATTTTTAAAATAGAATTTATAATTCCATTCAATTTATTCTCATTTAAATGAAGTCTTTTGATTAAGTTCTCTTTTAACCCTCTTTTTCTTGCGTAATTAATATCTTTTGAATTTTGATTAATAATGAATTTTTTTTCATTCTTAATTAATTTTGCGTAATCATTTAAGACTTTATTTTTAACTTCAGTTGTAACTTTATACTCACTAGCTTTTCGCGCTTTTATTCCAATTAAATTCATATATTTAATCATTTAAATTTCCACCATATCATCTTTATGAATAACTTCTGATTTTGCAACATAGCCTAGTAATTTTTCAATTTCATTCGAGTGATGACCCATAATTTTAATTACCTCATCAGAAGTAAAGGAACTTAACCCTCTAGCACATTCGTTATTTTTTTTATCTAATACTTTAATATGATCACCTTTGTTAAATCTTCCCGAAACTTTTTTAATTCCCGCTGCTAACAAACTTTTTCCAGATTTTAATGCTTTTTTAGCACCATCATCAATTATTAAAGCCCCTTTAGGTGCTACAGAACTTATTATCCATTTTTTTCTAGCATCTAACTTTGAAATTTTTGGACTAAACCAGGTGCAGTTATTTTTTTCAAGTATTTTTGAGATAGGATTTGAATATAGTCCATTTGCAATAACCATACTAGTACCAGCAAGCTGACATATTTTTGCTGCTTCAATTTTTGTATGCATACCACCACTTCCATATTCATTTACACCTTTAATATAAATTTTTTTTAGATCTTTTTTTAGGTCATCAATTTTCTTTATTAGTTTAGCATCCTTAAAAATTTTAGGATTTTTTGTATACAAACCATCAACATCAGATAATAAAATTAAGGTATCTGCGTTTGTAATTTGCGCAACTCTAGATGCCAATCTATCATTATCTCCATATTTTATTTCACTCGTTGCAATAGTGTCATTTTCATTGACTACAGGAATAAAACCAAGTTCAAAAAGATTATCAAAAGTTCGTTTTGCATTGAGAGATCTTCTTCTTTCCTCAGTATCTTCTAATGTAAGCAAAATCTGAGAAATATTTAATTTACACTTTGCAAAAGTTTGTGAAAATAAATTCATCAGCTCTATTTGACCAATAGAAGCAATAGCTTGACTCTTATCTAATTTAATGTTTTTTTTGTTATAATTCATTTTCTTGCAACCTAAGGCTATAGCACCAGAGCTAACAATAACTACTCTTTGATTTTTATCTCTTAATTTTTTAATGTCTTTTGCAAAACTAGATAACCATTGTTTCCTAATTTTTTTATTTTGATCAACTAGTAGAGATGATCCAATTTTGACAACAATTATTTTGGAGTTTTTAAGATACATAAGACAAAAGTTTTGCTTTAATTTTTGATACAGATTCTTTTTCCAGAGTTGTCATTGTCATAATCTCACAATTTTTACCCTTTGAAAAATGATCTATAACTTCATTTGCTGTTTCTTCATCAATCAAATCAATTTTATTAAACACAATTAGTTCTTTTTTTTCTAATAACTTTGCACTGTAGCTTTTTAATTCATTTTTCACTTGATTATAAGACTCATTCAGATCTAAGTTGGTGACATCAATTAAGTGCAGTAAAGACTTACACCTCTCTATATGTTTTAAAAATTGTATCCCTAACCCTATACCTTCGTGAGCTCCCTCAACTAATCCTGGAATATCTGCAATGGTAATTTCTTTATCATCGTAAGAAGCAACACCAAGGTTTGGATTAATAGTTGTAAATTTGTAATTTGCAATTTTTGGACTTGCGTTTGTTAATGCTGCTAACAAACTTGATTTTCCTGCATTTGGCAATCCAATAATACCGATATCAGCAATTGTTTTTAATTGAAGCCATATTGTAAATTCTTCTCCGATAGTGCCTTTAGTAAATTTTCTTGGAGCTCTATTTGTAGAACTTTTAAATCTTGTGTTTCCTAAACCTCCTTTTCCACCAGCAGCTGCAACATATTCTTCACCTTTTTTATTAAAATCGAAAAGAAGAGTTTTATTATCCTCTTCAAATACCTGTGTACCTAGAGGAACTTTTAAAATTAAATCTTCACCACCTTTTCCTGTTCGATTTTGACCAGAACCGTTTTCCCCACGTTCAGCTTTGTGGTGTTGTTGATACCGATAATCAATAAGGGTATTTAAATTCTCCTCTGACTTTAAAATAATTGATCCACCTTTTCCACCGTCACCCCCATCTGGTCCACCATACTCAACATATTTCTCTCTTCTAAAACTAGGAGATCCATCTCCGCCGTTTCCAGCTTTAATATATATTTTAACTTGGTCGAGAAATTTCATAATACAACATCTATTTTAATTGGTTGTACTATTAATTGGGCTTTACAGAAACGAAAGTTCTATCTGATTTTGATTTTTTGAAGACAACTTTTCCCTTAACAACTGAAAATATTGAATGATCTTTACCCATACCAACGTTTTCACCTGGAAAAATCTTAGTTCCTCTTTGTCTAACAATTATGTTTCCAGGAATTACTGTTTCACCACCATACTTTTTTACACCAAGTCTTCTACCGGCACTATCTCGTCCGTTTCGTGATGATCCACCTGCTTTTTTTGTTGCCATAATTTACCTAATAACTATTTACTTACTGCTTCCTTAACTTCTTCTTTTTTTGAAGTTTTAGAAATTTTTTCAGCTTCAGATAACACCTTACCATCTTTTGAAAAAATTTTGTTAATTCTTATCATAGAATATTCTTGTCTATGCCCATTTTTTCTTCTTGAATTTTGTCTTCTTCTTTTTTTAAAAATTAAAATAGTTCTATTTTTACTATTTTTAATTAAATTGGCTTCTACTTTTGCACCCTCAACATTTGGGGTTCCAATTTCAATTGATTTGTCATCACCATATGCCAAAATTTCATTGAACTCTATCTTAGTCTCAGGTTTAGAATCTGGTAGTTTTTCAATCTTTAGAATTTCTCCAGATTTTACCTTATACTGTTTTCCACCTGTTTTTATTACTGCGTATGACATACTAAGATTTAATTTAAAGTTACCGCAATATAGTTGTAGTCAGCCTTTAGTCAAGCCGAATTAATTAGAAATTATCCTTAAAATCTCTTAATTTTGAAAAGGTTTCTACATCTTTTGCTCTTAAAAATATATTACAATCCAATTCCTCTTTTAAAGTTGAGGGTATAGTAGGAATTCCGTTTTCTCTTAATTTTTCTATTTTATCTATTTTTTTTTGCAAATCTTTGTTCTCAGAATCATATTTTTTACAAAATTTTGCATTGTTAAGAGTGTATTCATGACCACAATAAATTTTTGTCTCTTTTGGTAATAATTTAATTTTGTTCAAAGACTCAAACATTTCTTTATAAGAGCCTTCAAATATTCTTCCACAGCCAAGTGAGAAAAGTGTATCTCCAGTAAAAACTAATTTTTCTTTAAAAAAATTAAAACAAATATGGCCTGATGTATGTCCAGGTATATGCATAATTTTAGCTTCAAAGTTTTCAGCTTTCCATATTTGATTGTCTTCTAAGAAAATGTCTATTCCAGGTATTCTTTTTGAGTCTCCTTTAAAACCAACAACAACTGACCCATATTTTTTTTTTAATTCTTGATTTCCCCCAATATGATCATAATGATGATGGGTATTAAGAATATATTTTAATTTTATATTTTTATTTTTTAGGAAATTTATTATTGGTTCAGACACACTTGGATCTACAACACATGCAAAATTGTTACTTTCGTCTATTATTAAATAGCTATAGTTGTCTTTAAGACAGGGTATAATTTCAATACGCATTTTATTTTTCTATCAAAAATATACCTAGATCTGCAAACAAATTTTTAACTCCTAAATTACTCTCATTTATTATTGATGAATTAAGATTATTTAAAGCGAGTGATTTAAAAATTTTAATATCTTTTGATTTTACAAAGTGAAAAAAATCTTTGATTGTACACATATGTAAATTTGGCGTGTTATACCATTCATCTGGTAATGTTTTTGTAATTGGCATTGTACCTTTAAATAATAAATGAAATCTTACTTTCCAGTATCCAAAATTAGGAATCGTAACTATTGCTTTTTTTCCAACTCTTAAAAGTTCATCTAAAACTAATTCAGGATTAAGAAAAGCTTGAAGGGTTTGACTTAAAACAACATAATCAAATGATTTGTCTGGAAATTGCTTTAAATCTTTTTCAGCATTTCCTTCAATTACAGTTAAACCTTTAGCAATACATTCTTGCACTTTTTCTTTTGAAATCTCTAATCCTCTTATATTTATATTTTTATTATCCTTTAAAAATTTCATCAAAGTTCCATCGGCACAACCTACATCTAAGACCTTCTTATCTTTTTCAATTAAATCTGCTATTACCTGAAATTCATTTTTCATAATTAATTTTCTTCGTAAGATTTATCTAAAAAGTTTTTAAGTGCACTCAAGAAATCAGGAACATCCAGTAAAAAGGAGTCGTGACCTTTATCTGACTCAATTTCTACAAATCCAACATCAGCTCCTATTGAGTTTAAAGCAATCACAATATCTTTGTTTTCTTGGGTTGGATAAAGCCAATCTGAAGTAAATGAGATTATAAAAAATTTCGCTTTTGTATTTATAAATGCTTCTGAAAGATTACCTCTGAATTGCTTAGCTAAATCAAAATAATCCATAGCTCTAGTAATATAAAGATAACTATTTGCATCAAATCTATCTACAAAAACTGAGCCCTGATATCTTAAATAACTTTCTATTTGAAAGTCAGCGTCAAATCCAAATTTAAGATCTTCTCTTTCTTGTAACTTCCTTCCAAATTTTTCCTGCAAACCTTTTTTAGATAAATAAGTTATGTGAGCTGCCATTCTAGCTACCGCCAATCCCTTTCCAGGATTAGTATCGTTTGATGTATAATTCCCATCCTTCCAGTTACTATCAGCTGTAATAGCTTGTCTACCTAGCTCGTTAAAAGCAATATTTTGTGCTGAATGACTAGATGTGGTTGCTATCGGTATTACTGTTTTAGATTTATCAGGAAAGTTACTAATAAACTGAAGGACTTGCATACCTCCCATTGAACCACCAGTTATAGAAAATAGTTTATCAATACCAAAATGATCAAGTAAATTGTATTGAGCATTTACCATATCATTAATTGTGATAACGGGAAAATTTGTTCCAAAAATTTTTTGATCAGGATCTTTATGACTTGGTCCGTATGATCCCATACATCCACCAATTACGTTAGAGCAAATAACAAAATATTTATTTGTATCGATAGCTTTATCAGGACCTACTGCATAACTCCACCAACCCTCTTTGTTAGTTACAGGGTTTATTCCGGTTACAAATTGATCTCCTGTTAGAGCATGAAAAACTAATATTGCATTATCTTTTTTTGAATTAAGTGAGCCGTACGTTTCATAGGCTATCGGAAAATCTTTTATGGTCTTACCACAGTCTAATTTTAGTGGTTTCTTTACAATTAAAGTTTTTATGTTTTTCTCAGTATTCATAGTTTCAGACTGTTTCGAATTGTGAGAAAAAAAACTATTTTAGCGGTTTTTTTTAAGCGCTCGCAATTCAGTTAAATCAGCGCATAATTTTTTTACTAGAACTTATTTATTATGTCAATTTTTTAAAAAATCCTCTTATTCTCTATAAAATTTTGTAATTTTATCTATAAAGAGCACATAAATTAAAAAAAATGATAACTCCAAATTTCAAAAAATTTAAAATTGAAGCTTATAAGCCTGGTAAATCAAAAGTTAAGAAACTTAAGAACGTAATTAAGCTTTCTGCAAATGAGTCTGCTTTAGGTATGAGCCCTAGAGCAAAGAAAATAATATCAAATAAAAATCTGAATTTAGATAAATATCCAGATGGAAAATCTCAAAATTTAAGAAAAGCAATATCTAAAGCTTATAAATGTAATTCGGAGAAAATTATTTGTGGAGCTGGTTCAGATGAGGTTATTCAAATGCTCTGTCAGTTGTTTTTAAACCCAAAAGATGAGGTTGTGGTACCAGAGTACAGTTTTTTAATGTACAGAATTTACTCAAAAATTGTTGGTGCAAAAGTTGTATTTGCAAAAGAAATTAATTTTAAAGTTTCAATAAAAGAAATTTTAAAAAAAATAACAAAAAAAACTAAAATTGTCTTTATAGCCAACCCAAACAATCCTACAGGAACTTATTTAACGAAAAAAGAAGTTTTAGAATTAAGAAAAAGATTAAATAAAAAAATTTTACTAGTTATAGATGATGCCTATGCAGAATTTATGAAAAACAAAGATTATTCATCTGGGTTAGATTTGTTTAAAAATAAAGACAATGTTTTCATCCTTAGAACTTTTTCAAAAATGTTTGGATTAGCTTCCCTGAGAGTAGGTTGGGGATATGGATCAAAAAAAATAGTTGATGCGCTAAATGTTATAAAACCACCATTTAATGTAAATGGTATTGCTCAATTAGCTGCCACCGAGTCACTTAAGGATAAAGCTTTCATAAATAAATCGATTAGACATAATTTATTATATTCTGAAAAAATTAAGAAATTTCTTGAGACATATAATATTTTTTCAAATTCAGTTTCAGCAAATTTTTTATTACTTAATTTTGAAAAATGCAGATATTCAGCAAAATTCTTGTATGAAAAACTTAAAAATAAGGGAATTATTTTAAGATCAACAGAAGATGGTTATCATATAAAGAATAAATTAAGGTTAACTATTGGATCTAAAAAAGAAAACTTAAAGTTTATGAATGTTATTAAGCAAGTATTGAAAAAATGAAAAATATTTTAATTATTGGCTGTGGATTATTAGGTTCATCTTTATTAAGGCGTATTAACAAAAAAAAAATAGCAAAAAAAATATTTATTTACGAAAAATCAAAATCAAATCTTGCTAAGATAAAAAGATTAAAATTACCTGGAACAATTGTTAAATCATTAAAAGAAGGTGTAAGTAATTCTGATTTAATAATCTTTTGTACACCAATGAGTGAATACAAAAACATTATTTTAAAAATTAATAAATTTATATCACCGAAAACATTGATTACAGATATTGGTTCTTCAAAAATTGAAACTTCTAAAATTATAAATAAATTTTTAAAGAAAGGTATTCATTGGATTCAAAGTCACCCAATAGCTGGATCAGAGGTCAGTGGACCAGAGCATGGTAAAGAAAATATGTTTACTGATAGATGGTGCATAATAATTAAAGAAAAAAATATTAAAAAAAATAATATAAATATTCTAACTAAGTTTTGGAAAAAAATTGGAGCAAAAGTAGTTGTTATGAGTGCTGAAAAACATGACAAAATTTTTTCTATTACTAGTCATTTACCACACTTAATTGCATATAATCTGGTGAAATCTGCGCAAGATTTTGAGAAAAAACAAAATTATGAGCTAATCAAATATAGCGCTGGTGGATTACGAGATTTTTCTAGGATTGCAGCATCAAATGAAATCATGTGGAGAGATATTTTTTTTAACAATAAAAATAATATTTCAAAAGCGATTGATTTATTTATTAAAAATTTAAATCAATTTAAAAAAGATATTAATTCAAAAAATAATAAGTCTATCGTAAAGAAACTTATTCAGACTAAAAAAGTAAGGTCAAAAATCATCAAATTGAAACAAGATATTGACAAACCTGACTTTGGAAGAAATTAATATTTTATTCTAGATACTTTTTTTACCTTTAGCTTGGCAGTTTTTTCAATTCTATTAATTGTTTCTATAATTGGCATAATAATTACTTTTCTTTCTGGACCATAAGCGTGAATTAGTTGTTTAGAATTTAAACACATAGCAACATGACCTTTCCAAAAAATAATATCTCCTTTTTTAAATAGTCTTTTCTTTGAATTCTTTTTTGTATATTTGATCTGATCTTTTGTATCTCTTGGATAAAATGAGCTATTATAATAAAAAAATATTTGCAATAAAGCTGAGCAATCAATGCCCTGAAATGTTTTTCCTCCCCAAACATATTTTACATTTAAAAATTTTTTAAATATTTTTACAAAATCTTTTTCTTTATAGTTTAACTTTCTAAGATCTTTTTTTTTAATCCATTTATTTTTCTCAAATTCAACAAATTTTTTATTTTGATTAATTATTGAAATTTTTGCTCCAAAAGGTAAGAAATTTTTAGTTTTTTTTCTTTTTTGAAAAATATTTGCTTTTAAATTGCATATTTTATGAGTTGGATTGTGTTTATCTCTAAATTTTTCATATTTAATATAACCAACATAATTATCAAATTCATTTTTTATTTTCACCCATTCTTTATTTTTAGATAAAATTTTAAATTTTTCTCCATAGATTATTTGTGAAGCAACTTTTGAATCATAAGAAGGTTGTTCGTAAAGATTTGAAAATGTTTTTTTACAAAAAAAATTATCTTTCACTAATTCCCAACTTATCCTTTATTACCCATAAAAAAATTAATGATGGAATTACCATTAAAAAAGTAATTACAAAAAATACCGCCCAATCATTATGCAAGCTTTCGTTACTATTTAAGAATTCAAGTTTATCAACCACAAATCCTGAAAATGCTGAAAAAACATTTTTTCCAAATGTTGCTAGTGATGCCATTAAAGCGTAATGTGTAGCTGTATAAGTTCTATCAACCAAAATAGAAATAAAAGCTACAAAAACAACAGTTGAAACTGCAGACGTAATTTCGTCAAGAATTACTGCTGTTGCAAATAGTAATTCTGATTTTCCGTATAAAGCTAAGGCTGAAAAAAGTAGATTAGTGGAAGCCATAAGAATTCCAGCAATAATTATAGCTTTTACCAATCCTGAACGTATAGCAAAAAAGCTACCCACCATGGTAAATATTATTGTAATGAGGTATCCATATCCTTTTGAATAAATTGCAATGTCTCTTTTTGAAAATCCCATATCATCATAAAAAATCACAGACATCTTCCCAAGGAAAGCTTCACCAATTTTAAAAAGAAATAAAAAAGTAATAATATATATACCTACTTTAAATCCCTTACTTTTAAAGAAACTAACGAAAGGCCCTGTAATAGTTCCTATAATCCAAGCGAGTATATTACTTATTGAATTAGAGGATCCTAATTTATTTAAAATCAATTGATCTGATTTTTTTTGTTCATTTTGTCTTTCTATAGAGTTTTCTGCTGGAAAAAACATTAAAGCAATATTGCATGCAACTATTATTATTGTGAGAAAAAGAAAAGTAACTTGCCAAAAATTTTGGACATCTATTTTTTCAAGATAATCAGCAACAAATAAGGTTATAATTCCTCCAACCTTATATCCAGTAAACCAACCAATAACCATTACCCCCGCACCTGCAGACATTGAAGCTTGCTCAGTTTTTCCAACTTGCTCAATTCTTAATGCATCTGTAACAATATCTTGAGTAGCTGAAGCAATAGCTATTATTAAACCTACTAATCCAACAATCCATATATTTTCCTTTGGACTATTTAGACCCCATAAAACTAAACTAATTAAAATAATAAGCTGCATAATAACAATCCAGCTTCGACGATGACCAATTTTATCAGTCAACCAAGGAATACGAATTCGGTCAACAAGTGGAGCCCATAACCAATTAAAACCATAAGTTATACCAATTAAAGATATAAAACCTACTTGAGTTCTACTAAACTCGTTTTCTCTTAGCCAGAGACCAAGCGCAGTATATATTAGTACAAATGGAAATCCTTGAATAATTCCTAACAACAAGACTCTAGACATTCTTTTTTCAAAATAAAGAGATAGAGTTTTTAATAAAGATTGTTTTTTAATGTCTATTTCTATCATTATTAATTTCTCCAGAAAGACGGTAAGAACAACACTAATATTGCAAACAACTCAAGTCTACCTAAAATCATACCTACAGTTAAGATCCATTTAGAAATATCGGGTAAAGCTGAAAAATCTCCATTTGGTCCAATTATAGGACCTAAACCTGGACCAACATTTGATATTGATGTTGCTGCTCCTGAGATAGCAGTTATAAAATCGAGACCTGTTAATGATAATAATGCAGCTAAAATAAAAAAAATAACAAAGTAAAAATAAATAAATGAAATTATTGATGCAATAAATTTATCATCAACAGATCCTTGATCGTATTTAATTACAAATATTCCCTTGGGATAAATAATTTTTTTTAATTGATTTAATATAAATAAATATAGAATTTGAATTCTGAAAATTTTAACACCACAAGTTGTTGATCCAGCACAGCCACCAATAAACATTAATGAAAGAAATATTGTTATAGGAAAACTTCCCCAACCGTCGAATTCGGCATTTACATAACCTGTTCCAGTCAATATTGAAATTGTATTAAAAAAAATAGATCTTAAACTAAAGTTTCCATTATTATTAAATAATAAATAAATTGATAATATAATAATGCTTACAATTATTATTTTAATAAATGTTCTGATTTGAATATCGTTTAAAAATATTCTTTTATTACCACTAATGAATTTAATATATGCAATAAATGGAATACTTCCTAAAATTATAAAAATCATTGACGATATTTCTATAGGAACACTGTCAAAATATCCGATAGATTGATTATAATTAGAAAATCCACCTGTAGCTATTGTAGTCATAGAATGAGTTAAACTATCAAATTTTCCCATTCCAAATATCCAATATGATAATGCACAAAGAGCGGTTAGACCTGAATAAATATAAATAAGTCTTAAAGCTATTTCTTTCGATTTAGGAAGAATTTTTTCAGATGAGTCGTTACTAGAAATTTTAAATAATTGCATACCTCCAACATTCATTATAGGCATTAGGGTAATTGCCATTACAATAATACCAATACCGCCTAACCACTGAAGTATTGCTCTCCATAATAGAATGCCTTTTGGTGTATTCTCTAAGTTAGAAATAATTGTAGATCCAGTTGTTGTAATACCAGACATACTCTCAAAAAAAGCATCAGTAATTGAAAGCTCCATGGTCGAAAATATAAATGGTAAAGATCCAAAAATAGCAATACTTAACCAAGATAAAGCAGTTAATAAAAACGCTTGTTGTAAATTTAACTTCTTGTTGTGGTCTAGATTTGAAAGAAAAAATAATGATCCAAAAATTATAGTAACAATAGATGCACCAAAAAATGATGAATCTATTTCAGAATAAATAAATTGAGCAATTAAAGGGATGAACATTGAGACCCCTAAAATTATTTGCAAAATTCCTAGTGTAAAAAAAACAGTTTTATAATTAGACATTTTGAAAGAACATTATTTTATGGTAAATAAATTTCAACTCTATAAGAATTAATAAAATCGCCAATTTAAGATTTTTATAAAAGATATATTCGTGATTAAAAAAGAAATTTTAGACAAAACAAGTGCTTGGCCTTTCGTTGAAGCAAAAAAAATGCTTCGTGAGAGGAAATCGTTTATTGATAAAAAAGGTAAAATTACTCTTCAAACAGGATATGGTCCAAGTGGCCTTCCTCATATTGGAACATTTGGTGAAGTTGCAAGGACCTCAATGATGGTCAATGCTTTAAAGCAACTTACAGATCTTCCAACAGAGATAATTACTTTTTCTGATGATATGGATGGTTTAAGAAAAGTTCCTGATAATGTTCCTAATCAGGAATTACTACATAAAAATCTACATAAACCATTAACACAAGTTCCAGATCCATTTGAAAAATTTGCAAGTTTTGGAGAACATAATAATGAGATGTTAAAAGATTTTTTAAACAGTTTTAATTTTAAATATAGTTTTAAAAGCTCAACATCTTTATACAAAGGAGGTTTTTTCAACCCAACTTTAAAAATTATTTTAGAAAATTATGATGGCATAATGAATATTATACTTCCAACTTTAGGCAAAGAACGTCAACAAACTTACTGTCCTTTTTTACCTATTTGTCCAGATACAGGTCATGTTCTCGAAATTCCAGTTATAGAAATTGATAAAAAAAATTCTAAAATAATTTTTGATAATAAGGGTAAAAAATTAGAATCTAGTATTTTGGATGGAAATTGTAAATTACAATGGAAAGTTGATTGGGCAATGAGATGGTATGCTCTAGATATAGATTTTGAAATGTATGGAAAAGACCTTATTGAGAGTGCAATTTTATCAACTAAAATTATAAATTTAATTGGTAAAAAACATCCATCTGGATTTGCTTATGAATTATTTCTTGATGAAAAGGGTGAAAAAATTTCAAAATCTAAAGGAAATGGTATTACCATCGACCAGTGGTTAAAATATGCCTCACCTGAAAGCTTATCTTTATACATGTATCAAAATCCAAAAAGAGCAAAAAAACTTTATAAAGAAATAGTGCCTAAAGCTGTAGATGAGTACCTTGATAATATTGAAAAATCAAAAAAACAAACAGAACAACAATTAGTAATGAATCCTGTTTGGCATGTTCATAATGGTAATATTCCAAAAGAAGAAATGATTATGTCTTTTTCTATGTTGTTGAATTTAGTTGAAACAAGCAATGCTGATAACAAAGATTTATTATGGAAGTTTGTTAAAAAATATAAATCTAATATTCATGAAAAAAACTTTCCAATTTTTGATGGATTAGTTGGTTATGCAATTAAATATTTTAATGATGTTATTAAGTCTCAAAAAAAATATAAAAATCCATCTGAAAATGAAAAATTAGCTCTACAAGCTTTAGTCAAAAATTTAGAACAATGTAATGACCAAATGTCTCCAGAGGATATACAAACATTAATTTATTCAACTGGCAAAGAGAATGGGTATGCAGAAAACTTAAGAGATTGGTTTAAGTTAATTTATGAAGTGGTGTTCGGAGATGAAAATGGACCTAGAATGGGTTTTTTTATAAGTTTTTTCGGTGTTAACGAAACAAAAGAATTGATAATTAGTAAATTGAAATAATGTATTCAAATTTAAGATCTTTAATATTTAAAATAGATCCTGAAAGAGCACATTTTTTAGCAATTCAATCACTCAAACTCAATTTAGTTTCAAATATATTTGATGAAAACAAAAATGATCCCCTTTTAAAAACCAAATTATTTAATCAACATCTTGATAATCCTATCGGTATTGCAGCAGGTTTTGATAAGAATGCAGAGGTATATAACCCTTTATTTAAATTGGGTTTTGGATTTGTTGAAGTAGGTACGGTTACACCATTAAAACAATATGGAAATGAAAAACCAAGAGTATTTAGATTGGTAGAAGATCAAGCATTAATTAATAGATTAGGTTTTAATAACCATGGATCAGATACAATATTAAACAGAATAAAATCTAATAAAAAACTAGGTGTACTAGGTGTAAATGTAGGTCCAAACAAAGATTCTAATGATAGATTGAATGATTATTTAATTGGATTAGAAAAATTTTCTGAAGTTGCGGATTATATTACAATTAATATTTCTTCACCAAATACTGAAAATCTTAGAAATTTTCATGAAGAAAATAAATTGAAAGAGTTATTGAAATCTGTCTCAGAGAAAAAAAAACAATTAAAAACTGAAATTCCTATAGCTGTAAAGATTTCACCAGACATAAATGAAAATCAAATTGAATTAATTTCAGAAATACTTTTAGAAAATGAAATAAGTGCAATAATAATTTCAAACACATCTGAAGCTTCTCGGGAAACACTTCAAAATATACAGAGACATCAAAAAGGTGGTTTATCTGGAAAACCTATTGAAAAAAAATCAAATCTTTTAATAAGTAAATTTTACAATTTAATTAAAGGTAAAATTAAAATAATTGGAGTAGGTGGTGTTGACACTGGTAAAGCAGCTTATGAAAAGTTTTTATTAGGAGCAGATTATGTTCAGTTGTATACCGGCATGGTATTTCAAGGACCCAATATTGCTGGGATGATTAAAAAGGACCTAAAAGAATTACTAATAAGAGATGGTGTCAAAAATTTCACAGAAATTGTTGGAAATAAAACTGTTTCTTAAATGTATTAAACTTGACGCATTCAATATCTCCCCTTATATAGGCACTGTTATTATGTCAAAAAAATGTGAACTTACCGGTAAAATTCCTATGAAAGGTCATAATGTTAGTCACGCTAACAACAAGACTAAAAGAAGATTTTTACCTAATCTTAAAAAAGTAAAATTTACAAGTGAGCTTACTGGAAGAAGTTTAAAACTTACTGTAAGCAATTCAGGTGTAAGGTCAGTTGACAAAAAAGGTAGTTTTGATGAATTTTTAAAAACTGTAAAAAATAAAAATTTATCTCCAAGATTAAAAAAGTTAAAAAAAGTAGTTTTAATTAAATCCCCTTTTAAAAAGAAACCTGTAGCTAAATCAGCTTAATGAACAAATTATTTATCACCCTGTCTATAATGATGGGGGTTGTTGTGTTATCTTCTAATTATTTAGTTCAGTTTCCAATAAACTATTTTGGATTAAATGAGATTCTAACTTACGGAGCTTTTAGTTACCCAATAGCTTTTTTAATAACAGATTTAGCGAATAGATCGTATGGAAAATTATTAGCAAGACAAATTGTATATTTGGGCTTTTTAATAGGAATTATATTTACATTGATATTCTCAACTGATTTTGCAGATTTAATCTCTGTTAGAATTGCAATTGGATCAGGGGTTGCTTTTATCACCGCCCAATTATTAGACATTCAAATTTTTGATCGATTAAGAAAAAAAGAGTGGTTTGTTGCACCACTTACTTCATCTTTGATTGGATCAACAGTCGACACATTTTTATTTTTCTCAATATCATTTTATGCAACAGGAGTACCTTGGGTTACTTTATCTCTTGGAGATTTAGCAGTAAAAATTTTAGTTGCTATAATAATGTTGATACCATTCAGAATGTTATTAAAAATTATTAAACCAATTAAAGTTTAATATAAAAATTTATAAGACAAAATCTTATAAGCTAATTTTGCAACAAGAAAATTATAAGAATTAAATCCTTTAATCGGAGATAGTTCATTAATATCTGCACCAACAATTTTCGAGTTTTTAGCTGCAATTCTTATTATATCCAATGTTTCATCCCACAAAAGTCCTCCTGGTTCAGGTGTACCAGTTGCAGGCATAATGCTTGAATCAAGTCCGTCTACATCAAATGTAAGATAAACAGTTTTGTTTTTAATTAGTTTTTTAAATTTAGACAAATTCCATTTTTTTTTATCTTTTGCCCAAAAAATATTTATTCTTGAAGAATTCTTTTTTAAAAATGGGATTTCACTTTCAGAGATGTTTCTTATGCCAAACGAAATTAAAGAAACATTTTTATAATCCAGACACCTTCTAATTGCTGAGGCATGTGAAAATTTTTCACCATTATAGCTTTGACGTAAATCAGCATGAGCATCAAAATGCAAGAGACAAATATTTTTATATTTTTTTGTAAAAGGAACAATACATCCAGGGGTTATTGAATGCTCTCCACCCAAAGTCATTGGGAAAAGCTTTTTATCTAAAATCTCTTTATTAATCTTTGAGATTTTATTCAGAGCTTTTTGGATATTTTTATCAATTTTAAATGGTTTTAAAGTTTTAATACCTATTTTTTTATAAGGTTCGCAGTTAAGTTCTTCATCATATAGCTCAACTTGATGAGATGCTTTTATAATTTCTTTAGGCCCATTTCTTGTTCCTCCCCCATAACTAACAGTCTTTTCTAAACCAAATGGAACAATTACAGCTTTTTCTTTAAAGCTAAATTTATTATCAATTCCTAAAAATCCGTTTTTATTTGAGAGATATTTCAATTTTATTCAAAAATTTTTGTAAAGTTTTTTCTTGTTCTATTTTTCCACTCACCTTTATGATAAGCATCACTAGCAATTAATGGCAAAACACTAGTTGCTTCTGCAAACACCATCTGTTCTTTCGTAATATCTACTTTTCCCCACGAACTTGCTTCTTTTAATGTGGAGCTACTACAAGCACCGTCTCTACTATCAGCAACAGTAATTTGAACAGCATACTTATGCATGTCTACATCTTTTCCTAATAGTTCAGCACAAATAACAGTATCTTGAATAAAGTTTTTAGGCACACCACCACCAATCATAAATAATCCAGAACCTTTAGATTTGATTTTAATTTCAGTCAGTTCTCTAAATTCTCTAACCGAGTCTATTGTCATATGCTTTTTTGGATTTTGCTCTTGATGCATAACCAACCCAAATCCTGCGCTTGAGTCGGTAAAAGCAGGGCAGAAGATAGGAACATTATTGTCAAAAGCGGTTTCAATTAAAGAGTCTTTTTTTTTTGAGTTATTTTTTAAATATTTTCCCATTTCATAAATGAACTCTCTTGAAGTATAGCTTCTCACTTTTAAGTTATTTGCGATTTCACATATGATTTTATCACACATTTGAAGCTCTTCTTCATCTATGTAGGTATCGTAAATTCTATCAATATAGTTATTTCTAAGCTCAGTATCATCTTGAAATTGTGAACCTTGATAATGTTTAAAACCAAGAGCTTCAAAAAAATCCATATCTACTATTGATGCGCCAGTTGCAACAATTGCATCTACCATATTATATTTAACTAAATCTTTATAAATATTCATACATCCAGCTGCCGAAGTAGAACCTGCTAATGTGAGGAAAATTGTACAATCTTTATCTTTAAGCATCTCGTTGTAAATGTTAGCGGCATTTGCTGTTTCTCTAGAAACAAATGACATTTTTTCCATTGAGGATATAATTTTTCTACTATCAAAAGAAGTTATATCGATATGTTCAACAGGATTTTTTAAGAAATCTCTTTTGCTGTTATGACCTGGATTTTTTTGACCTGACATTAAGCTACCATGTTAGCTTTGTTAATGTCTTTATCATACATTGTCATTATTGGATTATCTTCAACTTCATAAATTTCATTTGAGTAATAACCATTAAATTCAGTTCTAAATGTCAATCCATATGCTCCAAGTTGACCAAGTTCAATATAATCATTTTCTTTAATATTATTTGGAAGCAAAAAAGGACCTTTCATATAATCCATGCTATCACATGTAGGTCCAAAGAAATCAAAAGCAGTTAATTTTTTTGAAATTATTTTATTAGAATTTTCTTTAATCATTCTAGATGGAAATACAATGTTTGGTGTACCAGCATCAAAAAGAGTACCATAGGTACCATCATTAATATAAAGCTTTTGTTTTTTTCTTAAATTAACTCTTACAACTGTTGAACCACTTTCTGCAACAATAGCTCTACCAGGCTCACAAATAATTTCAGGAAGTTTTTCAAGCTTTAAATTTTCTAAACTCTTATTTATTTCATTAAAATAACTATCTAAAGATTGTGGAATTAAGTCAGGATAGATTGTAGGGAAACCTCCACCTACATTAATGTAATCTGGAAAAATTTTTGTTTTTTTAATTATATTTCCAATTTCACTAATTCCTTTCGAATAAGAAATTGGATGCATACATTGTGAACCAACGTGAAAACTTAAACCAATCTTTTTGGCATGTTGTTTTACAAGTCTTAACAAACCAATTGCTTCTGATGTTAAAGCACCAAATTTTTTTGATAAATCAATTTCCGCATGTTCGTTTGAAACAGCAACTCTTACAAATAACTCTAAATCTTTAGCATTATTTGTACTTTCAATTATTTTAATTAGTTCATCTTTAGTATCTAATGAAAAAGTTTTTACACCATAATTAAAATATGCTTCTTTTATACTTTCTCTACTTTTAACAGTATGCATATAAGAGCATTTTGCTGTATTACTAAAAGTTCTAATATTTTTAATTTCCTCAATTGAAGCAACATCAAATTGCTCAACTCCACTTTCTATAATTGTTTTGATCACCTCAGGGTGTGGATTAGTTTTAACTGCATATAAAATTTTACCTGGAAATTCGTTTAGGAAAAATTTAACAGCAGATTTAATGGAATTCTTTCTAATACAGTAAACTGGTTTTTCAGGTTTCAGCTGATTTACTAATTCCTCAACTGATTTAAATTTTTGCATTTTAAATGCCTCCAAAAAAAATTTAATAAAAAAAAGTCTTTTTAAAAAAAAACTTTAATATTTTTTGGCATATAAAGTAAACAGCACTAAAGTAAAGCAAATAATTCAAGCCAGAAATGCGTAAAATTCATATATTGTAATATTTTGCAGAGACCCCATATAAGGATAATGAAAGAAGAGACAAAACTACAGAATCTTAGCGATTTTAAAAATAAGTCATTATTAATCGTGGATGACGATAATCCTTTCCGTGAGCGTTTAGCAAGAGCGATGGAAAAAAAAGGATTTGAGGTTTTTCAAGCTGAGAGTGTACAAAAGGGAGTTGAATCTGTAAAAATTAAAAAACCAGGTTTTGCTGTTGTAGACTTAAGGCTTGCAGATGGTAATGGACTTGAGGTTGTAAAAGAAATCCAGTCTTCAAATACTAATAGTAGGATCATCATGTTAACTGGTTATGGAAATATTCCAACGGCAGTAGCTGCAATCAAAGAAGGTGCCATTGATTATTTAGCTAAACCTGCTGATGCAGAAGATGTAGAGAAAGCATTATTGGCAGATCCTTCAAAAAAAGCGGCCCCACCAGAAAACCCGATGTCTGCTGATAGAGTTAAGTGGGAACATATACATAGAGTTTTCGAGTTATGTAATAGGAATGTTTCAGAAACAGCCAGAAGGCTTAAAATGCACAGAAGAACTCTTCAAAGAATTCTTTCTAAAAGATCACCTAGATAAATTTTTTAATTTTAATTACTTGTTTAGTCAAAAGAGCTAAAAGCATAATCTTAAAAATCTCAGCTAATAGAAACGGTTTTGCACCTAAAGCAAAAATTGGTTTATCCCATCCAATCAATGTTCCAAGCCAAATTAGACCCAAAATATAGATTGTTGAAGTTGCAATAATTAGCTTAAATAAAACAATGAAAAAATTATCATCAATCTTTATTTTAGAAGCTAAGTAACAAGCTGTTAAAAAACCAATTAAGTAACCCATAGTTGGTCCTGTAAAGTAAATTAATCCAACACCTTTTTCAGGAGAATTTGAAAATACAGGAAGCCCTGCAATTCCTTCAATTAAATACAGACCAATTGTAGCTAGTGCAATTTTATGCCCTAAACTTATTCCTAAAAATAATACAACAAATGTTTGCATAGTCATAGGAACTGGATAGAAAGGAATTTTGATCTTTGCAGATACAGTTAGTGCTATTGAACCAAGAAAAATAACAACCAGAGATTTAAATAGTTTAGCTTGCGTGAGATTTTTTGTTAATTCCATCATTAAATAATACTCAAAATATAAAAAATAATCTACTTATAATTGTTGAAATATTTGAAAGTAAATTTTTTTATATACAGAATATGTTATCATTATAATATTTAATAATACTTCATGAATAAAATTCAAAAAACAGATCATTTTTATTTGATTGATGGTTCTGGTTATATTTTTAGAGCTTATTATGCTTTGCCTCCATTGACTAGAAAAAGTGATGGACTTCCAACAGGCGCTGTAAGTGGTTTTTGCAGTATGTTATTTAAATTATTAGAGGACTCTAAATCTGATAATAACTTGCAAAAACCAACACATTTTGCAGTAATATTTGACTCAGCAAGAAAAACTTTCAGAAATGAAATTTATAGTGATTACAAAGCTAATAGGTCAGAGGCGCCTGATGATTTGGCCCCTCAATTTGAGTATATAAGAAAATCAGTACTAGCATTCAATTTACCATCTGTGGATCTTCCTAATTATGAAGCAGATGATTTAATAGCCACATATGTTGATCAAATCCTTAAAAAAGGTGCAAAAGTTACAATTGTCTCATCAGATAAAGATTTAATGCAGCTTTACAAAAAAGGGGTTCGAATTTTTGACCCCATGAAAAACAAATTTATAACCGAGGATGATGTCTTAAAAAAATTTGGAGTAGATGCTTCAAAAGTTATTGATGTGCAATCTTTAGCAGGAGATAGTAGTGATAATGTTCCTGGTGTTCCAGGGATAGGTGTTAAGACAGCTGCAGAGCTAATTAACAAATATGGCACTTTAGAAAATTTACTAAAATCTGCTAATGAGATTAAGCAAAATAAAAGAAGAGAAACATTAATAGAGAATAAGGATAAAGCATTAATAAGTAAAAAACTTGTAACACTAGATCATAACTCTCCTGTTGATAGAGAGTTAAGTGAATTTAAATTGCAAAATATAGATAAGGATAAATTATACAAATTTTTAAGAGAAATGGAATTTAACAGATTGTTAAGCTCTGCAATTTCTGCTTATGGAGAACCTGAGCTAGAAAGTAATAAGATTGTAACTCAAAATCTAGAAAAACAACAAACGATAAATAATAAAAATTATTATTTAATTAATAACTTAGACGAAATTGATAAATGGATAGAGGAGGCAGAAGAAGTTGGTGAAGTTGCTGTAGATACGGAAACCACCTCATTAGATCCTCACCAAGCAGATTTAGTGGGTATTTCTCTCTGTTCTAAAATTGGAAAAGCATGTTACATACCGGTTGGTCACAAGTCACCCAAGTGTCTAAAAAAAGATATAGTAATTAAAAAATTAAGAAAAATATTAGAAGATCCTAGTATAAAAAAAATAGGTCAAAATATAAAATTTGATTTTATCGTACTTTATAAGTGTGGAATAACGCTTTCATCAATGGAAGATACAATGCTGATGTCTTATGTCTTAGATGCAGGAAAAAATAGACATAATATGGATACTTTATCAGAAATTCATTTAGGACATAAACCTATTTCTTTTAAAGATATGGTAGGAACAGGCAAGAAAGAAATTAATTTTAGCGAGGTAGAATTAGATAAAGCAAAAGATTACGCTGCTGAAGATGCCGATATTACTTTTAGATTATACAAGAAATTTATCAAAAATTTAAAATCAGAAAAAATGATAAATATCTATGAAATTTTTGAAAAGCCATTAATTAAAATTCTTGCATTTATGGAAATAGAAGGAGTTGAAATTGATAGTAAGTTTTTAAAATCTCTTTCATCTAAATTCGAAAAAAAAATCCAAAAACTTGAAAAAGAAATATTTAAAATTTCTAAAAAAGAGTTCAATATCGCATCCCCAAAGCAATTAGGTGAAATAATTTATAATGACTTGAAAATAGCTGGTTTAAAAAAAACTAAAAAAGGAAGTTTTGCAACAAGTGCAAGTGTTTTAGAGGATTTAGCTTTTAAAGGTCACGAGTTTCCTAAATTAATTTTAGACTGGAGACAAGTTTCAAAATTAAAAAATACTTATTCAGATGCTTTACCAGAACATTTAAACCCAAATACAAAAAGAGTTCATACTTCGTTTTTGCTGGCTGCTACAACGACTGGAAGACTAGCATCTAGTGATCCCAATTTACAAAACATACCAATTAAATCAGAAGATGGAAAAGATATAAGAAAAGCTTTCACTGCAAAAAAAGGGCACCTATTAATTTCTGCAGATTATAATCAAATTGAGATGAGAATTTTAGCAGACCTAGCAGATGTAAAAGAACTGAAAAAAGCTTTTAAAAATAAAGAAGATATTCACTCTTTAACAGCCAGCCAAATATTTAATATTGATATTAAAAAAGTTAATCAAGATCACAGAAGAAAGGCTAAGGCTATTAATTTTGGAATTATTTATGGAATTTCGCAATATGGATTAGCTAAACAAATAAATGTTTCTAATTATGAAGCAGAGGAATTTTTGAATTCATATTTTGCTAAATTTCCAGAAATTAAAGTTTATATGGATAATACAATTAAATTTTGTAGGAAAAGTGGATATGTTAATAATATTTTTGGAAGAAGATCTCATTTTAATGGAATAAATGACAAAAACTTTAATGTCAGAAATTTTCAAGAACGTGCCGCAATTAATGCTCCTATTCAAGGTTCTGCCTCTGAAGTAATGAGATTAGCTATGATGAGATTAGATAAGAAATTATCAGAGGAAAAAAATTCTAATTCAAAAATGCTTTTACAAATTCATGATGAATTAATTTTTGAAATTCCAAAAAAAGACGAAAAAGTAATGATTAAATTAATTGAGAAAGAAATGACCAGTGTAGCTCAGAGTGATTATCATTCTTTTTCAACTCCTTTAACAGTTGATATTAATGTTGGAGATAATTGGGGTATGTTACATTAAATTTATAACATTGCCCAAATTAGGACAATTTAGTATTTTTAAACTACTTTATGCAAAAACAAACAATAGCTTTAATTGATGATGATAGAAATATTTTAACAAGTTTGAGTATCGCATTGGAAAAAGAGGGTTTTAAAGTTCAAACATACATTGATGGTGAAAGTGCATTAATCGGTTTGACCAGAATGCCACCTGATTTAGCAGTCATAGATATAAAGATGCCCAAGATGGATGGAGAAGAATTACTAAAAAAACTTCGAAAAAAAACTTCCTTACCAGTAATTTTTTTAACATCTAAAGATGATGAAATTGATGAGTTGTTAGGTCTAAAGCTGGGTGCGGATGATTTTGTAAAAAAATCAGGAGGTTTTTCCATAAAAGTTCTAATTGAACGAATTAGAGTGCAGTTAAGAAAAAAAGATTCAAATAATATTTTAGAGGAAAATAAAAACCTGATATCTCATGGAAGATTAAAATTACATCCATCACAACTCGAGTGTGAATGGAATGGAAAACCGTTGCCTGATAAATTGACAACAACTGAGTTTTTAATAGTTAAAGAATTAGCAAAGAGACCTGGTATAATTAAAGAAAGAGCTCAGCTTATGGATATAGCTTATCGAGAGGACACAGATATTGAGGATAGAACTATTGATAGTCATGTAAAACGAATTAGAAAAAAATTTAAAAAAGTAGATCCTGATTTTTCAGCTATTGAAACTAGGTATGGTAGTGGATATAGATGGAATGTTAGCTAATGTTTAGTAAATACTTAAAAACTCTTTCTATATTAAAGAAATTTTTATTTATAAATTTTGTTATTTTTACAATTATTGGACTATTTACATTCGTATATCTAAATAATATTCAGCCAAGTTTAATAAAAAAAAAATCTCAAAATCACTCAAACATTATTAACAACACAATTGATAATATTTTAAGGCTAGATGTAAAATTCCAATCTGATGATATTAGAAGATTTTTATTTTCTACAAGGTTTATTTTCCAAAATTTAGATAGAGTAATATTTTTTGATGATCAACTTAACCTTATTGGAGACACTGATACTTTAGATCTTGATCCAAGATCATTCTCTACACGACTTGATAAAATTGAATTTGAAAGTTTAGATAATGAGGAAATAGAAAAAACTATTGAGGAAAAAAATATAAAAATTGACGAAAAAAAATCTGTTTCATTCAAAGATATATTAAAAAATTATTCTAGTTCTGAAAATTTAGGGGCTACTTACACATTTATTCAAGAAGATTTTAATCAATTTAATGTAACAACTATTAAGAATGTTACAAAGAATGAGATTAATGTTGGTTATGTAGCTATTACAGAAAATGCTAATGAAATAAAGACAGCGATAGATGAGAGAAAAGCATTTGTAATAAGAACAGCTATATCTGTAGGATTTGTAATATTAATTTTTTCTTTTGTGTTAAGCAGATATTTTATTAAACCTATACAAAATCTCGTTGGATATACAATTCGCATTAAAGAAAAAAGTCAAGCCAAAACAGGTATTGAAAATCTTAAAAAAAGAAATGATGAATTGGGACTTTTATCAAATTCTTTAGAGGATATGACTAATGAGCTTCAAAATAGAGTTACGCATGCAGAAAATTTTTCTACAGATTTGGTTCATGAGATAAGAAATCCACTAGCATCTTTAAAAAGTGCATCAGAAATTTTACAAGACACAAATGATAGCGAACAAAGAAATAGATTATTAAATATACTTAGTCATGATGTACAAAGAATAGAAAGATTAATTACTGATTATTCACAAATGTTAAAGGATGAAGTTGCTTTAAGTAAAGAAAAAATGAAAAAAATTGATATTGAACCTATCATTCAATCAGTTGTTGATGATTATAATAACATTCATCAAGTGAAAAAAGGAATTAAAATTGAATATAAAAATGATGGAAAAGATAAATATTTAATAAATGGTATAGAAAACAGAATTGAACAAATTATTGCAAATTTATTAGATAATTCAATATCATTTAGTAAAGACGGTGCTAATGTTTTTGTTGATGTTTCTACGAATGAAAAAAATCAAATATCAATCAAAATTATTGATGAAGGACAAGGATTTAAAGAAAAAGACACATCAAGAATATTTAAAAGATTTTATAGTAATAGACCTGAAAAATTTGGAGAACATTCAGGTTTAGGTTTAAATATAGTTAAGAATTTGGTTGAATTACACGATGGTGAAATTGTAGCATCTAATCGTATTGATAAAGAAGGAGCTATGATTGAGATAAGATTTCCCAATGTTTAATCTTATGTTGATAAATAAAATCCTATATGTATAAAGCTTGCCATGGAAGATTATAAAGTAAAAGACATATCTCAAGCGAATTTTGGTAGGAAAGAAATTTCAATAGCAGAAAGTGAAATGCCTGGTTTAATGGCTTTAAGAGAGGAGTATTCTAAAGAAAAACCATTAAAGGGTGCAAGGATTATAGGATGTCTTCATATGACAATTCAAACTGCTGTATTAATAGAAACTTTAGTTGCATTAGGTGCTGAAGTAAGATGGTCTTCATGTAATATTTTTTCAACTCAAGATCATGCAGCTGCTGCAATTGCTAAGGTTGGAATCCCTGTTTATGCCTGGAAAGGTGAAACTGAAGAGGAATATTTATGGTGCATTAAACAAACTATAGTTGGAAAACCTGACTGGAAGCCTAACATGTTATTAGATGACGGTGGTGATTTAACAGCTATCATGCACAACGAATATCAGGATTTAATGAAAGATATTAAGGGTGTTTCAGAGGAGACTACCACTGGAATTAAAGCACTAAATAAAATGGAAAAAGATAATTCGCTTTTAGTTCCAGCAATAAACGTGAATGACTCTGTCACAAAATCAAAATTTGATAATTTATATGGATGCAGAGAAAGCTTAGTTGACGGAATAAGAAGAGCTACTGATGTAATGATGTCTGGAAAAATTGCAATTGTTGCTGGTTTTGGAGACGTTGGAAAAGGAAGTGCTGCATCTTTAAGACAAAGTGGAGCTAGAGTTTTAGTTACAGAAGCAGATCCAATTTGCGCTCTCCAAGCTGCAATGGAAGGTTATGAAGTGGTATTAATGGAGGAGGCTATAAGTAGAGCTGATATTGTTGTAACAGCAACAGGTAACAAAGACATTGTTACCGCAGATCATATGAGAGATATGAAAGATAGAGCAATTTTATGTAATATTGGTCACTTTGATAATGAAATACAAGTTGAAGCTCTTAGAAATTATAAGTGGACTGAAGTAAAACCTCAAGTGCATGAAATAGAGCTGCCAAGTGGTAAAAGAATTATTCTTTTAGCTGAAGGAAGATTAGTTAATCTTGGTTGTGCAACAGGACATCCAAGTTTTGTAATGAGTGCATCATTTACTAATCAAGTAATTGCTCAAATAGAACTATGGCATAATCATAAAAATTATGAGAATAAAGTTTACGTGCTTCCAAAACATTTAGATGAAAAAGTAGCAACTCTGCATTTAAAAAAGGTTGGGGCAAAACTAACAAAATTATCAAAAGAACAAGCGGATTATATAAGCGTTGGAACAGAAGGTCCTTTCAAACCAGATGCCTATCGCTATTAAAGATAGCACAATCGATATCACTTCAGAGAAGTTAACTAAAGAATTAGCTAAAGCATTTGTAAAACATCTTAAAGGTGGTGAGTTTATTTTTTTATATGGAGAGATGGGTGTTGGTAAAACAACCTTTATTAAATATTTTATAAATGAGTATCAAAAAATAAATAATTTGACACAAACAGAAATTACAAGCCCTACTTTTAGTTTATTAAATGAGTATCAGGTGAAAGATATAAGAATAAAACATTATGATTTATTTAGAATTAATAGGAAAGAAGATATCAATAATTTAGATATTTTTGAAAAAGATAATAAATTAATAACATTTATAGAATGGCCACAATTGATTGCTGATAAACAAGATATAAAATTTATAACTTTATCATTTAATTATTTAAATCAATTAAATGATAGAACTGTAGATATAAAAGTTTAAATTAAAACTTATTTTGATGAAAAGCTTAGCAAAATTGAAAAAAATAAAAGGGGACGCATCTTTTAGAGAATTTTATAGAAACAAAAAAAATAAATCCATTATTGTAGTATCTAAGAAAGAAAAGTTAAAAAATCTTTTAATTTACGATGCGATAAATAAAATTTTAATTAAAAATAAAATTTTATCACCAATTCTATTAAGTGAAAATTACATTAATAATTATATAGAAATAAATGACTTTGGAGATCAAACTTTGTTTCAAATTTTAAAAAAAAAAAAGAATAATAAATATGTCATTTTTAAAAAGATAATAAAAATTTTAAATAAAATACAATTAATAAAAGATAAAAAAGTAAAAAATTTTAAAAACAAATTATATAAAGTTCAAGAATATAATAACAAAATTTTGTTTGATGAAACTAAACTTTTTTGTGACTGGTATGCACCAAAGAAATTATCTAAATTTAAAAATATTAAATTTAAAAAGAAATTTAAATCAGAGGTAAAAAATTTATTGTCAAAATTAAATTACAAAAATGATACATTTGTTCATAGAGATTTTCATGTTTCAAATTTTATGTATCACAATAAAAAAATTGCAGTAATAGATAGTCAAGATGCACTAATTGGCAATAGAGCTTACGATTTAGCATCCTTAATTGACGACGTAAGATTAAAAACACCCAATGAATTAAAAGATAAAGTATTTAAGTTTTATGTCAAAACAAATCAAAAAATTGATTTAAAAAAATTTAAAAAAGATTTTGAAATTTTATCTGTTTTACGGAATTTAAAAATAATTGGTATATTTATGCGTTTAGCTGTTAGAGATAATAAAAAAAAATATCTTAAATTAATTCCTTACGCCTGGGAATTGATTAATTATAGAATTAAAAAGCAAAATGAATTCAATAATTTGATGTTGCTATTAAAAAATAATTTTCCAAAATTTATAAGGTAGAGTAGTGAGAATAAATACAGCTTTAATTTTATGTGCAGGTTTTGGTAAGAGATTAAACCCAATTACTTTAAATACTCCTAAACCCTTATTAGAGATTAAAGACGTAAGTATGCTGGAGAGATGTATTAATTTAATCAAAAAACTTGGTATTCAAAAAATCTTAATAAATACTTTTTATTTAAAAGATCAATTTTCAGTGTTTTTAAACAGTAAAAATTTTAATATTGATATCAAAATAATTGAGGATGGTGAGCATATTTTAGATACAGGAGGAGGTATTCAAAATATGATTAAAGACTCTAATGAAAAGGATTTTATGATTTTTAATCCAGATACAATCTGGAGTAATGACTATAAAGATGAGATATTAAAAATGGAAAAAATGTATTTTTCTGAAAAATTAGAAAACATTCTTCTTTTAGTAAATAAAAAATTTAGTTTTGATAAAAAGTTAAAAGGAGATTTTAATTTAAAAAATAAATTAATTAACAAAGAAGCTGATAAAGAATTTATTTTCATTGGATGTCAAATAATTAACAAAAAATTATTTATTAAAGAGAAAATAGAAAATTACTCAATTTTAGAAATTTGGAATAATTTATTAGATCAAAAAAAATTATTTGGTTATGAAAGCCAAAAAGATTTTTATCATTTAACTGATCTGGATATTTTTAAAAAACTAAAAGATCTTTAGCTCTTTCTTGATCAAGATATTTGCAATTAGAAATTTTGCTGTTTTCTAATTCTATTAAAAGTGGGTTTCCTGTTGGAATTTCAAGTTTAGATATCTCATTGTTATTTAAATTAAACAAATATTTGCAAAGAGCTCTAATGGAGTTTCCATGTGCAGAAATGAGAATATTTTCACTTGTTTTGTATTCTATCTCTTTGCTATAAAATTTTATTACTCTTTCATATGTATCTTTTAGTGACTCAGTGTTAGGAATATTTTCTAAAGGAATTTCTTTATAAGTTTCAATATTTAGCGGATGAAATGGATTTTTTTTATCTAAAGGGTCAGGTCTAAGATCCCAGGAACGTCTAAATTGATGAACTTTTTCTTCTCCAAGTTTTACTTTCATTTCATCTTTATTTAATCCTGTAAGAGCTCCATAATGTCTTTCATTTAATTCCCAGGCATTCTTAACTTTTTTAAAATCTTGTAATTCTTCCTGTATAATTTTTAAAGTATTTTTAGCTCTTAATTGAAAAGACGAGTAATACAGATTAATCTCAATTTTTTCTTGTTTTATTAATTTACCAGCTTTTTTTGCCTCTAATTTTCCATCTTCAGTTAGATCGACGTCGACCCATCCAGTAAATTTCTTTTTAAGGTTCCA